>JBAYSM010000056.1:0-17842 GCA_041676205.1 Rhodospirillaceae bacterium | reverse complement strand
TATGGAGGAGAAAGACGTGGCCCAGTCTGATTACCTGTTCACCAGCGAATCCGTGTCCGAAGGGCACCCGGATAAAGTCTGTGACCGCATCTCCGATTCCATCGTCGACTTGTTCCTGGCGGCCGATCCCTACGCCCGCGTGGCCTGCGAAACCCTGGCGACCACCAACTTTGTGGTGCTGGCCGGCGAAGTCCGCGGCCCCGACCACCTGAACCACGATGTGTTCAAGGACGTCGCGCGCAAGGCCATCAAGGATATCGGCTACGAGCAGCACGGCTTCCACTGGAAGGATTGCGAGATCATCTCGCATCTGCACAGCCAGTCAGCCGACATCGCTCAGGGCGTCGATGCGGCGGGCAACAAGGACGAAGGCGCCGGCGACCAGGGCATCATGTTCGGCTATGCCTGCACCGAGACGCCCGAGCTGATGCCAGCCCCCATCCAGTTCTCGCACAACATCCTCAAGTCCATGGCCGACGTGCGCCACGCCGGCGAAAAGCGATTCGGCCCGGACGCCAAGAGCCAAGTCACCCTGCGCTACGTCAACGGCAAGCCGGTCGGCGCGACCTCCGTCGTGGTGTCCACCCAGCACGATGCCGATTGCAGCCAGGACGAAATCCGCGCGCTGGTCATACCGCACATTGAAAAAGTCCTGCCCGAGGGCTGGATGCCGGCGGACGACGAGATCTACATCAACCCGACCGGCCGTTTCGTCATCGGCGGGCCGGATGGCGACTGCGGCCTGACCGGGCGCAAGATCATCGTCGATACCTACGGCGGCGCCTCTCCGCACGGCGGCGGTGCGTTCTCGGGCAAGGATCCGACCAAGGTGGACCGTTCGGCCGCTTATGCGGCGCGCTATCTGGCGAAGAACGTCGTGGCTGCCGGTCTGGCCGAGAAGTGCCTGATCCAGGTCTCTTACGCCATCGGCGTGTCCAAGCCGTTGTCGGTCTATATCGACACCTACGGCACCGGCAAGGTTGACGAAGCCCACCTGCTGAAGCTGCTGCCGCAGTTGATGGATCTCAGCCCGCGCGGCATCCGCGAGCACCTCGGCCTGAACCGTCCGATCTATGCGCGCACGGCGGCCTACGGCCACTTTGGCCGCACCCCGACCGAGGACGGCGGGTTCTCGTGGGAGCGCACCGATCTGGTCGGCGCCCTCAAGGCCGCGTTTGGTGCCGTGAGCGCGTAACGCTCGTTGCATGTTATCGTGTTACCGGCGCGCATGGACTTTCCCGGTCCATGCGCGTTTCGGCTTCCGTATCCCCGAATAAAAAGGCCGCCTGCCGTGAGTGCTGACCAAACGCCTGCCGTCGACACCCGTTTCTATGGGCGCCGCCGGGGCAAGCGGTTGAAACCTCTCCAGGAATCCTTGATCGAGACGCTGTTCCCGCGCCTTGCCCTGCCGCGCGCCGCCAAGGACCCCTACGGCAAGGCGGAACTGGCCGAGGGCGCGGTGCTCGACCCGAAGACCCTGTTTCCCCGTCCGGTGCGCGCGGTGTGGATGGAAATCGGCTTTGGCGGCGGCGAGCACATGGCGGCCCAGGCGGCGGCCAATCCCGATGTCGGCTTTATCGGCGCCGAGCCGTTCATCAACGGCATCGGCAAGCTGCTGCGCAAGATCGACGACCAGGGACTCGACAACATCCGGCTGTACGGCGACGACGTGCGGCCATTCCTCGACCATCTGCCCGATGGATGCCTGGACAAGGTGTTCCTGCTGTTCCCCGACCCGTGGCCAAAAGCCCGCCATGCCGGGCGGCGCTTCATCAATCCGCATAACCTGGACGCCGTGGCGCGCCTGCTGCGCGATGGCGGCGAGTTCCGGGTGGCGTCGGACGACATGAACTATGTCCGCTGGACCCTGCGCCATGTGCCGGTCCATCCTGCCTTCCAGTGGACCGCCAAGGGGCCGTCGGATTGGCGGGTGCGCTGGGCCGACGCCATCGAAAGTCGGTACGAGGCCAAGGCCCACCGCCACGGCCGCACACCCAAGTATCTCCAGTTCTTGCGGCGGGCGCGGGGAACGGAAGGCTGAGGCCCCGGCGCGACTTGGCTGCACCCTTGTCTTTCCACCGCGGCGCTGCTATATACGCTGCATAGACATTCTCTATGGCGCCTCGTGAGGCTCAAAGGGGGTGGGCCATCGGCCCACTCTTTTTGTTATGGGCCTCAGGAATCCGCGCCACGCACTTCACGGTTTAGATCAGACAGCAGGCAGAAGACCACCGATGCAGCTTCAGGAGCGCCTTGCCGCCATCATCGAACCCACTCTCGAGGGATTGGGCTATGAATTGGTGCGCGTGCAGGTGCAGGGGACAAAACGCCAGACCCTTCAGGTGATGGCGGATCGTGTTGACGGCGCGCCGATGGCGGTGGAGGACTGCTCCACCATTTCGCGCGCACTGTCGGCTGTCCTCGACGTGGAGGACCCCCTGCCGGGGGCCTACAACCTGGAAGTCAGCTCACCGGGCATCGACCGTCCGCTGACCCGCGCCAAGGACTTCGTGGCGTGGGCCGGATTCGACGTCAAGCTGGAAACCGATAGCCTGGTCAACGGGCGCAAGCGGTTCTCCGGGCGCCTGATGGGCCTCGACGAAGCGGGTGAAACGGTCCACCTGACCAGCGAGGACGGCGAGCATCTGGTTCCCTTGGCCCGGGTGTCCCGCGCCAAGCTGATCCTCACCGACGAACTGATCGACGCCGTGACCAAGCGGTTTGAACAGGAGCATTAGGGCGCACGATGGAACGCACTTCTGGGGAACGCACTTCCGGCGAACGCACCGTTGGCATGGCTCGGCCCGAGCTTATCCAGGTAGCCGACAGCGTCGCCCGCGACAAGGGCATCGACCGCGACGAGGTCTTCCTGGCGATGGAGCAGGCCATTCAAAAGGCTGGCCGCTCCAAATATGGCCACGAGCATGACATCCGCGCCCATATCGACCGTCGCACCGGCGAAATCAAGCTGGCGCGCTACATCGAAGTGGTGACCGAGGTCGAGGACGAGCACACCCAGATGCTGCCTGAAAAGGCGCGGCGCAAGAAGGCCGATGTCCAGGTGGGCGAGTTCCTGGTCGACCCGCTGCCGCCCATCGACTTTGGCCGCATCGCCGCCCAGACCGCCAAGCAGGTCATCGTGCAGAAGGTGCGCGACGCCGAGCGCGAGCGTCAGTTCAATGAATACAAGAACCGCATGGGCGAGATCGTCAACGGTCTGGTCAAGCGCGTCGAGTTCGGCAACGTCATCGTCGATCTGGGCCGGGCCGAGGCGCTGCTGCGCCGCGATCAGGTCATCCCGCGCGAGCATTTCAAGAACGGCGACCGCGTCCGCGCCTACATCATGGATGTGCGCCAGGAACAGCGCGGCCCGCAGATTTTCCTGTCGCGCACCGACGGCGGCTTCATGAAGCAGTTGTTCGCCCAGGAAGTGCCGGAAATCTATGACGGCATCATCGAGATCAAGGCGGTGGCCCGTGATCCCGGCTCGCGCGCCAAGATCGCCGTGCTGTCCAACGACTCGGGCATCGATCCGGTCGGCGCCTGCGTCGGTATGCGCGGGTCGCGCGTGCAGGCCGTGGTTGCCGAGCTTCAGGGCGAAAAGATCGACATCATCCAGTGGTCGGCCGATCCGGCGACCTTCCTGGTCAATGCCTTGGCGCCCGCCGAAGTCGCCAAGGTGGTGCTCGACGAAGACACCCACCGCATGGAAGTGGTGGTGCCCGACGACCAGCTCAGCCTCGCCATCGGCCGTCGCGGTCAGAACGTGCGCCTGGCCTCGCAGCTTTCCGGGTGGGATATCGACATCCTGACCGAAGAAGCCGAGTCGGAGCGCCGTCAGGAAGAATTCCGCACGCGGTCCAACTTGTTCATCGAGGCACTGGACGTCGACGACGTCATTGCCCATCTGCTGGTGACCGAAGGGTTCTCGACCCTGGAGGAAATCGCCTTCGTGCCGTTGGAGGAACTGACCTCCATCGAAGGCTTCGACGACGACGTGGCGGCAGAGTTGCAGGCCCGCGCCGCCGGGTGGCTCCAGGAACAGGAAGAAGCCGCCGACGTGCGCCGCCGTGAGCTTGGCGTGTCTGACGCGGTGGCCGATTACGACGTGTTCAGCCCGACCCTGTTGGTGGCGCTGGGTGAAAACGGCGTCAAGGAACTTGAAGATCTGGCCGACTTGTCGGGCGACGATCTGCGCGATATCGTCGGCAACGATCTGCTGACCCATGACGAGGCCAACGCGTTGATCATCGACGCCCGCGTCAAGGCTGGCTGGTTCACCGCCGAGGAAGGCGCCGCCATGATCGCCGCAGCGTCCGCCGCGACGGCCGAGGATGCTGCGGCGAAGACGGACAGCGGTGAGGACGGGGCGCCGGAGGCGACAGCCTGAGCCAGATGTCCGATGCTCCCGGTGCCGACGGCAAACCCGCTGTCTCCACCGGCCGAAAGCGAAAGGCAGCCCACCGCAAGGGGGCCGCTGCCCCGCGCCAAGACGGTGAAACGGTCCGCCGGTGCATCGTCAGCGGGGAGGTGCAGCCCAAGGATGGGTTGCTCCGTTTCGTCATCGGACCCGAGGGCGACGTGGTGCCCGACCTTGATGCCCGGCTGCCAGGTCGGGGTTTGTGGTTGAGTGCCCGCCGCGATATGGTAGAAACAGCCACGGCGAAGCGGGCCTTCGCACGGGCTGCTCGTCAGGCGGTCAAGGTGCCGCCCGATTTGGCCGACCGTTTGGAACGGCTGTTGCGGGCGCGCTGCCAGGACCTTCTGGGACTGGCCCGGCGGGCCGGTGTGGTGGTGGCCGGGTTTGACCAAGTCAAGGCCGCCGGCAAGGAGGGCACCGTTGCCCTGCTTCTGGAAGCCGCCGAAGGTGCCGCCGATGGTCGGCGCAAGGTTATGGCCGCGGCCCCAGGGGCGCGCGTCGTTGATATTCTTTCGGGGGCCGAACTGGCCGCCGCACTCGGCCGGGACCACGTAGTGCACGTGGCCGTCCTGGCCGGCAAGCAGGCGCACCGCCCATTGGTCGCGCGCTTGCTCGAGGAACTCGACCGGCTGTCCGCCTTCATGGCGCCGGCCGGCACGGATTGAACGCCAGGAACGAACCGGGACGCATGTCGAACGATAACGAAAAGAAGCCGCTTACGCTGTCGCCGCGTGGCAAGCTGGAGCTGAAGCAGTCGGTTGAGGCCGGCCAGGTCCGCCAGAGCTTTCCGCATGGCCGCTCCAAGGTCGTCACCGTGGAGCGTCGCAAGAAGCGGACGTACGTCCCCGGTCAGTCTGCCGATGGGACCAAGGGTGGCCCGTCGGTGCCCGACCTGTCGCATCCGTCCCTCGCCGGACTGACGGAGGAGGAACGCCACCACCGTTTGGCTGCCCTCCAGGCGTCCATCCGCGAGGAAGATGCGCGCAAGGTCCGGGCCGCCGAAGAGGCTGCCCGCAAGGCCGAACTCGACGCCCAGCGGGCGGCCGAGGAAGCCGAGCGCGCCCGTGTGGAGGCTGAACAGGCTGCCGCCCGCGCCGCTGAGGAAGCCGCCAATCCGACTCCGGTCCAGCCCGAGGCTCCGGCCGTGGTGGAAGCGCCAGCGGCCGTCGCTGCCGAGCCGGCCGCCGCCGACGCCACTCCGCGTCCCGCCGCCAAGGCCCCCGAGTCCAAGCCGCCGGTGCGCAGCAAGGCCGCCGAGGAAGACGACGAGCGGCGCAAGGCCGGCGGTGCGGTCAAGGCCGGTGCCAAGGTCGCCCCGAAGAAGCCCGCCGTGGAGCCGAAGCGCCGTGGCAAGCTGACCATCACCGCTGCCCTGGATGATGATGGCGAGGCGCGTGGCCGGTCCGTGGCCGCCCTGCGTCGTGCCGCGCAGAAGGAAAAGCGCAAGCAGCAGATGATGCGGCAGTCGCAGGAAAAGATTGTCCGCGACGTCATCGTGCCCGACGCGATCACCGTTCAAGAACTCGCCAACCGTATGGCCGAGCGCGCCCCCAACGTCATCAAGGTCCTGATGAAGATGGGCGTGATGGCGACCATCAACCAGTCGATCGACGCCGATACCGCGCAGTTGGTGGCCGAGGAATTCGGGCACCAGATCAAGCGCGTGTCCGAATCCGACATCGAAGTCGGCCTGGAAACCGGCCCCGACGATCCGGCCCGGATGCGTCCGCGCGCCCCGGTGGTCACCGTCATGGGTCACGTCGACCACGGCAAGACCTCGCTGCTCGACGCCCTGCGGGCGACCGACGTGGTATCCGGAGAAGCCGGCGGCATCACCCAGCACATCGGCGCCTATCAGGTGACCATGAGGTCGGGCGACAAGATCACCTTCATCGACACTCCGGGCCACGAGGCGTTCACCGCCATGCGCGCCCGTGGCGCCAAGGTGACCGACATCGTGATCCTGGTGGTTGCGGCCGATGACGGCATCATGCCGCAGACCATCGAAGCCATCCGACATGCCCGCGCCGCGGAAGTTCCGGTGGTGGTGGCGATCAACAAGATCGACAAGCCCGCCGCCGACCCGGCCCGTATCCATCAGGCTCTGCTGCAGCACGAACTGGTGGTCGAGGCCCTGGGCGGTGACGTCCTGACCGTTGAAGTGTCGGCCAAGAAGCGCCTGAACCTCGAAAAGCTGGAAGAGGCCATTCTCCTCCAGGCCGAGTTGCTGGCCCTGACCGCCGACCCCGATCGCGCCGCCGAAGGCACCATCGTCGAAGCCAAGATGGACAAGGGCCGTGGCTCCGTCGCCACGGTGCTGATCAAGCGCGGCACCCTGCGCGTCGGCGACCTGTTCATCGCCGGGTCCGAATGGGGCCGCGTCCGCGCCATGGTCGATGACCACGGAAAGCGGCTTGAGGAAGCCGGTCCGTCAACGCCGGTGGAAATCATCGGCCTCAACGGCACGCCGTCCGCCGGTGACGAATTCATCGTGGTCGAGGAAGAATCCAAGGCCCGCGAAATCGCCGAATACCGTCAGCGCAAGGAGCGCGAGGCGCACGCCGTCAAGTCGGCGCGTGGCACGCTCGACCAGATGTTCGCCAAGATTCAGGCCGGCGAAGCCAAGGAACTGCCGGTCGTCATCAAGGGCGACGTGCAGGGGTCCGTCGAGGCTCTCATCGGCACGCTGGAAAAGATCGGCACCGATGCGGTCAAGGTGCGCGTCCTGCACTCCGCCGTCGGCGCGATCAGCGAGTCGGACATCACGCTGGCCAAGGCGTCCAACGCCCTGGTCATCGGGTTCAACGTCCGCGCCAACCCGCAGGCCCGTGAAATGGCCCGCCGCGACGGTGTGGACATCCGTTACTACTCGATCATCTACGATGTGGTCGAGGACGTCCGCCGCGCGCTGACCGGCATGCTGGAGCCGACCTTCAAGGAACGCTTCATCGGGTACGCCGAAATCCGCGAGGTGTTCAACATCACGAAGGTCGGCAAGGTCGCCGGTTGCATGGTCACGGAAGGCACCATCAAGCGCGGCTGCAAGGTCCGCCTGCTGCGTGAGAACGTGGTCATTCACGAAGGCGATCTGGGTCAGCTCAAGCGTTTCAAGGACGACGTCAAGGAAGTCCGCGAAGGCTACGAGTGCGGTATGTCGTTCGCCAACTACGAAAACATCCAGCCCAAAGACGTCATCGAGTGCTTCGAGATGGACGAGATTGCCGGTCAGCTTTAAAGCGCGGCACATCTCCGAACTTCCCGAACACAGTCGAAGGGGCCTGCCATGAGCAGAGGCGGTCAGAAACCGCCCAGCCAGCGCCAGAAGCGCGTGGCGGAGGAAGTCCGTCACGCCCTGGCGATGGTGCTGGAGCGCGGTGATTTGCGCGACCCGGTGCTGTCCACCACGCCAGTCACCATTACCGAAGTCCGCATCAGCCCGGACCTGCGCAACGCCACGTCCTTCATCACCCCATTGGGTGGTGGAGACGTGCGCCCCGTGCTGGAAGCGTTGAAGCGGGCGCGGTTCCACCTGCGCCACGAACTGGCCCATCGCGTGGAAATGCGCCATGTGCCCAACCTGTTCTTCGAGGCCGACACTACCTTCGATCAGGTTCAGCGCATCAACACGCTGCTGCATGATCCCAAGGTGCTGCGCGACACCCACCCCGAATACCTGCGCTCGCCAGACGACGAACCCGAACAGGGCGATGGCGGGGACAGCGACGAAGACGACCAGGGGCCAGAGGGCCGCAATGGCCCGTAGGCGGCGGGGCGACGTCATCAACGGCTGGCTGGCCATCGACAAACCGTTGGGCATGACCTCGACCCAGGTGGTCGGGGCAGTGCGGCGCATTTTCAACGCCCAGAAAGCCGGTCACGGCGGCACGCTCGATCCTTTGGCGACCGGTATCCTGCCAATTGCCTTGGGCGAAGCGACCAAGACGGTGCCCTATGTCATGGACGGCACCAAGGTCTATACCTTCACAGTCCGCTGGGGCGAGGAAACCACCACCGACGACCGCGAGGGCGCGGTGGTCGAAACCTCGACCAAACGCCCCGACCGCGCCGCCATCGAGGCCGCGTTGCCCGCCTTCCTGGGGGACCTGTCACAGGTGCCGCCCAAGTTTTCGGCCGTCAAGGTTGATGGGCAGCGGGCCTATGATCTGGCCCGCAGCGGCGAGGACGTGCAGTTGACCGCCCGCATCGTGCGTATCGACGCCTTTGATCTGGTCGATCAGCCCGACGCCGACCATGCCTGTTTCCGCGTGGTGGCGGGCAAGGGAACCTACATCCGGTCATTGGCCCGCGATCTGTCGCGCGCCCTGGGGACAGTGGGCCATGTGGCCGCGCTGCGCCGCGTGGCCTGCGGCCCGTTCCGGGAAGATGGCGCAATTTCGCTGGATAAATTGCAAGAGCTGGGGCATAGTGCGGCCCCAATGGAATTCCTTCTTCCCATAGAGACCGCGCTGGACGACATCCCGGCGGTGGCCCTTACGGGAGAGGAAGCCCGCCGCTTGTCGAGCGGTCTGCCCGTGTCTTTGTTGCGCGTGGCAACCCGTATCCCCCTCAGCAACGTGGCCAACGGCGACACAGTGCGCGCCATGGCCGAGGGTCGTCTTGTGGCGGTCGCCAGGATCGACGGCGGTGAGATCCGCCCGGTCCGTGTCATGAATCTCTAGAAAACGGAGTTTACGATGTCGATCACTGCCGAGCGCAAGCAGGAACTGATCAACGAATTCGCCCTTCAGCCCGGTGACACCGGCTCCCCCGAAGTGCAGGTCGCGATCCTCACGGAGCGCATCAAGAACCTGACCGAGCACTTCAAGGAGCACAAGAAGGACAACCACTCGCGTCGTGGCCTGCTGATGATGGTCAGCCAACGCCGCCGCCTGCTGGACTACACCAAGAAGAAGAGCGTGCAGCGTTACGAAGACCTGATCGGACGCCTCGGCATCCGTAAGTAAAGAGTGTTGCGGGACGCCTTCGGGCGTCCCGCACCTTATGGGCCGGAACCCCGAGGGGTTGGCGTCCCGCGTTTGCGATCCCAAATGTTTCGATGAGCCGGACGGTGGTTTTGTGCCCGTCCGTGTCCCCGGTTTCCCGCACCGCATTTCGATCGGGTGGCCGCTATTCGTTTGGTGATGAAGGAAAAAGAGACCGACCGGGGCCGGTGGCCCGGGACAGTTCGGCTTGCGATCCGCGCAGGACGGACCCCCGGCACACGACGAGGCAGCCGGCCCGACGTGAAAAGGATTGAAGTCGTATGTCAATGTTCAAGGAATTCCGTAAGGAAATCAATTGGGGTGGCCGCACGCTGGTTCTGGAAAGCGGCAAGATCGCCCGCCAGGCTGGTGGTGCCGTCATGGCCACCTACGGTGACACCATCGTCCTGTGCACCGCCGTCGGCGCCAAGTCGCCGCGCCCCGGTCAGGATTTCTTCCCGCTGACCGTCAACTACCAGGAAAAGACCTTTGCCGCGGGCAAGATCCCCGGTGGGTTCTTTAAGCGCGAAGGCCGTCCGTCCGAGAAGGAAACCCTGGTTTCCCGCCTGATCGACCGTCCGATCCGCCCGCTGTTCCACAAGGACTACCGCTGCGAGACCCAGGTGGTCTGCACCGTGCTCAGCCACGACCTGGAAAACGATCCCGACATCGTTGCCATGGTCGGCGCGTCCGCCGCCCTGACCCTGTCGGGTCTGCCGTTCATGGGTCCGATTGCCGCCGCCCGCGTCGGCTACATCAATGGCAAGTACGTCCTGAACCCGACCGTTGCCGAAGTGGCCGAGAGCGTTCTGGATCTGGTTGTCGCCGGGACCACCGAAGGCGTCCTGATGGTCGAGTCCGAGGCCCAGGAACTGTCCGAAGAAATCATGCTGGGCGCCGTGGCGTTCGGCCATGAGGCCTTCCAGCCGGTCATCCAGGCGATCATCGAGATGGCCGAGAACCACGCCAAGGAGCCGCGCGAACTGCCGGCCGTCCCGGCCGAGTACGCTCAGGTTCAGGCCCTGTTCGACGGCTTCCGGGCCGAACTGTCCAAGGCCTATGCCATCCCGCAGAAGACCGAGCGGTATGCCGCCGTCGGCGCCGTGAAGGAAAAGGCGTTCGCCGCCGTGGCCGAGGAAAGCCCGGCCGCCCAGGCGCTGGCCGCCGAGATCTTCAAGGCGCTCGAAGCCGACGTGGTGCGCTCCAACATCCTCGACACCGGCACCCGCATCGACGGCCGCGACACCAAGACCGTCCGCCCGATCGAAGGTCAGGTCGGCATCCTGCCGCGCGCCCACGGTTCGGCCCTGTTCACCCGTGGGGAAACCCAGGCCCTGGTCGTCACCACCTTGGGCACCGGTCAGGACGAGCAGATCATCGACGCGCTGGCCGGTGAATACCGCGAAACGTTCATGCTGCACTACAACTTCCCGCCCTACTCGGTCGGTGAAGCTGGCCGCATGGGCTCGCCGGGCCGCCGTGAAATCGGCCATGGCAAGCTCGCGTGGCGCGCCGTGCACCCGCTGCTGCCGTCCAAGGAAGACTTCCCCTACACCATCCGCGTCGTGTCCGAGATCACCGAGTCCAACGGCTCGTCCTCGATGGCCTCGGTGTGCGGCGCTTCCCTGGCCATGATGGACGCCGGCGTGCCGCTGAAGCGTCCGGTGGCCGGTATCGCCATGGGTCTGATCAAGGAAGGCGACCGTTTCGCCGTGCTGTCCGACATCCTGGGTGACGAAGATCACCTCGGCGACATGGACTTCAAGGTGGCCGGCACCGACGTTGGCGTGACCAGCCTGCAGATGGACATCAAGATCACGTCCATCACCAAGGAGATCATGGAGATCGCTCTGAATCAGGCGCGCGATGGCCGCCTGCACATTCTGGGCGAGATGGGCCGTGCCCTGGGTGCCGCGCGCACCGAGGTTTCGGGCAACGCGCCGCGCATCACCACCATGAAGATCGATCCCGGCAAGATCCGCGACATCATCGGGTCCGGCGGCAAGGTCATCCGCGAGATCACCGAAGTCACCGGCACCAAGATCGACATCGAGGACGACGGCACCATCAAGATCGCCTCGGCCGACCCCGACGCGACCGAGAAGGCCATCGCCTGGATCAAGGGCATCGTGGCCGAGCCGGTCGTCGGTGAGATCTACAAGGGCAAGGTCGTCAAGCTCATGGACTTTGGCGCCTTCGTCAACTTCCTGGGCAAGCGTGACGGTCTGGTCCATGTGTCCGAACTGTCGCCCGAGCGCAACACCAAGCCGTCCGATCACGTCAAGATGGGCGACGAAGTGTGGGTCAAGTGCATCGGCTTCGATGATCGCGGCAAGGTCAAGCTGTCGATGAAGCAGATCGACCAGGAAACCGGCAAGGAAAAGGCCGCTCCGTGAGCGGGACTGCCGGCACTGTTCATGCTGCCGGCGTCCTTTACGCGGGGCGGGTGATCGGGCACCGCGGCGCTTGTGCGCGGGCGCCCGAGAACACCCTGGCCTCCATCCGCCGCGCCGCCCTGGATGGGGCGGCGATGGTGGAGGTGGATGTCAAGTTGACCGCCGAGGGCCGTCCGGTGCTGTTCCATGACGATCGTCTGGACCGCACCACCGACGGTCACGGTCCGGTGGCCTCGGCCACCTTGGACATGCTCGGCGCGTTGGATGCGGGGGCGTGGTTCGGCCCGGAGTTCGCGGGCGAACCCATCCCCACCCTGGAGGAGGCCGTGGAGACCATCCTCGGCCTCGGCCTGGGAGTTAACCTGGAAATCAAGCCGTGCCGGGGCCGCGAAGCGGAAACGGCGCGGGTTGTGGCACAGGTGGCGGCCGACATGTGGCCCACGGACCGGGCACCGCCGGTTCTGTCGAGCTTTTCGCGTGAAAGCCTGGCCGTGGCGCGGGATATGGCACCGGCTCTGCCGCGTGCGCTGATCGCAGACACGTTGCCCGGCGACTGGAAGGAAGCGGCCCTCATTCTCGGCTTGAAGGCTGTTCATTTAGGCCCCAAGGTCACGGCGGCCGACGTTGCGGCGGTGACGGCGGGCGGTCATGCGGTGGCGGTGTGGACGATCAACAACGTCACGCGGGCGGCGTCTCTGCTCGCCCAAGGCGTCCAGGCCGTGTTCACCGACGATCCGCGCGTGCTAATTCACGCGATGGATCAGAGATAGCGGGGTGCGTCCGGCTCGCCAAGGCAGTATAAAGGGTCGCGCATTCGGCTGAGCAGGGGCCGTTGCCGAACAGGTTTGGACTGCCCGGTGCCGGTTTTTCGGCCAGGGCGGCAAAAGAATGGGAGAGCGTTGCGGTGAAGGCGATCAAGCCGTTGGTCATTTCCGGGAAGGAAGTTCTGCCTCTGGTCGAGGGTGGTAAGGGCATCGCCGTAAGCAACGGCGAAAGCTCTGGCGCGTGGGCCGCCGCTGGCGGCGTCGGGACGTTTTCGGGCGTCAACGCGGACTACTACGACGAACAGGGCAACCACATCCCCTGTGTGTTCCACGGCAAGACGCGCAGCGAGCGTCACCAGGAACTGATCGACATGGGCATCCGCGGCGCCATCAATCAGGCGCGCATCGCCCATGAAATGTCGAACGGCCAGGGCCGTATCCACATGAACGTGCTGTGGGAAATGGGCGGGGCCGAACAGGTCCTCGAAGGCGCGTTGGAAGGGGCCAAGGGCCTCATTCATGGCGTGACCTGCGGCGCCGGCATGCCCTATCGCGTGGCCGAGATCGCCGCGCGCCATGGCGTGTACTATTACCCCATCGTATCGTCGGCCCGCGCCTTCAAGGCGCTGTGGAAGCGCAGCTATCACAAGGCCCCGGAGTTTCTGGGCGGTGTGGTGTACGAGGACCCCTGGCTGGCTGGCGGTCACAACGGCCTGTCCAACGTCGAGGACCCGCGCGTGCCGCAGGACCCGCGTCCGCGCGTGGTCGAACTGCGCGCCACCATGCGTGCGCTGGGCGTGCCCGAAGTCCCCGTCGTGATGGCGGGCGGCGTGTGGGCCTTGCGCGATTGGCAGGATTGGATCGAGGAGGCCGACCTCGGCCCCATCGCGTTCCAGTTCGGCACCCGTCCGCTGCTGACCCAGGAAAGCCCGATTTCCGAGCAGTGGAAAAAGCGTCTGTTGACCCTGAAGTCCGGCGACGTGCTGCTGCACCGCTTCAGCCCGACCGGGTTCTATTCCTCGGCCGTCAAGAACGCCTTCCTGAAGGATCTGGAAGACCGCTCAGAGCGTCAGGTCGCCTACGCCCGTGAACCCGAGGGCGACAAAACCGAAGGCATTGCCATTGGTGCCCGTGGCCGCGCCATCTACGTCGCCCCGGCTGACAAGCCCAAGGTCGAAGGTTGGCTGGCCGCCGGGTTCGTGCAGGGTATGCGCACCCCCGACAACACCATGATCTTTGTGACCGAAGACCAGTCGCGCAAGATCATGACCGACCAGAAGGAGTGCATGGGCTGCCTGTCGGCCTGTTCGTTCTCCAACTGGTCGCAGCACAGCGCCGACCTGTCCACCGGCAAGCCCGCCGATCCGCGCAGCTTCTGCATTCAGAAGACCCTGCAAAACATCGGCCACGGCATGGATATCGAACACGAACTGATGTTCGCCGGTCATAATGCCTATAAGTTTGCAAATGATCCGTTCTACGCCAACGGGCATGTGCCCACGGTCAAGGAATTGATCGACCGCATCATGACGGGCGACTGAGGTTTCCCCGTAAATAGGGGAAGTCTTCTCGAACAGCGGGTGGAACCGTGAGGATACGTCCTTACGGTTTCCATTTGCGGCTGGGACTGTTAAGAATACATGACGACTTCTGAAGCAGTAGCCGGATCGGACGCCATGACATTGCAGCGCCCCTATACCAGCATCCTGGACCGTCTGCGCACGGTCGGCCTGCGTCCGACCCGTCAACGGCTGGCTCTGGCCAAACTGCTGTTCGACAACGGCCACCGCCATATCTCGGCCGAGCAACTGCATTCCGAGGCGTTGGGGTCCAACATCCGGGTGTCACTGGCGACCGTTTACAACGCGTTGCACCAGTTCACCGACGCCGGACTGCTGCGCGAGATCGTGGTCGAGCCGGGCCGGTCGTACTTCGACACCAACATCGCGACCCATCACCATTTCTATTTCGAGACCTCGGGCCGCCTGGAAGACATCCCCGGCGACGAAGTCCGCTGGGAAAAACTCCCCGCCGCCCCCGTTGGCTATCAGATCAAGCGCGTTGACGTGATCGTCCGCGTTGACGGCTGATTTGCCACCCTGGAAGTGAAGCGGGGAATCACGGAGGACACCGAGGAAGGCACAGAGGTCACAGAGGTTTCGGTGGCCACTGCGCCGCAGGCGATAAATTCCCTTTAGGGTTTATCTGCGCTGCGCGCTGCCTTCTGCACCGAAACCTCTGTGATCTCTGTGTCCTCTGTGGTCAATCCCTTCACTTCACTTCACTATCGCTATTCCACGAATTCCGTGCGGTAGACGCCCCAGAATTCTTCGCGCTTCAGCCAGCCCTGGAAGCCGGCGATTTCGACGCGGCAGAACTCGCTGCCGGTCGGGCACTGCATCAGGCGGCCGACCACGCCGTCCTCGATCAGCGCCGCAGGCATGCCTTCGTCATCGGCCGTCCGGCGCAGCGGCGCGCGGCCGGTGCGCACGAACACGGTGCGGCGCCCGGCCAGCATGCTCTGGTGGACCCACCCCTCGGCGCCGTCGGGATCGCGGATCTTACGCCAAGTGTCAAACTCTGCGATCACCTCGACCGGCAGGTTGCGGCGCAGATACACCCAGTCGACCGGGTATCGCACGCCAGGCCCGGAGCGCATGTTGACCTGATCGGATCGCAGACTGACAAACCTTGGCAGCGGCAAACCGCTGCTCTGCGCAACGGCAGAGGCAATGCCGCCCAACATGGCTGCGCCAAGGCACCCGCCAATGATGATCACCGAAAGCACGCGAATCATTGTAATTCCCGAAGTGGGCAGAACGCCTGATCGGGCGCATTATACTCATCCGGTGGGGCGATGCCACCCTAGCCAATCCGTCCCCGCAAGATGGCGTGGCCGCACAGTCTATGGTCGCCTGCAGGCAATTTCATTCAACCGTTTGAACCTGCCTTTCCGGGGCGGGACTGGACAACCGGAGAAGGCCTTGGTAAGCCAAGGCACCACGCTTGTTTCACCATGCCTCGGCACTCCCAGGCATCAAAAATTTCCCACGGAGGATCTTCATGGCCAAGAAGAAGCCGCTGGTTGTCGTAACGCGGAAGCTTCCCGATGTCATCGAGACGCGGATGATGGAGCTTTTCAACTGCCGCCTGAACATGGACGACCATGCCTTTAGCCGTGAGGAACTGATCGCGGCGGTCAAGGAAGCGGACGTCCTGGTGCCGACCGTGACCGACCGGGTCGACAAAGGCATCCTGGCCCAGGCCGGGGATCAGCTGCGACTGATCGCCAACTTCGGCAACGGCGTCGATCACATCGACCTCAACACCGCCCAGACTCGCGGCATCACGGTCACCAACACGCCCGACGTGCTGACCGAGGACACCGCCGACATGACCATGGCGTTGATCCTGGCAGTGCCGCGCCGCCTGACCGAAGGCGAGCGGCTGGTGCGCAAGGGCGAGTGGACCGGCTGGTCGCCGACCCACATGCTGGGCCATCGCATCTGGGGCAAGCGCCTGGGCATCATCGGCATGGGCCGCATCGGTCAGGCCGTGGCGCGCCGCGCCAAGGGCTTTGGCATGGCGATCCATTACCACAACCGGCAGCGACTCCACCCCGACATCGAAAACGAGCTGGAAGCCACCTACTGGGAAAGCCTGGACCAGATGCTGGCCCGGATGGACGTGATTACCATCCACTGCCCGCACACCCCGGCGACCTATCACCTGCTGTCGGCCCGCCGCCTCAAGCTGCTGCGTGAGCATTGCTACATCGTCAACACGGCGCGTGGCGAAGTGGTCGATGAAAACGCCCTCGTCCGCATGTTGGAAAAGGGCGAACTGGCCGGGGCCGGGCTGGACGTGTTCGAACACGAACCCGCCGTGAACCCCAAGCTGGTGAAGATGGACAACGTGGTGCTGCTGCCGCACATGGGATCGGCCACCATCGAAAGCCGCATCGACATGGGCGAGAAGGTGCTGGTCAACATCAAGACCTTCGCCGACGGCCACAAGCCGCCGGATCGCGTGCTCGCGACGCTGGTGTAAGGCATTATCGGGCCGCTGCTTCCAGGCGGCGGCCCATAGGTGCTTGGGTAAGGACTGGGCGCTGCCCAGACCCGCCAAGGGCCATTGGCGCTTGGATCCCATCAGGGTTTCTACGCTGACCTTGCGCCGCAGGCAGACAATGCTGACATTTGATGCGCTGCGCGCGGCTTGTCTGCGCTAACCTCCCGAGGTCCAGGAGCCCGTGGCTCCTGGCGGGTGCGGGCAGAGCCCGCGTCGGTGGGCAAAACATCAGGGAGACGCGGCGCTGAGCGTTCTTCTTCCCATCCCCTACCGCGAGCCGATTGCCGCCTTTGCCCCGTTCGCCGGGGAGGACGGCGCTGTGCTGCTCGATTCGGCTGCCGAGGCCGGAGGCCGGGGGCGGTGGAGCTTTGTATGCGTGCGGCCCCGCCGGGTGGTCCTCGACCCAGCCGATCCGTTTGCCGCCCTGGTTGCCCTGACCGCCGACCTACCGCGCGCCTCCCTGGACCCCGACGCCCCCCCCTTCACCGGCGGCATCGTCGGATGGTTGAGCTTTGATGCCGGTCGGCATCTGGAACGCCTGCCCGCGCCGCTGCCCGATGACTTGGGCGTACCCGAGGCGGCGTTCGGCCTCTATGACAGCGTGGTGGCGTTCGACACCGCCACCCACCGCGCCTGGGCCTGCGCCCCTTCGCTCGCCGAGGCCGAGGCTCTGACGGCGTTGCTTGGGGATGCGCCCCTCCTCCCTCCGGACTGGACGCAGACCGCCCCCTGGACCGCCGAGCAAAGCACAGCCGACGCGGCGGCGCGCATCGAGGCGGCGCGGCAGTTCATCCTGGCCGGGGACATCTTTCAGGCCAATATCACCCAGCGGTTCCTGGCCGACCTGCCGCGGGGCCTGCCCCCGTTCAGCCTGTACCGCCGCCTGCGCAGCCTGTCCCCGGCGCCGTTCGCCGCCTGTGCCAGCTTTGGCGGCGCGCACCTGCTGTCCGCCTCACCCGAGCGGTTCCTGCGCGTCGCGCCCGGCGGTTTGGTCGAGACGCGCCCCATCAAGGGTACCCGCAAGCGCGGCGCCACCCCGGCCGAGGATGCGGCGCTGGCCGCCGAATTGCTGGCCTCCGAAAAAGACCGCGCCGAAAACCTGATGATTGTGGATCTGATGCGCAACGACCTGTCGCGGGTGTGCCGCGTGGGGTCGGTCCGCGTGCCGGTGCTCAACGGCCTGGAGACGTTCGCCAGCGTCCATCATCT
>JBAYSM010000055.1:0-18047 GCA_041676205.1 Rhodospirillaceae bacterium | reverse complement strand
GGCGCTCAACCACGCCCGGTCGGTAACGCCGTCACGCAGCAGGCGGGCGCGTTCGCGATGGGCTTGCTCGTAGGACGACAGACGGTTGGCGTGGCCGGTATCCAGGCCATAGACGAGGCGGTCCAGGAACCGGCGGCGGCCCGAGGCGGCGTCGCGGAACAAGCCATCCATGGCCGGGGTCAGCCACACCGCGCTGACGTATTCGCCGAGGTCCCCTTGACTGCGCGCGGGCTGGCCATTGAGGCGCACCACGCGGCGGTCGGAGTCGCCGGGCTGGCGCCCGGTCCCGATATCCACCGGCCCGACCGCGCTGTCGACCAGCGCGGCGACGGCCCAGCCGCCCTTGGGTCCGCCGGGGGCGCCCAGACGCGTGACCTCAGACAGCTTGGCGCGGCGCAGGCCCCGGCCAGGGGCGAGGAAGGAAACGGCTTCCAAGAGGTTGGTCTTGCCCGCCCCATTGGCCCCGGTCAGCACCACGGGCCGCAGGTCCGTTTCGACCCGCAGATGCCCATACGACCGGAAATCCGTCAGGGTCAGCCGCCGCACGCCGACCGGCGCGAAAGCCTCAGGCATGGAAGTGCCTCGGTGCGCGCCCTGCCGTCACACCCGCATCGGCATCAGGACATAGACCGCCGAGCCATCGGCCACTTCGCGGATGACGGTGGGCGAGGCGGCGTCGGCCATGGCAAAGCGGGCGGCGTCGCCTTCGATCTGGTTCATGATGTCGAGTAGGTAGCGCGAGTTGAAGCCGATCTCCATGGGTGAGGAGTCGTAGGACACCGACACTTCTTCCACAGCGCTTCCGGCCTCCGGGCTGGACGCGGACAGGGTCAAGGTGCCCTTGTCCACCGCCACCTTGATGGCGCGGCTTTTCTCGGTCGAAATGGCCGAAACGCGGTCCACGGCGTCCGCGAAGGGCTTCTTCTCGACCACCAGGATCTTGTCGTTGTCCTGGGGGATGACGCGTTCGTAATCGGGGAAGGTGCCGTCAATCAGCTTGGAAGTCAGCATTGCGTCGTCGAAGGCAAAGCGGATCTTCGAGTCGGACAGCGAAATGGTGACGTCAGAATTGGTTTCTTCGATCAGCTTGCGGACCTCGGCCACGGTCTTGCGCGGCACGATCACGCCGGGCATCCCGGCGGCGCCCTCGGGCAGGGGGATTTCCACGCGGGCGAGGCGATGGCCGTCGGTGGCGACGGCGCGCATCACGTCCACCCCCTCGGCGACGGTGCCGTGCAGGAAGATGCCGTTGAGGTAGTAGCGCGTTTCCTCGGTCGAAATGGCGAACTTGGTGCGGTCGATCAGGCCGCGCAGATCGGCCGCGCGCAGGGTGAATGTGTGGGTGAACGTCCCGCCGACCATGTTCGGGAAGTCTTCAACCGGCAGGCACGACAGCGAAAACCGCGACCGGCCCGAGCGCAGCGTTAGCTGGGTGTCCTCGCCCGAATACGCGATCTCGACCTGCGCGCCATCGGGCAGCTTGCGGGCGATTTCATAAAAGGTATGCGCCGGGGCGGTGGTGCTGCCCGGCTGGGCGACGTCGGCGGCGACCGTCTCGACGATCTCCAGGTCCATGTCGGTGGCGTTCAGTGCCAGCCCGTTGGGGCCGGCTTCCAGGCGCACGTTGGACAGAATCGGAATGGTATTACGCCGCTCGACCACGGACTGAACGTGACCGAGGGACTTCAGAAGCGTTGCGCGCTCAATGGTCAGTTTCACGGGTCGATCACTCGCTGCCTATGATTCCACCCGACCATCGGGCGGACCCCCTGCATCCCCACGACACCGCCGTCTTACCCAGGCGCCAAGCGCGGGGCCGCGCAGTATATCACAAGCAGTTGACCCAGAAAGCGGATTCCTGCGTGTATGGAATTCAGCCGGGATCGGTGAGTGCGAGGGGACAAGTCCCCTCGCACCTTCCTTGCTGCCTTACCCGCGCAATGTGCCGCCGGTTGCCTTCTCGATATTCGAGATCACCTTGTTGGACACCAGGTCGATGTCTTCGTCGGTCAGCGTCCGGTCACGGGGTTGCAGGGTGACGCTGATGGCCAGGGACTTCTTGCCGTCGGGCATGTTCGGACCGTCGTAGAGGTCGAACACGCTGACATCGGCAATCAGAGCCTTGTCGGCGGCCTTGGCGGCGCGGACCAAGGCGTCGGCGTGGACCGAGGTTTCCACCACGAAGGCGAAGTCGCGCTCGACCGCCTGGAACGGCGAGGCGTTCAGCAGCGGGCGGGCCTTGGTCGCCTTGGCCTTGGGCAGCGGGGTGTCGTCGATGAACACCTCGAATCCAACCACGGTGCCTTTGACGTCCAGGGCCTTGAGCACGCCGGGATGGAGTTCCCCGAACACTGCCAGCACGGTCGGACCCAGGCGCAGCGTCCCCGAGCGGCCGGGATGATACCACGCCGGAGCCTCGGCCACGACTTGCAGATTGTCCACGTTGACCCCGGCGATGGCCAGGGCGGCCAGGGCGTCGGCCTTGGCGTCCAGGGCATCGACCACGCGGGGCGCACCGGCCCAGTGACGGGGGCCGGTCTTGCCTGCACGAATACCAGCAACGACGCGCTTTTGGTCGCCGGGCTCGCCGCCGCTGAACTGCGGCCCGATCTCGAACAGGCCGAGATCGGCAAAGCCGCGCGCCGCGTTGCGCCCGGCCGCCGTGATGAGATTCGGCAGGGCCGAGGGCCGCAGCGCATCGAGATCCGATGAAATCGGGTTGGCAAGCTGCATGGCGTCCGCGCCGCCGCCGAACAGGGCGGCCTGGGCACGCGGCAGGAACGACCACGTCACGGTTTCCAGCAGCCCACGGGCGGCCATGCCACGGGTGACGAGGCGCACGGTCTTCTGGCGCGGGGTCAGCACCGGCTTGGGCATCGGCAGGCGGGGCAGGGGCACGGCGTCGATGTTGTCATAGCCGTACAGGCGGGCGACTTCCTCGACCAGATCGTGTTCTTCGTCCAGATCGCCGCGCCAGGACGGCGGGGCGGCAACCAGGGTGCCGTCCTGGTTCTCCACCGTGCAGCCCAGGCCGCGCAGCATGGCGATCATGGAGTCGGTGGCGACGTTGATGCCGACCAACTGGCCGACCCGCTCGGGGCGCAGGGTGACGGTGCGCTGCCAGCGCGGTTCGGTGCCCGCGACGACCAGTTCAGACGCTTCGCCGCCGCATAGTTCCAGGATCAGGCGGGTGGCGAGTTCCGCCCCGGCGATGGCCGAGGCCGGGTCCACGCCGCGCTCGAACCGGTGCTTGGCGTCGGATTCGATGCCCAGCCTGCGCGCCGTGGCGGCAATGCGGCGGGCGTCGAACAGGGCGCTTTCCAGGAACACCGTGGTCGTTTCCTCGGTGCAGCCCGTGGCGGTGCCGCCAATGACGCCGCCGATGGCTTGCGGGCCTGCATGATCGGCGATGACCACGACCGACTCATCGACCGTGTACGACTTGTCGTTCAGGGCGTCGATGGTTTCCCCGGCCTTGCCCATGCGCGGCACGATGCCGCCGGTCAGCTTGTCGGCGTCAAAGACGTGCAGCGGGCGGGCGCGGTCGATGGTCACGAAGTTGGTGATGTCGACCAGCGCCGAAATGGGCCGCAGACCGATGGCGGTCAGGCGGTCCTTCAGCCACTGCGGGCTTTCGCCGTTCTTCACGCCGCGAATGGTGCGGCCGACGAACAGCGGGCAGGCATCGTCCAGGCCTTCGGGGAACTGGCGGGTCACGCTGATCGGGCTGGCGAACGTTCCGGCGACCGGAGCGGTGCGCGGGTCGTCCTTGAGGGTGCCCAGACCGGCGGCGGCCAGATCGCGCGCCACGCCGCGAACCCCAAGGCAATCCGCCCGGTTCGGGGTGATGGCGATGTCGATCACCGGGTCGGCTGGCAGAACTTGCGTCACCGGCGCGCCGGTCGGCGCATCGGCGGGCAGTTCGATGATGCCGCCGTGATCGTCGCCCAGGTTCAGCTCGCGCGAGGAGCACATCATCCCCTGGCTTTCGACGCCGCGCACCTTGCCCTTCTTGAGCTTGGAGCCGTCCGCCGGGATGATGTTGCCGGGCCGCGCCAGCACGACCTTGAGGCCGGCGCGGGCGTTGGGGGCGCCGCACACCACCTGGAGCACTTCGGCCCCGGTATCGACTTCGCACACCTGGAGGCGGTCGGCGTCGGGGTGCCTCGACGCGCTGCGCACATGCCCGACGATGAAGTCGGCCAGTTCGGCGCCAGGATCGTGGATGCTCTCGACCTCCAGCCCGATCATGGTCAGGGTGCGGCCGATCTCGGCGAGGCTGGCGTCGGTATCCAGGTGGTCCTTGAGCCAGGACAGGGTGAACTTCATCGGGTCAGCCCTCCGGTGACGGTCGGTACATCAAGGCTTGCGAATCCGTAGTGGCGCAGCCAGCGCAGGTCCGACTCAAAGAAGGTGCGCAGATCGGGGATGCCGTACTTGAGCATGGCGATACGCTCCAGGCCCATGCCGAAGGCAAAGCCCTGGTAGACCTGCGGGTCGTAGCCGCAGGACTTCAGCACGTTGGGATGGACCATCCCGCAGCCGAGAATTTCCAGCCAGTCGTCGCCCTCGCCGATCTTCAACTCGCCGCCCTTGCGGGAGCAGCCGATATCGACCTCCGCCGACGGTTCGGTGAAGGGGAAGAACGATGGGCGGAACCGCATGGGGACGGAATCGACCTCGAAATACGCCTCGACGAATTCCTTCAGCACGCCCTTGAGGTGGCCCATGTGGGTCGCCTTGTCGATCACCAGACCTTCGATCTGGTGGAACATCGGGGTGTGGGTCATGTCGGAGTCGCAGCGGTAGGTGCGGCCCAGGCAGATGACGCGAATCGGCGGCTCGGTCGTCTTCATGGTGCGGATCTGCACCGGCGACGTGTGGGTGCGCAGCAGGTGCCGCGTGCCGTCCTCGCGCTCGTTCAAAAAGAACGTGTCGTGCATGTCGCGCGCCGGATGGCCGGGCGGGAAGTTCAGGGCGGTGAAGTTGTGGAAGTCGTCCTCGACGTCCGGCCCCTCGGCCAGCGTGAAGCCCATCTGCCCGAAGATCGCCACCACTTCATCAATGGTCTGGCTGATTGGGTGCAGGGTGCCGGCGGTTTCGGGCCGCACCGGCAGGGTCACGTCGATGCGCTCGTGGGCCAGCCGGGCGTTCAGGGCGTCGGCCTCCAGCGCTTGCTTGCGGGTGTCGATGGCCTCGGCCACGGCATCCTTCAGCGCGTTGAGGGCGGCACCGGCGGCACGGCGGGCGTCGGCGTCCATGCCGCCCAGGCCCTTCATCAGGTCGGTGATTTGGCCCTTCTTGCCGAGCGCGGCGACGCGGACCTTGTCCAGCGTGTCGGTGTCGGAGGCGGATTCGACCGCGCTCAACAGCTCGGCGCGCAGGTCTTCCAGCTTGTCCATGCGGAATGTCCTATCCAAACAGGCAAAGGGGGCCGCCTTTGGGAAGGCAGCCCCCTCGCAGTCTTAGCGTTTTGGCCCTGGCGCTTGCACGCCGGGGGTCGCTCAGCCGAGGGCCGCTTTGGCCTTTTCGACGAGCGAGGCAAACGACGCCGGCTCACGCACGGCGATGTCGGCCAGCACCTTGCGGTCCAGCTCGATGCCAGCCTTCTTCAGGCCGTCCATGAAGCGGGAATAGGGCATGCCCTGCTCGCGGGAGGCAGCGTTGATACGCTGGATCCACAGGCCACGGAAATCGCGCTTCTTGTTGCGACGGTCGCGGTAGGCGTACTGCAGCGCCTTCTCGACCTTCTCGATCGCAATGCGGAAGTTGGTGGAGTTCCGGCCGCGGTAGCCCTTGGCAAGCTTGATGATCTTCTTGTGACGGGCGTGGGTGGTAACGCCGCGCTTAATACGGGACATTTAACGGTCTCCTGACGAGGTCTTTTACAAGCTTAGCCGTAGGGCAGGAACTTCTTGACGATGCGGGCGTCGCAATCGTTCAGAATGAAGGTCCCGCGCGCCTGGCGCTTCATCTGCTGCGGCTTGTTGCGGAGCATGTGACGCTTGTAGGCGACGTTGCCACGGACTTTGCCCGTGCCGGTCAGGCGAAACCGCTTCTTGGCGGCGCTCTTGGTCTTCATCTTGGGCATTTCGAAAACTCCGAAGAGGGTTCTTGGTTCGAGCGACTGGGCATGCCCGGCATCGGTTCCCTCAACGGAAAACCAGACGCACCGCCGCGCCGCTCATGGTTCGGAAGCCGAGGGTCATAAACCATTGCCGTCCCCATTGCAAGCAATGCCGAAGCCTGGCGTGGTTCCAACATCCCATGCGTGCCCGATTGCGCTGTAACGCGGGCACCAGTAAAGTGTGTCCATTGGAGTCTTATGGTATCAGGGAGCGGGGTCGCCATGGCCGAAGGGAAAAGGTATCGGTTGGTCACACGCAGTGACTTCGACGGCCTGGTATGCGCGATGATCCTCAAGGAATTGGGGCTGATCGACGACATCAAGTTCGTCCACCCCAAAGACATGCAGGACGGCAAGATCGAGATCACCGACCGCGACATCACAACCAACCTTCCCTATGTCGAAGGCGTGCATCTGGCGTTCGACCACCACCTGTCGGAAACGCTCCGCGTAGGCAAGCGCGACAACCATATTATCCATCCCGATGCGCCGTCCGCCGCGCGCGTGGTCTATGACTACTACGGCGGTGCCGCCAAACTGCCGCGCATCTCCGAGGAAATGATGCTGGCCGTTGACAAGGGCGACTCGGCTGATTTTACCATCGGTGAGGTGCTGGCGCCGACCGGCTGGAACTTGATGAACTTCATCATGGACGCCCGCACGGGCCTCGGCCGGTTCCGCGATTTCCGCATTTCCAACTACCAGCTCATGATGGAGCTGATCGATTACTGTGTCGATCACACCATAGAGGAAGTGTTGGCCCTGCCGGACGTGCGCGAGCGCACCGACCTGTACTTCGACCACGAGCCGAAGTTCACCCAGCAGATCCAGCGCTGCGCCACCGTGCGCGGCAAGGTCGTCGTCCTCGACCTGCGGGACGAGGAAACGATCTATGCCGGCAACCGGTTCATGATCTATGCCCTGTACCCCGACGTCACCGTGTCCATCCACGCCATGCGCGGTTTCCAGAACCAGAACGTCGTGTACGCGGTGGGCAAGTCCATCTTCAACAAGTCCAGTCCCAGCAACATTGGCAAGCTGATGCTCGAATACGGCGGCGGCGGCCATCAGGCGGCGGGAACGTGTCAGATTGACCATGACATGGCGGCTGAGGTTCTCGAGGCCCTCGTCGACAAGCTCAACGCCGACCACGCGGCTGCCGCGACGGCTTGAGTTCGGTTTGGTGACGATCAAACGCGCCGCAGGGGGAGGCTCCTGCGGCGCGTTTTCGTATTCTCTTAAAATATCAGCGCCAGCAGCCCGATGACGACCAGCAGGCCGATCAGGAAGATGATGCCGACGGCGCTGCCGAGGAACTTGAGCATGCTGGTCTCCTTCGTCATCCGTCGCTGGGTTCCGATGCTCGGTTAACGGTCCGCGCGTCTCTGTCGTTGCGCCGGGGGCGGGGTGCGTCTATGTAGCGGGGGGGCGTTTTCGCACCTGCGTCGGGCCATGACGCGGGAACCTTGCGAGGCCGTCCCACACCCTGAAGGACCAAAAGACGCGCCCCCATGACCGATACCCCCCTGTCCCTTTACCGGGCCAAGCTCGCCGCTGGCGGGCTGCGGCATGACCCTGTGCAGGCCCTGGCGATCGAGAAGCTGGAAAGCCTGCATCACGCCCTCAAGGGGTACCAGCCCTCGACCGGCGCGACCGGCTGGAAGGCCCGCTTCGGGCTGGCCAGGCGGGAACGGGCGCCGGTGCCGCCGCAAGGGCTGTACCTCTACGGTCCGGTGGGGCGCGGCAAGTCCATGCTGATGGACCTGTTCTTCCGCACGGCGCCGGTTCAGGCCAAGCGACGGCTGCACTTCCAGGAATTCATGCGCGACTTCCACGCCGAGATCCACGCATGGCGGGCCGGTCGGCGCGATGGCGACGACCCGGTGCCGCCGCTGGCCGCGCGCATGGTCGAACGCGGCTGGCTATTGTGCCTGGACGAGCTGGAGGTCCACGACATCGCCGACGCCATGATCGTCGGCCGTGTGTTCGAGGAACTGATGGAGCGGGGCGCGGTGATCGTCACGACATCCAACCGTCACCCCGATGAACTCTACAAGGACGGTCTCCAGCGCAACAAGTTCGTGCCGTTTATCGAGCAGATCAAAGCCAAGCTGGACCTGCTGCATCTGGCCTCGGAAACTGATTATCGCCTGGGCCGCCTGAGAGGGTCGCCGGTCTTCCATACTCCGTTGGGCGCGGAGTCGGATGCCGCCATGGACGGCCTGTTCAGCCACCTCGCCAACGGGCGGCCCGTGCGGTCGGACGCCGTGTTCGTGTCAGGGCGGCGCGTTCCAGTGCCGCGCGCTGCGGGCGATGTGGCGCGGTTTTCGTTCGACGATCTGTGTGAGCAGCCGCTCGGCCCGGCCGACTACATGCACATCGCCTCGGTGTTCGATGCCGTGGTGATTGATCGAGTACCCCGATTAGGGCCGGAGAACCGGAACGCGGCGCGGCGGTTCGTCACCCTGGTCGATGCACTCTATGAGCACCGCACCCTTCTGGCGATGAGTGCCGATGCCCCGCCCGAGGCGCTGTATCCGACTGGCGACGGCGCATTCGAGTTTCAGCGCACGGTGTCCCGCCTGATGGAGATGCAGTCAGAGGACTACCTCGGGGCCAAGCACCTGCCGTAAGTTTATGTCGCCGTCGAATCGGCCTCGTCCGCATCGTCTCGCGGTGATTGCGGCCCTCGACCTTCCCCGTTGAGAACCCGCTCAGGCTGGTGCATGCTGCATTTCCACGCATGGAGCGCGGTCCCATTAGGGGCTTCTTTATGGCCTACCCGAATGGGTGGTTCGCGGGTAGTGCGTCCTTTTTTCGCGGATTGGTCATCTTTGGACCGGCACGGCGGGGTTCGACCCGCGATAAACCGTGGAATAATCTTGCGCAATGGCTATTCTGTATGTCCCCCATGCCCCCGCAAGGCCCTTGCCTAACGGGTGGAAACGGGGTATCGAGAGCCGCCCGTTAGGGTTGCCGCTGGCGCCGAGCGGGGTGGTAGTCCAACCCAAACCCATTTCGCTATGAAGAGGGATTTCCATGGCACGTAAGAAAATCGCTCTGGTCGGCTCCGGCAACATTGGCGGCACGCTGGCTCACCTGATCGGCCTGAAGGACCTGGGCGATGTCGTCCTGTTCGACATCGCTGAAGGGACGCCCCAGGGCAAGGGCCTGGACATCGCTCAGTCGACGGCCATCGAAGGCGTTGATTGCGCCTACTCCGGCGCCAACGACTACAGCGCCATCGCGGGCGCCGATGTCGTGATCGTGACCGCTGGTGTGCCGCGCAAGCCCGGCATGTCGCGCGACGATCTGGTCGGCACCAACGCCAAGGTGATGGCGTCGGTCGGCAAGGGCATCAAGGAAAACTGCCCGAATGCCTTCGTGATCTGCATCACCAACCCGCTCGACGCGATGGTGTGGGTGCTGCGCGAGGCGTCGGGCCTGCCGCACAACATGGTCGTCGGCATGGCCGGCGTGCTGGACTCGGCGCGCTTCCGTCACTTCCTGGCTGAAGAATTCAATGTCTCGGTCCAGGATGTTACCGCGTTCGTGCTGGGCGGCCATGGCGATACCATGGTTCCGCTGGCCCGCTACTCCACCGTGGCCGGCATTCCGCTGCCCGATCTGGTGAAGATGGGCTGGACCACGCAGGAAAAGCTGGACCAGATGATCCAGCGCACCCGTGACGGCGGCGCCGAGATCGTCGGCCTGCTCAAGACCGGTTCGGCGTTCTACGCCCCGGCCGCAGCCGGCGTGCAGATGGCCGAGGCCTACCTCAAGAACCAGCGCCGCCTGCTGCCTTGCGCCGCCTGGGTTGATGGCCAGTACGGCCAGGACGGCATCTACGTCGGCGTGCCGGTGATCATCGGCGAGAACGGCGTGGAGAAGGTGGTCGAGATCGAACTGAACGCCGAGGAAAAGGCGGGCTTCGAGAAGTCCGTGGGCACCGTTCGTGACCTGATTGCCCTGTCCAAGGAAATGCTGTCCAAGTAAGACTCTTGTGGCCCTGGTGCGCCTGCGCGCCGGGGCCATTCTCGCACGACCTCCCAAGTCATTGGGCCAACGGAACAAGGCGACCAGTCAATGAACATTCATGAGTATCAGGCGAAGGAGCTGCTGAAGAAGTTCGGCGTGCCAGTCCTGCGCGGTGGTGTGGCGTACACGCCCGATGAAGCCGAGCGGGTGGCCAAGGAACTCGGCGGCCCCGTCTTCGTGGTCAAGTCGCAGATCCACGCCGGCGGGCGTGGCAAGGGCACCTTCAAGGAAGCCGCTGCCGGCTCCAAGGGCGGCGTCCGCGTCGTCAAATCGGTCGAAGACGTCCGCTCCAACGCCGAAGCCATGCTGGGCAACACCCTGGTGACTCACCAGACCGGTCCCGACGGCAAGGAAGTCAAGCGCGTCTACATCGAAGACGGCTGCGACATCAAGCGCGAGCTGTACCTGTCGGTGCTGGTTGACCGCGCGACCTCGCGCGTGTCCATCATGGCCTCGACCGAAGGCGGCATGGACATCGAAGAAGTCGCTGCCCACACCCCGGAAAAGATCATCGTCCAGGACATCGATCCGGCGACCGGCATTTCCGGTTTCCATTGCCGCAAGCTGGCCTTCGCGCTGGGTCTTGAAGGCAAGCAGGTCGGTGCGTTCGTCAAGGCGCTGACCGGCATTTTCGCCTGCTTCAACGAACTGGACGTGGCGCTGCTCGAAATCAACCCGCTGGTCGTGACCGGCGAGGGTGGGATCGTTGCGCTCGACTGCAAGATGGGCTTCGACGACAACGCCCTCTACCGCCACAAGGACATCGAGGAACTGCGCGACGAGGACGAAGAAGATCCGTCCGAAATCGAAGCGGCCCGTCACTCGCTGAACTACATCAAGCTTGATGGCTCCATTGGCTGCATGGTCAACGGCGCTGGTCTGGCCATGGCGACCATGGACATCATCAAGCTGTACGGCGGCGCTCCGGCCAACTTCCTGGACGTCGGCGGCGGGGCCACCAAGGACCGCGTGACCACCGCGTTCAAGATCATCCTGCGTGATCCGAACGTTGAAGGCATCCTGGTCAACATCTTCGGCGGCATCATGCGCTGTGACGTCATCGCCGAAGGCGTCGTTGCCGCGGCCCGCGAAGTGTCGCTCAACGTTCCGCTGGTGGTGCGCCTAGAAGGCACCAACGTGGAACTGGGCAAGAAGATCATGAGTGAATCCGGCCTGCCGATCATCGCCGCCGACAATCTGGCGGACGCGGCTGAAAAGGTCGTCAAGGCCGTGAAGGAGGCGAAGTAATGGCCGTTCTCGTTGGTAGAGACACCAAGGTAATCTGTCAGGGCTTCACCGGCTCGCAGGGCACCTTCCACTCCGAGCAGGCCGTTGCCTACGGGACCAAGATGGTCGGCGGCGTGACCCCCGGCAAGGGCGGCACCAAGCACCTCGACCTGCCGGTGTTCGACACCGTCGCCGAGGCCAAGGAGCGCACTGGCGCCAACGCAACGGTGATCTACGTGCCGCCGCCGTTCGCCGCCGATGCCATTCTTGAGGCCATCGACGCCGAGCTGGAACTGGCCGTCTGCATCACCGAAGGCATTCCGGTGCTGGACATGGTCCGCGTCAAGCGCGCCCTGCTCAACTCCAAGACCCGTCTGGTCGGTCCGAACTGCCCCGGCGTCATCACCCCCGGTGAGTGCAAGATCGGCATCATGCCCGGTCACATTCACCAGCGCGGCAAGATCGGCGTGGTGTCCCGTTCGGGCACCCTGACCTACGAAGCCGTCGCCCAGACGACCGCTGCCGGCCTTGGTCAGTCGACCTGCATCGGCATCGGTGGCGACCCGGTCAACGGCACCAACTTCATCGATTGCCTTGAGATGTTCCTCAAGGACCCGGAAACCGAAGGCATAATCATGATTGGTGAAATCGGTGGTTCGGCCGAAGAAGAAGCCGCCGAGTTCATCAAGGCGCAGAAGGTGAAGAAGCCGATGGTTGGCTTCATCGCCGGTGTCACTGCCCCGCCGGGCAAGCGCATGGGCCATGCCGGTGCGATCATTTCCGGCGGCAAGGGCACTGCCGAAGCCAAGATGGAGGCCATGCGTTCGGCCGGTATCGCCGTGGCGGACAGCCCGGCGGCCCTGGGCTCGACCATGGTGACCCAGCTCAAGGGCTAATTGCCCTGACCGGATGCGGGGGGCGGCTGTCCTTGCCCCCCGCGCCTTCCGGTACTTCACTGCATTAAGGACAGGGGCTAGGGCCGCACGGTAACCCGGCCGCGCCGGCCTCACCTCAACCTCTTGGGCCAACCGGGCAAAACGAAGGGTCGGAAGCGTGGAAGCTTCGATTTTCTCTGGCACCAACGCCACCTTCATCGCCGAACTCTATCAGCGCTACCTCGATGATCCGGCTTCGGTCGATCAGAGCTGGGTGGGCGTGTTCCGCGAGTTGATGGACGATCCCGACGCTCTGGCTCGCGAGGTTAGCGGTCCGAGCTGGGACCGTGGCGCCCGCAAGGTCATTGGCGCGGTTGATCCCGACGCTCCGCCCGCTCCGCCCAAGAAAAAGGGTGACGGCGCAGCCGCTGGCGTGTCCGAGGCCGAGCAGCGGTCCCGTGTCCTGGACAGCATCCGCGCCCTGATGATGATCCGCGTCTTCCGCGTGCGTGGCCACCTCCAGGCCACCCTGGATCCGCTGGGCCTGATCGATCCGACCCCCCACCCGGAACTGGACTACCGTACCTACGGCTTCACCGATGCCGATATGGATCGCGAGATCTTTATCGACAACGTGCTGGGCCTGGGTGAAAAGGCGTCTCTGCGCAAGATCCTCTCGGTGCTGAAGAAGACCTATTGCGGGTCGATCGGCGCTGAATTCATGCACATCCAGGACCCGGACCAGAAGGCCTGGATCCAGCAGCGCATGGAAGGGTCGCGCAACATCACCGAGTTCACCGACCTCGGGAAAAAGACCATCCTTGAACGCCTGACCGAAGCCGAAGGTTTCGAACGTTTCCTGCAAATCAAGTACACCGGCACCAAGCGGTTCGGTCTTGAGGGCGGCGAGGCGATCATCCCGGCCGTCGAGCAGGTGCTCAAGCGCGGCAGCCAGTTGGGGGTCGAGGAAGTGGTGTTCGGCATGGCCCACCGTGGCCGTCTGAACGTGTTGGCCAACATCCTGCACAAGCCGTACCGCAACATCTTCTCCGAATTCCAGGGCAACGCCGCCAACCCGGACGACGTCCAGGGCTCGGGCGACGTGAAGTACCACCTGGGCACCTCGGCCGACCGCGACTTCGATGGCAAGACCGTTCACCTGTCGTTGCAGGCCAACCCGTCCCACCTCGAAGCGGTGGATCCGGTGGTGCTCGGCAAGGTGCGCGCCCGCCAGGGCCAGTTGGGTGATACCGACCGGACCAAGGTTCTGGGCGTCCTGCTGCACGGCGATGCCGCCTTCGCCGGCCAGGGCCTGGTCGCCGAATGCCTGGGCCTGAGCCAGTTGAAGGGCTACCGCACCGGCGGCACCATCCACTTCATCATCAACAACCAGATCGGCTTTACCACCGCGCCGCAGTACTCGCGTTCGGGCACCTATGCCTCCGACATCGCCAAGATGGTTCAGGCGCCGATCCTGCACGTCAACGGCGACGATCCCGAAGCCGTCATCCATGTCGCCCGTGTCGCCACCGAATACCGCCACACCTTCAAGGCGGATATCGTGGTGGACATGGTGTGTTACCGCCGCCACGGCCACAACGAGTCGGACGAGCCGGCGTTCACCCAGCCGCAGATGTACGACCGCATCGCCAAGCACCCGACCACCCGTCAGCTTTACGCCGACAAGCTGGTCGCCGAGGGTGTGCTGAGCCAGGAAGACGCGGACGCCGTCTACAACGCCTTCCAGGAGCGTCTTGAGGTCCAGTTCCAGGAAGCCGTGGCCTACAAGCCAAACAAGGCTGACTGGCTGGAGGGGCGCTGGAAGGGCCTCGTCCAGATGGCGGACGAGGAAGAATATCGCCAGTACGAAACGCCGGTGTCCAACGACCTCCTCCAGGAAGTCGGCAAGGCGCTGTCGAGCGTGCCGGAAGGCTTCGACCTCAACCGCAAGATCGCCCGCCAGCTCAAGAGCAAGGCCGAGATGTTCTCGACCGGCGAGGGTCTCGACTGGGCGACCGGCGAAGCCCTGGCGTTCGGCACCCTGCTGGCCGAAGGCACCCCGGTCCGTCTGTCCGGCCAGGACGTCGGGCGCGGCACCTTCTCGCAGCGCCATGCGGTTCTGACCGACCAGTCGACCGAAGAACGCTATATCCCGGCGAACCACATCCGCGAAGGGCAGGCCCATTTCGAGGTGATCGACAGCCCGCTGTCCGAATTCTCGGTGCTGGGCTACGAGTATGGGTTCTCGCTGGCCGAGCCGAACGGCTTGACCCTGTGGGAAGCGCAGTTCGGTGACTTCGCCAACGGTGCGCAGGTCATCTTCGACCAGTTCATCAGCTCGGGCGAAAGCAAGTGGCTGCGCATGTCCGGTCTGGTGGTCCTGCTGCCACACGGCTTTGAAGGCCAGGGGCCGGAGCATTCCTCGGCCCGTCCGGAACGCTATCTGCAGCTCTGCGCTGAAGACAACATGCAGGTCTGCAACATCACCACGCCGGCCAACTACTTCCACGCCCTGCGCCGGCAGGTGCGGCGCAACTTCCGCAAGCCGCTCATCATCATGACGCCGAAGTCACTGCTGCGTCACAAGCTGGCGGTGTCTCCGCTGCCCGCCTTTGGTCCGGGGTCGCACTTCGACCGTGTCATCAGCGAGCATGCGCCGCTGGTGGCGGACGACAAAGTCCGGCGCGTCGTGCTGTGCAGCGGCAAGGTCTACTACGACCTGTTGCAGGCCCGCGAGGAGCAGGGGCTGAACGACATCGCCCTGGTGCGTGTCGAGCAGCTCTACCCGTGGCCGCGGTCGTCCGTCGCCAAGAACCTTGCCCGCTATCCCAACGCGGAAATCGTGTGGTGCCAGGAAGAACCGGCCAACAGCGGGTATTGGACCTTCGTGAAGCTGCGTCTGGACAGCATCACCGAGGAACAGGGGCGCAAGGCCGTCAAGTATGTCGGCCGCAAGGCCTCCGCATCGCCCGCGACCGGCAGCCTGAAGAAGCACAACGTGGAACAGAGCGCCTTGATCGCCGAAGCCTTGACCGGGGCGTGGGACGATCTCGTTCAGCCGTTCAGCCGCGCCACGCGGCTATCTCAAATGGGTCAGTAACGACCGCCCGGTAAACCGAAGCGCACGCGACGACATCACAATCGAGGATGACATGGCCATCGAAATCAAAGTGCCCGCGCTGGGCGAGTCCGTCTCTGAAGGCACCGTTGCCAAGTGGTTCAAGAAGGTCGGCGACGCCGTCGCCGTTGACGAGCCGCTGCTGGAGCTTGAAACCGACAAGGTGACGGTCGAAGTTCCCGCGCCCGCCGCTGGAGTGCTGACCGAAATCGTCGCCCCCGAAGGCGCCGAAGTCGAAGTCGGCGCCGTGCTGTGCGTCCTGGGCGAGGGCAGCGCCGCCGCCGCCGCTCCGGCCGCCAAGGCGGAGGCTCCCAAGGCCGCCGCCCCGGCTCCGGTCGCTGCTGCCCCGGCCGCTGCCGCCCCGGCTCCGGTGGCCTCGGCTGCTGCCAACACCGCCCATCCGTTGGCCCCGGCGGTGCGCAAGCTGGTTGAGGAAAACAACCTCGACGCCGCCAAGATCCCGGCCTCGGGCAAGGATGGGCGTCTGACCAAGGAAGACGTCCTGGCGTTCATGCAGGGCGGGGTCAAGAAGGCCGCTGCTCCGGCGTCGGCCGCTGCCGCCTCGCTGCCGGTGGCGTCCGCCGCCACCGCCGCTCCGGCCGGTCCGCGTGAAGAACGGGTCAAGATGACCCGCCTGCGCCGCCGCGTCGCCGAGCGCCTGAAGGATGCGCAGAACACCGCCGCCATCCTGACCACCTTCAACGAGGTGGACATGACTGCGGTGATGGACCTTCGCAACGCCTACAAGGACCAGTTCGAGAAGAAGCATGGTGTCCGTCTGGGCTTCATGTCCTTCTTCATCAAGGCCTGCGTGACCGCTCTCCAGGAACTCCCGGCCGTCAACGCCGAGATCGATGGCGACGAAATCGTCTACAAGAACTACTACGACGTTGCCGTGGCCGTGGGTGGCCCGCAGGGTCTGGTCGTTCCGGTGGTCCGCGATTGCGACATCAAGTCGATGGCGCAGATCGAAAAGGACATCGGGGCCTATGGCAAGAAGGCCCGCGACGGCAAGCTGACCATGGAAGACATGCAGGGCGGCACGTTCACGGTGTCCAACGGCGGCGTGTACGGCTCGTTGCTGTCCACCCCCATCCTGAACCCCCCGCAGTCGGCCATTCTGGGGATGCACAAGACCCAGATGCGCCCGATGGTCATGCCCGACGGCTCCATCCAGGCCCGCCCGATGATGTATCTGGCGCTGTCCTACGACCACCGCATCATCGACGGCAAGGAAGCCGTGACGTTCCTGGTGCGCGTCAAGGAAAGCCTCGAAGACCCGGCGCGCGTGCTGCTGGAAATGTAATCAAACGCGGGAGGCTTCGGCCTCCCGCAGTTTCATTGGCTGCAAGGAACTTCATTCATGTCTGACACCTACGATCTCGTAGTCATCGGCGGCGGGCCGGGCGGCTACGTCTGCGCCATCCGTGCCGCTCAGCTCGGCATGAAGGTCGCCTGCGTTGAAAAGCGCGGCGCCCTCGGCGGCACCTGCCTGAACGTCGGCTGCATCCCGTCCAAGGCGCTGCTGCACACCAGCCATGTCTATGAGATGGCCGCCCACCACATGGCCAACATCGGCGTCGAGGCCAAGGGCGTGTCGCTCGACCTCGCCAAGATGCTCGCCCACAAGGACAAGGTGGTGTCCGACAACACCGGCGGCATCGAGTTCCTGTTCAAGAAGAACAAGATCACCTACATCAAGGGCGCCGGCAAGATCACCGCTGCCGACACCATCGAAGTGACCGGCGAGAACGCGGGCACCATCAAGGCCAAGAACATCGTCATCGCCACCGGCTCGGAAGTCACGCCGCTGCCCGGCATCGAGATCGACGAGAAGCAGATCGTGTCGTCGACCGGCGCGCTGACCCTGCCCAAGGTGCCCAAGAAGATGGTCGTCATCGGCGCGGGCGTCATCGGCCTGGAGCTGGGTTCGGTGTGGCGCCGCCTGGGTGCGGACGTCACCGTGGTCGAGTACCTCGACGTCATCCTGCCGCCGATGGACGGTGAAGTCCGCAAGCAGATGCAGAAGATCCTGACCAAGCAGGGCATGAAGTTCATGCTCGGCACCAAGGTCACCGGCGCCAAGGCCGGCAAGAGCGGTGTCACCCTGACCGTCGAACCGGCCAAGGGCGGCGACGCGCAGACCCTTGAAGCCGACGTGGTGCTGGTCGCCATCGGCCGCCGTCCGTACACCAACGGGCTGGGCCTCGACAGCGTCGGCATCACGCCGAACGCCCAGGGCTTCCTGACCGTGGACGAATACTACCAGACCCCGGTTCAGGGCATCTTCGCCATTGGCGATGTCATCGGCGGCCAGATGCTGGCCCACAAGGCCGAAGAAGAAGGTGTCGCGGTGGCCGAACTGATTGCTGGCCAGTCGGGCCACGTCAACTACGGCTGCATCCCCTCGGTGGTCTACGTCCACCCCGAGGTCGCCATGGTCGGCAAGACCGAGGAACAGCTTAAGGACGCGGGCGTCGCCTACGCCGTCGGCAAGTTCCCGTTCACCGCCAACGGCCGCGCCCGTTCGATGAACGACACCGAAGGCTTCGTGAAGGTGCTGGCCGACGCCACCACCGGCCGCATCCTCGGCGCCCACATCATCGGCGCGATGGCCGGGGATCTGATCCAGGAAATCGTCGTGGGCATGGAATTCGGTGCC
>JBAYSM010000054.1:0-18271 GCA_041676205.1 Rhodospirillaceae bacterium | reverse complement strand
CCGCCATTGGTGCGGATTTCATGGGCGACGTTCGTGAACGTGATCTGCCCGCCAACCCCTGTGGAGCGCAGGGTAAAGCTGTTGCCTGTTCCGGTCTGAAGGTTGAGGCTGGTTTCCACGGAAATGAGACCCGTGGCTTCCAGCACGATATTGGCGTTGGAGTTGATCGCCTCCAGGACGCTGCTGGACAGCGTGTTGACGTTCGACCCCGTGCCCTGGTCGGCCGCACCGGACGCCAGAGTGCCGCCGCTTGCCGCCGTGTTCTGGCTGCCCCCGCCCGCCGCGACGATGCGCAGGCTTTCCGGGTCGAGCAGGAACAGGCCGGTCTTGCCGTTGGCGGCAGACAGGTCGATGGACCCGCTCAGGATGATGTCCTGATCGCTCGATACCTCGACAAAGCCGCCGTCCCCGGCAGCGGCCCCGCCGCGCGCCGTGATGGTGCCTTCGTGGGCGGTCCGTTCGGTGGACAGCACGGTGATCGTGCCGCCCGTGCCGGTTTCCGTCGCGTCCGCCGACAGCACGGCTCCGGCGGCGACGCTGGCTCGTTCCGACCACGACCCATCGCGGGTGCCGGTGGCGCTGCCGATGGCGATGGAACCGCCGCCCGTGCTGCCGTCAGCCGTCACCACGGCCCCGCCGCCCACCGAGACGGTCTCGCCGGTGGCGACAATGGCGCCGCCCGTTTCGCCCGCGCCGAGACCACTGGCATCAACCACGCCGCTGATCGCCACGCTCCCCGAGGAACCGCCCGACAGGACGATCTTGCCGTCCTTGCTGCCGACCGAAGTCGCCTTGATGACACCATCGGTGTTGATGACGGTGTCGATCACGCCCTTTACGGCCCGCGCCGTCAGGGCCACCGTGCCGCCATCAGCCGAGATCGCGCCCGAGTTGACGACCAGCGCCCCGACGGGATTGCCGTCGGCATCGCGCGGCGCCGACTGCACCGCCGACCCGGCGTCGAAGCTGAGCAGACCGTCACCGTGGAAGTCCAGGGTGAACCGCTCGGCACCGGCCAGGGCAACGCGGCCCAGGCGGGCCTGAATGACCCCGGAATTGCGCACATGCGGGGCGACCAGCGCGGCCAGCCCGCTGTCCCCGATGGTGATGTCGCCTTCGTTGATCACGGCGGCCCCGGCAATGCCTGAGGGCTTGTCGAAGATGTACTGGCCGCCCATGAAATTGGCGTCAGAAATATCGACCGTGGTCGCCACGAGGCCGCCCACGTCCACCCTGGACCCGGCACCGAAGATCACCCCGTTGGGGTTGACCAGCATCACCGTGCCGTTGGCCGTCAGCGACCCGAAAATGGCCGACGGATCGTTGCCGACAACGCGGTTCAACGTCACGCTGGCCGCCGAAGGCTGGCGGAAGTTTACGGTTTCGCCCGCGCCGATGCTGAACGACTGCCAATTGATGATGGCCCGGTCACTGGATTGCAGGATGTCCAGCGTATTCGGCGTGACCGCCTGAATGGACGCCTGACCGGCCACCACCGAACCGCCGGTCGGGTTGGCATAGGCCGCCCCGGTCATCAGCGACGACAGGGCACAAGCGCCGACGATGCCGGCCCGGCGCAGCCGACGTGATCCGGCGCCGCGCTGCGGCTGGCGGCTGATCCCGTCCTGGACCATCAGCAGACCGACGGATGCCAGCAGGCGGCCGCGCAGGGACACCGCGCGATGACGGGACCGGGCCGGGAGGGAAGGGAAGGACGGCGTGCCGAAGAAAATATCAGTCATGGTTGCCCCACCCAGCCTAGTATTGAACGGTTAGATTGAAGAAAATGCGGCTGCCGTAATCACCCGCGGTCGCGACGGGCCGATTTTGCGGCTTGGTGTATTCCAGGCTGGCAAACACGGCGTCCTCCAGAACGGACGCCCGCACGCCGCCGCCAAACGACGCTACGGCGGTGCGGTCACGGGCATTGGCGCCCGACAGGCTCCAAACTTCGCCCCGGTCAGCGTATCCATAGAATTGGACCGCCTGCACATACGGAGTGGCCGGAAGGTCTGGAGAATAGCGCAGTTCCAGCACCCCGCCCCAGCCGTTGTCTCCGCTGATCTCGCCTTCGTCAAAGGCGCGACCGAAGGAACCGCCGCCCAAGGCGATTTCCTCGCTGGCCAGCAAGGGGGTCAGCGCCCGTTGCCCTGTAAATGCCGCCAGCACACTGAAATTGTGCGGCAACTGCTGGACCCGCGTCAGGTCCAGCGTGAATTTGGTGTGGTCGCTGCGGCCCCGCGCGCGCGATGCTTCTGGGTCGCCTCGCTCGGTCGCTCCGCCCACTGGAATGCCCTGGTGGATCAGGCCGCGAACGGCCGTGATGCCATCCCATCCGTCGAGGCGGTCATAACTGCCGCCAACCCGCGCGATGCGCAGGCGGTCACGGGTGAAGGGCGCTCCGAGCAAGTCGGTGGAGACGTTGCGCACCTCCAATTGACCGACCAGCCGGAGGTTTTCCTCCCGCGAGCGGATCAGCGGGTAGCTGAGTGTGCCGGTGCCGGAAATCGTCTTGCTGTGGACATCCAACGGCTTGAGGGTCAGGCCCGGCCGCGAGTTGGACATGCTGGCGTTAAGGCCGAACGTCAATCCATTGTCATCAAGCAGCGCCTGATACCCACCGGCGACCAGCCATGACTGGCGCAGGGTCGACGCGGACTTGACCGTCATGCTGAGTTGATCTGCCCGTGGGCCGATGGAATTGGCTGCCGCCGTTGCTGTGGCTTGGCGCCGCCCCATGAAGGGTGAATTGCGGTTATCGACCGACAGGGTTGCCGACACCGCCTTGCGCTCGCCCCGTACCGTCACCACGGACCCGCCGAGCACCGTCGGCGATGCCTCCAGGCTTGCCCGGATGGTCAGGCCAGGAAGATCGTTGGCGATCAACAGGCGGCGTTCCATCTCGGCGACACTGATCGGCGTGATGCCGCGCAATGGCTCCACCAGCCGCTGCACGGCTGGCAGGGCGGGTCCAAAATCATCGCTGAAGACGATCTCGGACACGAAACCTTCGATCACCTGAAGGCGAACCACGCCGTCTTCGATGGTCTGTTCGGGCACCACCACTTGGCTGGTGATGTACCCATCGGCGCGATACATCACCTCGATGGCATTGGCGATGCCAAACACATCGGCCACGGTGATGTCCTGCCCGATCTTGTCGCCGTACAGGCCGCGCAGCACGTCGGGCGTGTAGGCCGTCGCTCCATCGATCACGATACCGCGCAGTGTAAGGCTCACGGTTTCGGCTCGGGGCGGCGCCTCCGTCGAGGGCGCCCGCGGAACGACGATAGCCCCGCCGGGCATACGCGGCTGCGGCATCACCGGCCGTGGAGCCTCGCGCCCCGGCTCGGCGGCGGAGGGGATCTGCTGAGCCAGTGCCGCCGGGGCAGCGCCCGCCGCAAGAGCACCCGCAAGGACCACAACCCGCCACGCCTGCATAGCGCCCACTGATTGCCGACGGATCACCGATCCGAGGTACTTTTCTGTGATGTGCGCCATGACGGTCCCCGTGCCCCTTAAACCCCCCCGCCAGCGGTAAAACCGCCAGCCTGTCAGGCCGGCAAGAATGCCCATCACAATGGATGCATGCACGCTTTATTTCCTAGGCCTTTAGTCCTATGGGGTGTTGACAAAGGGGATCGCTAGGCGGCGCTGGTTGTGACTGGTCGCTCCCCGCTTGGCCTCCGGCAAGGACGCCGTGAAGTGGGTCGCTACGGGAACGACCATCGATCCGGCCGAGCGGGCCGAACTGGCCGAGCGGGGGGCGCAAGTGGCCCGAAGCCTGCTTCGGGGTGCGGAGCGCCTCGACAGTGACGTGCAGCACCCTTACCTGGAGCGGAAGAAAGCCTTTCCGTTGGATCAAGGACGGCGCCCTGCTCATTCCGATGCACAACACGGCTGGCGTAATCCGAAACGTCCAGTCGATCTCGCCCTCGGGCGAATAGCGCTACACGACCGGCGCTGAGAAAACCGGCCTCTACCACATGATAGACCCTGACAGGGTGGCGGGCCTTGGCCCGCTGATCATTGCCGAGGGGTACTCCACCGCCAGCACAATGCACGAGACGACGGGCCGCCCCGTGGCCGTCGCGTTCGATGCAGGAAACCTGAAGCCTGTGGCCGAAGCCTTGCGGGGCAAGTACCCCAATACAGCCATCGTCATTGCTGCCGATAATGACCACCACCTAGAGGCCAAGAACAAGCCCAACACCGGCGTGGAACGGGCCAACGGCGCCGCCCAAGCGGTAAACGGTCTGGTCATCGTGCCGGCGTTCACCGAGGCGGAGCGTTCGAAAGGTCTTGCGCCGCTCTCCTGCACGAAGCTCATGCAGCCTTCATACAGCCTGGGGGCCGATGGCGGCGCGGTTGCCCGGACCAGGCCCTACAAGTAATCTGACGATCAGGAAAATCAGCACATGGAGACGAACCATGCCCAAAAGTTATCTGACCGAAGACGAGAAGATCGGCATGAGCGAGAACGCGATTTACCTCATGGAATCTGTCGCCGCAGATGAAGCGGGTGATGCTGAGGCAGCGTGGGAATGGCTGCAGCAGGCAGAACTTCCAGCACATGCCTTATTGGCCGCCAAACGAGCCAACGGCTCGCATTGGATCAAGAAGCGCGGGCTGAAAACGGAAGCAGCGGAGAAGGCGTATGGAAAAGACTGGCTTGATAGAGCGGTTTAATCTGAAATTTCTTCAAGAAAAGGGCCTCAGCAGCGAACTTGACAAGACGCCGCTGGCTCATCGTCGGAAGCGAACTCGCGAAGGCATTTGTGTGATGGTTCAGGAAGTGGGGCAGTCACAAGACCTCTCTCTCATTCTCGCCGTCGAACGTCGCTTTCTTGAAAACGATCTGGCCGAGTACGCTAACAGCGTGGGCATGAAAAGCAGCCTGGAGGCTGCGTTGACGGAACTACAGGCGGCGGAAACCGTCCTTCCCCTGGTCAATGACCCGGTTCTGTACGACGCGGTGGACAAAGGACATGGACATCCCAAAAGCCGCATCGGCGCCTTGCCCAACGACGCCGCCCGCCGCTTCTTTAAGTCCAACGCTGTTCGTCTTCTCAATCAAGACCGTTCGCGCTTGGAAGCTGAGGAAAAGCAGCTTCTGGATGCCCGCAAGGCCAATATGCGCACGGCGGACCATCTCTACGCCGCCCACCAGCGCAAAGCCCTCGCCCTGCCCCCGCCGCAACGCGGCAAGGGCATGGCCAGCGGCCCCGGCATGTGAGGCCCCCGATGCCCTCGAACCTGCACCAAGTTAAAACCTACCTCACCGACGACGAGCGCGCCCGGCTTGATGAGTTGTCCGCGCAGACCCATCTGTCGCGGTCGGAACTTCTGCGCCGCCTCATTCTCGGCCAGCACCTGCCCAACCCGCAGGCCGCCGCCGGGTGGGAGCACATCCGTGACCTCACCGCGATCAACGCCGACCTCGCCCGCCTCGGCAACCTCATGAAGCTGGCGCTGAACCAAGCGCCGGAAGCAGAACTTCCCGCCCGGCTGACGACACTGGCCGAGCGGATCGCCGCCACGCAAGACGAATTGAAGGCCGCCGTGGTCGACCTGCGCCGCCACCTCCAGCCCCGCCGCAAGGCATGATCGTCGGCAACTGCACCTAGACGCGACGAAAGCCCATCACGACAAGAGGACGAGACAATGAGCTTCGGTTTTGGAGAAGACGGCGCCATTGGTACTGCAACGTTTGGTGGCATGGAGATAACGGCCACGATAGAGGCGAAAGGCGTCTCAGAGAGGCATTTTGTATATGGCTGCATATGCCTCGCCATGGAGCTTCTCACTCATTACATGAGGCCAGAAGAAGCATCAAAAGTCCTACAAAAGTATGCTGATCACGCTGCCAAGTCCTGGCGACAGGCATGATCCACAGGCGCATCGATAAAGCCCCCGACGTCCCAGACGACTTCACCCATCTCGCCGAGTACATCGCCGCCGCGCGCGAGGAAGGCGAGAAACTGGACCAGTTCTGGATCGCCAACTGCAACGCGGGCGCCGATCTGGCCGACCTCGATGCCGCCGCTGCGGAGGTGGAGGCGGTGCGCATGCAAAAGCCCGAGGTCGCCAACAAGACCTATCATCTGGTCCTCAGCCTCCACCCCGGCGAAGAGGCCAAGCTCGACAAGACGGCCCTCCAGGACATCGTGCGCCACTACGCAGAGGCCCTGGGCTTTGCCGAACACCAGTACGTCGCGGGCAGCCATCTCAACACCGACAACTACCACGTCCACATCGCGTTCAACCGCGTCCATCCCGGAACCTTCAAGGTCCACGCCCCTTACAACGACTTCAAGGCGCTGGAGAAGGTCTCCCGCGCGATGGAGAAGAAGTACGGCCTGACCGTTGATCGGGGCATGTCCGACCCCAAACCCGAGGCGGCCCTGTCTCCCGGCGCACGGGATTTCGAGGCCAATACGTGGCAGGAGAGCTTCCAGCGTCATGTCCTGGAGCATCGGACGGCAATCCTGCAAGAGTTGAAAGACGCGGACGGCTGGCAGGACGCGCACGCGGTCCTGGCGCGGTATGACATCCGCCTGAAGCCCCATGGCGCCGGTCTGGTCCTGACCGACCCGACCGGCCGCCAGACCATGAAGGCCAGCGCACTGCACCGCTCCTGCGGCAAAAAATCCCTGGAGACACGGTTCGGCCCCTTCCAGCCAGCACAGTTCACGACAGAAGCGGCTGGCCCGACGGACGATATTCCCTCCCCCGAGCAAGATAGCCTGACCCCGGCTGACGACGATGCCGCCGCCCCGGTCCCTCCCCCGGAGCCACGCCCCCAAATGGAACCGGCAGCCCCTCCACCCCCTGCTCCGGGGCAGGAGCCGCCGCCCCTGAAGGTTCCGCCCGTGCCCGTGGCGCGCTACCGCCCGCGCCCGCTGGCCCGTCAGCCGGGGCTTGCGCCGTTGTGGCGGCGCTATCTTCAGCAGCGCGGGCGAAGCCGTCCGACGCTGCTGAGCAAGGTGGCGCGGAACTGGAAGATGTTCCTCATGATGGAGGCGTATAACGACCCCTTCGCCTTCGTCATCCTCATGGCGCACAAAGAATTCTTGAACATCGTGTTCGGGGAGGACGAGCCGGCGCCGCCCAAACGGATTTCGCCTGAGATCGCCGGCGCGCTGGCCCGCTGGCGGCTCGCCAACCGCTGGCACGACAATCCCGAAACCCCGTGGCGCGACGAGCGGCATCTTGTCAGTACCGGAACCCGCGTTGACGAAGCTGGCAACTTGGTCATCCCCTTCCGCGACGCCACCGGCGCGCTCCAGGGCGTGCGGCTGCTCGCCCCGTCCGGCCGCCATCTCGACGTGGGCGCGGTGGATGGCCCGGCGATGCACGTCATCGACCCCCGGCGCACCCTCGGCCCTGGCGCGCCTGTCGTCGTCACCGCCGACTACACCGCCGCCGTCGCCATCCGCCGTGCCACCCGTGCGCCGGTGGTGGTGGCCTCCTCGGACGCAGAGGTGCCGGTGGTGATCGCCGCCCTCGCAAAGATGCACAAGGGCATCCGCCCGGTTCTCGCCGCGACGACACCGGAGGTAACGGCCCGCGTCTCCTGCCCCCGTGTCCTACTGCCGGAAAAGAGACCGCCGCACGTCCTGCGGTCGCTGTTCGCGGCGGAGCTGGACGACATGGCCATGGTGGCCTGGGACGCCACCATCGAATGGGCCAAGCCGTCAAACTGCGCGTGGCTGAAGGACAACGGCGTGCCCGGCATCGGTGTGCGTCTAACCAAAGACGGCGCCGTGGCCGTGCCATTACGCACCCTCGCTGGCCGCATCGAGGACGTGCAAGTGATCGGCGCCGATGGCGGCACCCGGCGGGTTTCCGTCGCCGCCACTACCGAACCTCTGGTGCATGTGATCGACCCGCGCCGCCGCCTCGGCCACGGCCCGGTGGTGATCGCCACCAGCTATGCCGAAGCCGCCGCCATCCACCGCGCCACCGCCGCGCCCGTGGTCATGGCCGGTGACGCCACCCAGTGGCCGGAGATAGCCAAAGCCCTGCAAGCAAAGCATCCGAATGCGCGGGTCGTCCTGGCGACGGCGCCGGAGATCGCCGCGACCGCCGCCGCCGATCTGGGCGTGACGGTGATTGCTCAGCCCATTGCCGACCTTACCAGAAGCGAACACGCCGGCACGCTGCGCGGTGTGTTTGCCGAAGCCCTGGATGATCAGGTGTTCCTGCGCTGGAATGCGGCCCGGCCCTGCGCCCGCGAACAAGACTCCGCGACCCATTCCTGGCTGGGCACCGGGCGCGTGACTGCGGCGGCCCGCCTGACCGACGCCGGCGACGTGCTGCTGCCATTGCGGAATGGCGACCTCCGGCTTTCCGGCCTGCTGGCCGTCGATGCGGATGGCCGCGACCGCTGGCGCCTGGATGACCTGGCGCAGAACAAACCGGACGCCCTGTTCCATGTCCTCGGCGGCTGGCTCGGCAAGAACGACGCGGCGCCGCTGGTCATCGCCGACGATCTGACGGCGGCCTTGGCCGTCCACCGCGACAGCAAGGCCACCGTCGTTCACACCGTGGGCGACGTCGCGGCCACCCTCACCGCCTTACGGAAACAGTTGCCCAACCGGCGCATGGTCCTCGCATCCAGCGGCGCCGCCCCGGACGGACTGGAGATCGAGCGCCTGCCCCTGCCGCATGGTTCTGAACCGGGAGGCAACCGCGACCGGCGCCGACAGATCCAGGCGGCGATCAAGGCTGCCGGACTGGAGCCGCGCAGCCTGAAGCGCGCCCGCCCGGCGGAGCGGGAGCCGGACCTGTAACCCCATTCACCCCTATCTCATACATCGACCTGGAGGACAGCATCATGAGCACCGAGATTATTCCGTTCGAGTTTGAAGGCGCGGCCGTGCGCGGCCTCAGCATCGACGGCGAACCCTGGTTCGTCGCCAAGGACGTGGCCGAAGTGCTGGGCTATGCCAATCCACAGAAAGCTGCGCGCGATCACTGCAAGGCTGCCCAGCCGGTAGGGGTGAACGTATCGTTCACCCTGGACCCGCAGACGGTCATCATCCCCGAGCGGGATATGTACCGCCTGATCATGCGCTCGAAGCTGCCTGCGGCGGAGCGCTTCGAGGAATGGGTGGTCGGCGAAGTCCTGCCCGCCATCCGCAGAACCGGCCACTACGGCGCGGTGGCCTCACCCCGGCCCGCCGCCGGTGAAATCCCGGCGGTCCTGACAGTGCCGCTAAAGGAATGGAGCGCGGTCATGTCACGCTTGATCGAAGTCCAGGAGGAGCTTATCGGCAGCCTGAAAAAGAGCAGCAACAGCAAAGACTTTGCCCGCCATGAGGCCACCGCGACGCTGCTCATCCAGGAAACGGCGCTCACCGACGACGAGATCGCCGAACGCATGAAGGGCATGGTAGGAGCACTCATGCCGGAATGGGTGGCGTGGCAGCGCCGCAAGATCCTGGAAGCTGCGTCGCCCTCCTGACCGGACTGCCTGTCATCACGAAGCCGCCCTCCTCCAGGGCGGCTTTTTCGTGGCTGAAGGGCCTGCGCCTGCCCCCTATGCCGTCAGAACAGCGCGGGACGCCGCCCTGGCCTGTTCGACAAACCGCTTCGTTGCGGCATCCCAGCAGCCAGCCGCATCCTTCAGTATGGCGTCCAAGTGTTCCTCACGGCTCACCCACAAGGGTTCGGCCCCGGCAAGGTCAGGATGCATCTGCATTAGATTCACAGCACGCCCATCAAGCGCCGCCCTGTCAATCGTCACCTTGGATCCGAAGAACGCCTCTAGAAACAAAGGCACATTCCAGTACTCTGCGCCGTCGACCATGTACACCGGGATAGCCCAGACCCGGCCCCACGGCCCATCTGGACGCAGAATAACCTCTTTGACCGCGTATAGGTGGTCAACCCGCGCCCGCTTCTCGACCGCAATGAAATAGCGCCGGATTGCGCGGCCCCGCTCGTTCCTCTCGACCATCGCCAGTTCCTTGGCGGTGTCGAGGGTAACGAGGTAATCGAGGGCATTGTGGCCTCCCCGCACTTTGCTCGCCAAATTTGGCGAGCAAACCTGATAATCCTCCCCCTCGACGAAGCCGTACTTTTTCAGCCGGTCCTTCGCCCAGTTCGAAAAGTCTTTGCCGACCGCAAGCGCGGCATGAAGGTCGCGAAGGTTTACAGCCGGCCCGAACGGGGCCTGCAATATCCGCGGATTGTAGGCAGCAACAGGCAGTTCCATGGGCCTCCCCCTTCTGGCAATCACTGATTGTTGCAAAGGATACGGCAGCCCTTCCACGTCGTAAACCGGCCCCTTCCCCCTGAGCCGCCCCCATCCAGGGCGGCTTATTTCGTGGCTGAAGGCCACGGCTGGCGCGGAGCTTTTTTCACCCGTCGAGCATGGCGCAGCCATGCGAGTAAGGGCAGGACGCCCGGAGGGCGGTCGGGGAGGTCCACGAGTGGGCCTACGCGACATATCCTGCCACGGGTACGACAGGTAAAGTTGTGGAAAGACGTGGAAAGACGTGGAAACTTGTAGAAACTCGTGGAATCTTGTGGAAACACGCGCCCGGAACGCGATCCTCCAGCGGTCGGGCTATTTACGGCTTGCACCATCAGGAACCAGCGCCTATCCCTCGCAAAAATGCAGGGAACGTTTGAAATGCTGGTTGCCATCTACGCCCGCCACTCCTCCGACAAACAGCAAGGCTCGACCGAGGACCAGATCGCCCGCTGCCTCCAGCACTGCCAAAGCCGGGGCTATGGCATCGTCGGCACGTTTCGGGACGACGGGATTTCAGGCGCTTCGTTGATGAACCGCCCTGGCTTCAAGCACATGATGAAGGCCGCTCTGGCCGGGCAATTCGAGCGGATCGTCACCGAGGACCTTTCCCGCCTCAGCCGCGACCAAGGTGACATTGCAACCTTCTGGAAGCGTCTGGCCTTTGCCGATATCGTGCTGGAGACGGTCGCCGAAGGGGTGATCGGAGAACTGCACATCGGGCTGAAGGGCACCATGAACGCGCTCTACCTCAAGGATCTGGCCGACAAGACCCGGCGCGGCATGATCGCATCGGTCCGTCGGGGTTCGGTGCCGGGGGGCCAGCTTTACGGCTACGACATCGTGCGCCGCCTGGATGAAAACGGAGAACCCATCCGTGGCGCCCGCGCCATCAACGAGGAACAGGCCGAAGTCGTCCGGCGCATCTTTGCCGCTTATGCCAAGGGCACCAGCCTCAAGCGCATCTGTGCTGATCTGAATGCGCTTGGCATCCCGGCCCCGGCTGGCGGCAAGTGGGGCCAGACCACGCTGATCGGCAGCGCGTCGCGCGCCACCGGCATCCTGCGCCAGACGATGTACAAGGGCGTGGTGACGTTCAACCGGATGCAGTTCCGGAAGCATCCCGAGACGGGCAAGCGCCTGTCGGTTCCCCGGCCGCCGGAGGAATGGATACAGGCCCCCCTGCCTGACCTTGCGATACTCGATGCGGCGCTGTTTGACCGCGTGCAGGGGCTGATCGTGGAACGCTCATCGGCCCGCCAGGAGGAGGCCAAGACCCGCCACGCCGAAGACGCCGCTGCGAAGGCCGACCGCGACGCGGAGCGCATGCGCCAGTGGCGTCTCCAGCAGAGCCGGAAGCCACAGAAGACCTTCGCGGTGTTTTCAGGCCGCCTGCATTGCGCCGACCACGACGTGAAGATCCGCACGCAGCGGCACCGCTTTTATGCCTGCCCGCACGATGGATGCGCCACCCGCAACCTCGGCTGGCCGGAACTCATGCCGCTGTGTTTCGACGCACTGGGCTGCCTGTCGGCCGGGGACATCGAGGCGCATTTCGCAACGCCTGCCAGCCTTGCCCTCCGGGCGGAGCACGAAACGGCGGTCGCCGGCCTGGCGCAGCAGATCGGCGACCGGCGCGCCTCGGTACGGCTCATGCTGACCACCCTGGGGCCGCAGGCCCGCACCGAAACCGTGCGCCAGGTCCTGGAGGAACAGGAGCAGGAAATCCGCCGCCTGAGCTTCGAGCAGGCCCATCACCAGCGGCAGATCGACGCCTTGCAGCCCGCGCCAGCCGCCGTCAATGCCGCCCTGGCCCGCTTCCGGGCCTTGCTCACCCGCCTGCGGACGGCGCCGGAGGACCACCGCTTCACCATCCCGCTGCGCGCCTGCGTTCAGCGCTTCGAGGTCGCCACGCTGGACGCGCCCGACCAGCCGCACAGCAGGCGCCGCACCGTAAGGGCCGTCTTCGACGTGCCGAAGATCATGGAGTTGGCTGAGAAGGCATGAACACGCTAAACCGGCTCTGAAATATGAGGGGGCGCAATTGGGGGGGCTATTTTACAGGTTTCTGGCTGCCAGAGAGGCAAAGCGGGCACTCTCAGCGAGCCTTTCCGAACCTCTCCCAGCGATACCCGTAATTGTGGAACACAATGCTCGGCAGACCGTTTGGGAAGTTCGAGCGGACCAAAGCAGCCGGCACTACTTGCGCCTGCTCCACCGCACCGCCGATGAATATGTGGTCTATGTCCATGCTGAGCGTTTTTATGGTGCTTGGTTGCTATGTTCTACAGTGGCACACCCACGAGGCGACGCTTGCGCACCCCGCCGCCTGATGCCAAAAGACTACAAGTATCAGAGGGCTGTCGAAGGTTTCAGTAGGGGTTTACCGTCACCCGTACCGCTGGCAGAAGTCTCGGCGATGGAGAGGCACAAAGGCATCCAGATAATGTTCGCTAATGGGGTGACACGCACTTTTTGGCTGCTCCACAATCGATGTCCATCCTTTCCTATCCTTGTGCAAGGGATGGAAGCAGCAAAACTGATCAATGAAAGAATGGGACTACTTTCCGGACCAATTCCCACTACGGAGATTGCAGGTCTTCAACGTTTCTCGGCCTCGTCGTCACTGGGGGGACAGCACCTCAGCAAGCCAGCGTGGCTTGGGTAGCGCCCGACGTACTGATGCAAACGGGCGTAGGTCATTTCTTCCTGAAAAGGTTCCGACCCCCGAGGCAGGTTGTGCAGAGCCTCCGCCAGTTCCAATGCCTCCAGAATGCCTGAATGGCCGGAGAACCGGAACAGCAGAGACTGCCAACCACTCCGCCGGGCTGTCGCATCGCGAAGAAGATTGCGAATAATGGTGAAACCCTCGCGTGCCAGTTCCACCCGCTGGCCCAGCAAGGAAATCCTGTCACTGTCTGTCGACATGACCGCTAAACTCCTTTTCAAATGTCCCTGATGCGTTAGGCAAGAGCACCGCTTCTCCCGGCACCACGGCCTCCAGCGGCGCGCTGTCGCACCCCTCAACGCCGCACAGCAGGGCGAGGGCCGATTTGCCCCATGCCTGCGCCCCGCAGCTCGGGCAGCGGTACTTGACGCGGTTAGACTTGTTGGGCTTAGCGCCGACTTCGGGCAGCTTGATCAAACTCACCGCCGCCTGGAGGGCGCCATCGCCAGCGGCAAGCGCGGCCGCCTCGGGAGGCACGGGCGGGAACCGATCCATCCAGGACACAGTGTATTCCTGGGTCAGCAGGGCGTTGCAGGCCGCCTCGAACGGCCCGCCCTCGATCATGTAGTCGGATACGCTGTCGCCGGTGCGCTTGCCCCCTGGTTCGCCGGTGCTGCTCGGCATCAGGCCGATGGCCTCCATCTTGGCTGCCCATTCGCGGTTATGGTAGCGGCCCCGGCCGGGCGTCCCATGATGGTGCTGCCACTGATGAACCATCTCATGCACCACGGTCTGCATGATTTCTCGGATGGGAACCACACCGAAGTACCCGGCGTGCATGGCGATCTCGTCGACGACTTCGCCGGTCGCGCGGCCAACAAACCGGCTGCCGGAGAAATAGCCCATGCTGGCGCCGTCAGTCCTGATGCTGATCAGGCAGTCGGGCAGGGAGCCGTCGAAGAGCGTCCGGTTGAAATGGTCGAAGGCTTTCTGAAGCTCGGCATACGCTTCCGCCGTCGGTTGCGCCATGCTACCTTCCTCCTGAGGCCAGGGGCGGAAGAGCCTCTTTTGTACTGCGCAATACAAAATCAGCACTGCCATCGCAGGCTTTAGACGAAGCGCCAAAACCGGAAGAATTTTTCCGGTTTTCAGCACCCGGTTCAAACACCCGGATACCCAAGTGTGCTGCCAAGAGGAAGAGGCTGGACGCCGGAATGTCGGTCTCGCCACCTTCCCAGTCGCGGTAAGTGCGGTCGCATACACCGATGATCTTTCCGGCCTGCGCCTGAGTGATCTTCTGCGCCCGCCGGGCCTTGTAGATGCGCGCCTGCAACGCGAGTAGGTCTCCCTTCCATGGAATGGTCACGGCTTTCCCTCCTGGTCGTTCTCACCAGTGCCGGCACAGGCACCGCACCATGCGGTTTCCCCATTGGGCGTTAGCAGTTCGCCAGCGCCGGCACATAAAGGGCAGAGGTCCATGTCGTGCTGCTGCCGGGCTGGCTGCGGATCGGCCAAGGCTTGGGCGGCCTCATAGTCTTTCCCGCCGCAAGCCTGTCGGGCAGGTGCGATGCGCCGATAATCGGCGTCCCGTTTGCATCCAGTGCCGCGCGGAAATTCTGCGCGGACGTACTTGGCGCAAGCGGTGCAGTCGATCTCGCTGTTTTCGGTCATCCCAACCGTCATGCCAGAGCCGGTCGGTACAACGGCTAACTCGTGCCGCCCCGGCGCCTCGCCGGGAGTGAAGTCATAAGCGCGACCAACGGCGGTGCTACGAACTTTTATGACCCGACCGGCTTCCCATGGGGTGTTGTTAGTCGTCATGGTGGAGTCCCTTCTTCGTGTCAGATGAAAAACGCGACGGCAGGGAGGCAGCTACTTGGACTGATCGTCAGAGCCGCGCTCCTGGGCGTAGCGCCATAACAACCAGCCAGCGGCGGCACATGATGGACAAATATCCGTGTCGTGTGCCTGTCGGGCGGGCTGCGGATCGGCAAGAGCGTCAATGACCCGGTTCTGTTGCGGCAGCCGCGACTGATCGCTGAGCCAAGGCGATACCTTGGCGCCCTTGGACTGCATCAAGGCGTCCAGGCGGGCCATCAACTTGTCATATTCGCTCATGGTCGTGCCTCCCTCAGAACTGCATGTCGTCCCAGTCGACGGCGCAGAGAGTGCCGTCGATCTGCATCCCCACGGCCCCGCCGCATTCGGTGCAGCCGTCCCCTTCGCCCATACTCAGGTGTTCGGTGCGGATGCTCGCGCCGCAGTGCGGACAGTCCCGCCACTCCAAAAAGGGATGATCCCGCGCCACCACTCCCAAGCCGAGGCATGTCGGACAATCCTTGTCGACAAAATCGCCCTGGACGTCGCGGCCGCCGAACACCTTCCGGTGGCCGAGGCATGTCGGGCAGGAATGATGGTCGATAAGAGTTCCGGCGCTCATGGAACAATCCTCCTCAATAGCGCTTCAGGCGCACGGCAGCCGGATGATCAATCAGACCGGCGGCGTCCAGCCCCTCGGCCTGATCGACCGGCACGGCGACGATGTACGAGGCGTCGGTGTCCATGCGGCCGATGAACGGAGCCTCGGCTGCACGAAGCTGGTCCTTGAGATCGAGCAGGGCGGCACACGGCCCCACAAAGGCCCGCTCACCGTCTTGGGCGGCGATCACGGCGGCATAGGTCCACGGGTCGGGGTTCGGAGCGGCCTGGGCCAACTCGACGGCAAGGATTTCGACCATGGCGGCGAAGCGACGCGGCGCATCCACCGCATCGGCAACCGCCTCGGGCAGGGTGGGGGCCGTGTTTCCAAACCCGTAGAAGGACAGGCGGCCTAGCAAGCCCATGGCCGCTTCGACGGCCTTGCTGTTAACCCGCCATTCCCACCCGTTGCTCTGGCGAGAAAAGCTATACCGGCCACTGTCGTCGGTATAACCCTCGATGAACGAGAGCGTGTCAGGCCACAACACCAGCCCGGCCACCGTCACAGCGTCCAGCGGGTCAGCCAGGGCCTCGGCCACCATGGCAGCAAGGTCCGGCCCGCTTCGACGACGGCCAGCGGTCAAGCTCTGAGGCCTGGGGCTGGCGCTGTCCGGGGTTTCGCGGATGGAGCGGTAGACCGTGACTTCGTAGCTGTCGGAAGCTTTACGCTTCACCATGACCCAGCGGCGATTGGGCAGGCCGTGGGCGCTAACCTCATCACGATCAGTATAAAGGGGCAGGTTCCAACTCGGTTCGGGGGCGATGGCGCGAACGTGGTCGAGCAAAGAGATGGGGGTGGGTGCGGCGGTCTGGGTCATGATCGGCTCTCCTATGTGCTGGGCTACCTGAGATGGCGTTGGCCCTTGCTGTTTTGATACCTCAGGTATAACATAGAGAAATGATCAAAACAATACCTGAGGTATCATTTTGTTGACGAGCGAGCAAATAAGAGCGGCCCGAATGCTGCTGCGCTGGGAGCAGAAGGATCTTGCTGAACGAGCATCCGTGTCGCTTCCGTCGATCAAGCGGCTGGAGACAATTCCTGGCCCTCTGAAGGCTCATGCGGGCACGATTCACGCGCTCTGCGCCGCATTTGAAAAGGCAGGGATCATGTTCATCGCCTCCGGCGATTACACTGGCCCCGGAGGACCGGGCGTGCGACTGCGGGAGGAATGAGGTTCGGTTCCCAAAGCCACTTCCTCTTGTCGTCCTGATCCCACGTCGCGCACTGGCGCGGCGCACTTCAGATGGTTGACGACAGGGGTGAATGCTCAGGCTCATTTCTGCGCCCTCCGCCACTCGGAAGGCGCCGCAAACCTGCTCGACCAGATTCCGGCTTTATTGGACTTGGCCATGTGCTCCAGGTCCGAGTAGGCCGGAACCTCGCGCCAGTAGGTGACTGCCCAACCGTTGATAAGCAGCCACGCCCCAACGTCGGTGGTGCCGACAGTGCACGTCGCCACCATCCGCCCGTACCGATCCGTGTCGCGCCGCCAGCAGGTGACAAACTGGCCGCGAAGCCGCTCCTTCAGCACTTCGGCTGCGGCAAGGCCGCACGGCCACGTCAGCCCGGCGGCGGAACGGCAGGTCTGGTCTATCTCGGGCGCATCGACGGCCCACAGGCGCACCCGGACGCCTTGAATTGCGAGGGTGTCGCCGTCGATCACCCGCGCGGCCCCCGTCACAGCGTCCGAGCCGAAAGCCGCCTGGGCCGAACCGGCCAACACCAGAAGCCCGCCGATCAGCAAAAAGACCTGGCGCATGTCAGTGGCCTCCGATCAGCCGCCGCAGGCTATGCCGCACGGTGCTCTGAAGGTTCGGATGACGCAGCATCGCCCGCAGATAGCCCGGCCTGCGCTCTACCCCCTGTCGTTCCATTGCGACAGCGGCGGCGGCAAGAGCGGCCCACTCATGGCGCCTCACGCCATCGGTCCAGGCGCTCGTTGACAGCCCCATTTCGCGCACAAAAAAGCCCACGGCCGCCGCGAGCCGGTGCAAGGCCGGTCCTGGTGGTCGTGGGCTGAGAAGGTCAACGAGGTCTTGGGGGGCAATCGCCGCCTGTAGCCGGGGCGAGGCGTGCAGCATCAGGCTCACCAATTCGCCGGGATCGCTGGCGGGCTGTACAGGAGCCGTAGGCTCAGGATTTACACTGTAGGATTTCAGGCGGTCGGATCTGTCCTCCCTGGAGGACTCATCGGACCGGCTCACGTCGGCGTCGTCGCGCTCGGCATCCGACCGGCGGCGGGCCTCGCGGCCCTCCTCGGCCACCCAGTCGGCGGCGCGGCGCAGATCTGCGAGCCGGGCGGCGACGGGCGCCAAGTCGATCCCTGCCTCGGGCCGGTTGCGGCGGTTGGCCTCGGTGTAACGCCGGATGATCCAGTGATTGGCTTCCAGGAGCGCCAACAGGCTGCGCACCCGGCGCTCGCAGGTGCCGAGCATCATCGCCAAGCGGGCGTTGCTGGGGATGACCCGCAGACGGCCCTGGCGCCACTTGTCATCGCCGTGGACGTGCTCAACCAGAAGGATAAGCAGATGGACGGCGGCAGGCGGCAGGGACGGACACAGAACCTTGACCGCGCGGGCAATCAGGCCGGTGACGGCTGCCGTCGTGACCCCCGGTGCACGGGCATCCCGCGAAGACGTTTCAAGTTGCTGGTAAGTCTCGCTTCGCCGGGCGTGCCCGGCATGACATGGCATTGATTTCATGCATGTTTTCGGCTCTCAACCCGGAAGCGCCAGAGACTGTCGGAAGCAAATGAAACTGACCGACGCAGGTAGCACATCAATTGACCGCCAGTTTGTTGCCGCAGGGAGGGGCATGCCCCTCCCTGCGGCGGCGCGCGTCTGGCGGGGTCACGCGGCTG
>JBAYSM010000053.1:0-18762 GCA_041676205.1 Rhodospirillaceae bacterium | reverse complement strand
TAAAACCCTATTGAGGATGCCTGCGGCGCAGTGGCCATGGACTCTCTGTGCCCTCTGTGCCTTCCTCTGTGTCCTCTGTGATTCCCCGCTTCACTTCCTTGAAGCGGACGCCCGCCCGCTGGCAGTTCAGATAAAAAGCAAACTGCTTTAGACCTGGGCGATCTGTGCCGTCAGGTCTAGTTCCTGGGCGAGGCGGTCGAGGCGGCGGGTGTAGGCTTCTGAGTTGAACAACGGATCTCCGGCCGGAACCCCGAGCATCAGCACCCGTTCCCCCCGCGTCAGGCGGGTGCGTGACAGAATGCCGGCCACGCCGCCGGACATGGTGTGGCCCAAGCGCAGGGCGGCGCCGATGGTGCGGACGCGGCGAATGCGGTCGTCATCGAGCAGGGCATGGGCGGGGCGGATGGCCTCCGAGTTTTCGTCCGCGGCATAACGGTAGTACAGCGCGAGGGCGAGGCCGGCGCGCTCGTGGTGATCCAGCCCCATGAACGGCAGGCGCAGCACGCGCAGGAAGGCTTGCTCGGCCCGGAAGTCCGGGTGCTCGTTCCAGAAGATATCGCCCAGCAGGCAGGCGGCGTGGCGTAGACGCTTCAGGGCCGGTGGTTCGTCCGGGAACAGCGGGGTCATCCAGTCGAGCAGTTCGTGGCCGTGCGCGGGGAACCGCCCGGCGGCCTCGGCCAGCTTGGCGGCGGAGGCGAGCAGGGGGTCCTGTTCCTTCACCGCGTCGGGCAGGCTGGCGTAGAACTGACCCTCGCGCATTCCATAAACCGAGAAGACCACGGCATCGGGTTGCACGCGCTGCAACAGGCGCTCCAGCAGAAGGGCGGCAAGAGGCAGCATGGGCAGACGCTTTTTCGACACGCCCTGCACCTTGTCGAGGGACTTGCGGCTCTGCCGGGCGACCAGGCCGATGAGATTTTCCGCCTCGGCGCGTGGTAGGGTGAAGTTGTCGAGGACATGCAGCGGATAGTTCATCTGGTCGATCAACATGCGGGCCAGGGCGCGCCACGCCCCGCCCACGGCATAAAGGTGACGGCCGCGCCCTTCTTCCATGAAGTCCACGGCTTCCAGGCGTTTTTCGATTATTGCCAAGGCTTTGTCACGGTCGCCGGCGGAATATTCGGACAGCCGCAGCAGGCCGAGCGGCATGGTGGCGAAGCACCCGAACCGGCGCCCCTTGACGGTGATCAGTTCCAGGCTGCCGCCGCCGACATCGGCGACCATGCCATCGGCATCGGGAATGGAGCACAGTACGCCCAGCGCGGCCCGCTTGGCCTCGTCCTCGCCCGACAACAGGTTGACGCGCACCCCGCAGCGCCGCTCGATCTCGTCCATGAAGGCGCGGCCGTCGGTGGCGTCGCGGCAGGCGGCGGTGGCCAGGACGTCCAGGCGCTCGACCTCCATGGCGCGGGCCAGCATGACGAACCGCTGAATGGCGGCCAGCGCTTGGGGCACGCCATCGGGATTCAGCCGCCCGCTGCTTTCCAGGCCGGCGCCGAGGGCGCAGGTTGACTTTTCGTTGAACAGCGGCAGCGGCGTTCTGTTTCGCCCCCCGAACACCACCAGGCGCACGGTGTTGGACCCGATATCAATGATGCCGATGGGATGGTGTTGGGGCACGCTCGGGTCCTAGCTCAGTCGTCGGTGAAGCGGTCGCGGCCGAGAATCAGGCGGGCTACCCGCTTCTGGGTCTGCTGCGTGGCACTGCCCCGGCCCGACAGGCTGGGGTTGGTCATGAAGTGGACATGGGCGGAAAACGCGCCCGGCTTGGCTTGGACCCGTTTATAGGTCCCGTCGGGCTGCAGGAACCAGCTTTGCGCCTCATCCTTGAGGTTGGCCCCCATGATCTGGTCGAGGATCTGGGTGTGGACTGTAGGGTTCTCGATCGGCACGAAGCTCTCCACCCGGTGGACGAGGTTGCGCGGCATCCAGTCGGCCGACGAAATGAACACCTTGGCATTCCGAGACGGCATGGGATGGCCGTTGGCGAAGCACACGATGCGGGCATGCTCCAGGAAACGCCCGACGATGCTGCGTACCCGAATGTTTTCCGAAAGGCCCGGAATGCCCGGACGCAGGCAACAGATGCCGCGAATGACCAATTCGATCTTAACCCCGGCGTTCGAGGCCTCGTAGAGCGTGTCGATCAGCTTGCCGTCAACCAGGCTGTTCATCTTGGCCCAGATGGCGGCGGGCTTTCCGGCGCGGGCGTTGGCGGTTTCCTGCTCGATCAGGTGCAGGATGGTGTCGCGCAGGCCCAGCGGCGCGATGTTGAGCTTCTCCATCTTGTCCGGCCGCGCGTAGCCGGTCATGAAGTTGAAGGCTTTCTGCGCATCGCGGCACAGCGCCGGGTCGGACGTGAAGTAGCTCAGGTCGGTGTAGATCTTGGCGGTGATCGGGTGGTAATTGCCGGTCCCATAATGGACATAGGACCGCAACTCAGCCCCTTCACGGCGGGTCACGAGGCTGATCTTGGCGTGGGTTTTCAGGTCCATGAACCCATACACCACGTTCACCCCGGCGCGTTCCAGGTCGCGCGCCCACTGGATGTTGGCTTCTTCGTCAAAGCGGGCCTTGAGTTCGACCATGGCCGTGACCGATTTCCCGGCCTCGGCCGCCTCGATCAAGGCGGCGACGATGGGGCTTCCCTTGGAGGTGCGGTACAGGGTCTGCTTGATCGACATGACGTTGGGATCGCGCGCCGCCTGACGCAGGAACTGCACCACGACGTCGAAGGATTCGAACGGGTGGTGGACCAGGATGTCTTTCTTGCGGATGGCGGCCAGGCAATCCCCTGCAAAGTCGCGGATGCGTTCGGGGAACCGGGCGTTGAACGGCGGGAATTGAAGGTCGGGGCGCTCGTCGGTGATCAGCGCCTTGATGTCGGCCATGCCGATTAGGCCGTTGACGTGGAACACGTCCGCAGCCGCGACGTCGAGTTCATCGCAGATCAGGCGGAGCAAATCCGCGGGCATGTCGGCGTTCAGGGTCAGGCGAATGCAGTGCCCCCGCCGACGCCGCTTGAGGGCCGATTCAAACGACCGCACAAGGTCTTCGGCCTCTTCGTCGATTTCCATTTCCGAATCGCGGATAACCCGGAAGTGCCCGCCCTGGCTCGCCTCGAAGCCGGGGAACAGTTTGTGCAGGAACAGTCCGACGACTTCTTCCAGGGCCAGGAAACGCAATTCCGGCCCGGCGATGCGCACGAAGCGCGACAACTGGATCGGCAGCGGCACCAAGGCGCGCAGGTTCTCGGTGTTGTCCGACCGGGTCAGGTGCAGGACCAGCGCGTGGGCCAGATTGGGGATGAACGGGAAGGGATGCGCTGGGTCGATGGCCAGCGGGGTCAAGACCGGGAAGATGTGGTCCATGAAGTGGTTTTCCAGCCACTCCATGTCCTGCGGCTTCAGGTCGTCCTTGGAAATGACGTGCAATCCGACGTCGTGCAGCAGGCCGCGCAACTCAAGCCAGGTCTTGGCCTGGGTGTCGATCAGCCGGCGCGCCTCGACGTTGATGTCCTCAAGCTGCTGGGCCGGGGTCACGCCATCCTGGGTGATCGAGGCGACGCCGGCATGAACCTGGCCCTTCAGCCCGGCCACGCGGACCATGTAGAACTCATCCAGGTTTGAGGCCGAGATCGACAGAAAACGCAGGCGCTCCAGCAGCGGATGGTCAGGGTTCGAGGCTTCTTCGAGGACGCGCGAGTTAAACGCCAGCCACGATTGTTCGCGGTTGATGAAGCGGTCGCTGCTGTCGAGGGCGATGGTGGGGATGTCCTGCTGAGTCTGGGCCGTCATGACGGGTGCCTTCGTCTGCTGCGGGCGGGGGGGTGTTCCGGCCGGGGTGGGTTTGGCCGGACCGCGCTTGGCGGGCGTGCCGGTACGCCGTGCGGGTGTCTGGGTGCCGGGCTTTTGCGTAGTGTCACTCATCACGTTCCCTTCCCCTCTTTGACTGACGCCGCGCCCCTGGAGTATACGGAACCGCGCACCGGGTCTGTGAATTTTCTGTGTCAGGACGGTGTATCTTCGGCAGAGCCTCGCAAAGACACCCGCCACCTTATACCCTGTCGCCTATATAAGCAGGGGGAAGGATTCGGCGTCCATATCCCATCCGTCTTTGTCCCATTCGTGTTTGTCATAAGTCCAGCCAAGGGGGCGGCGCACATGAAACGGCTCCATTTCCTCCGTCACGCCAAATCGAGTTGGGATGATCCCGAGCTTGAGGACATCGACCGTCCGCTGGCCGAGCGCGGCCACCGCGCCGGGGCCGCCATGGCCGCCGTTCTCAAGGAGCGCGGGCTGCGGGTCGATCAGGTGCTGGTGTCCACGGCGCGACGCACCCGCCAGACGTTCGATTACTTGTGTCCGATGCTGGAAGGGGTGCCGGTGCAGTTTGAAAGCCGGCTGTACGTGTTCAGCGCGGCACACCTGCTCGACCGTCTGCGCGAACTGCCGGACAGCATTGGGTCCGTGCTGGTCATCGGCCACAATCCGGCCATGCAGGAACTGGCCGTCGCTCTGACTGACAGGCAGGACCCGCCAACGCCCGAACTGGCCACCCTGCGCGACAAGTTTCCCACGGCGGGCTATGCCCTTTTGGTGTGCGGCATCGACCGCTGGGACGATTTGGGGCCGGGGGTTGCGCGCCTGGACACCCTCATCCGGCCGAAGGACCTGAATTTATAGAACGTCGCTCTGCCCAAGCAGGCGTTTCAGCAGCGGGATTGTGATGGCCCGCCGTTCAGCCAGACTGAGGCGGTCGGCAGCGTCCACCACCGCGCGGGCGGCGGCAAAGCTGCGTTCCATGTGGCGCAGCAGGTAGGCAATGACCTCTGTCCCGATGCGCAACTGGCGGTCGGCGAACATTTTCACCAGAACGGCGGCCATCACGGCGTCGTCCGGCGGGCTGATGGCGACCGCCGGGGCGGCGTGCAGGCGCGAGGATAGATCCGGCAGCCGGATGCCCCAGCTCGACGCCGGACGGCGGGCGGTCAGAAGCAGGTGTTTTCCGGCTTCCTTGGCAGCGTTATAGAGGTGGAACAGCGAGCCTTCGGCGACTCCGGCTTCCAGCGCGCGGTCGGCGTCGTCGATGACCACCGCCTGAACGCCATCGAGAACCGCAGGCGGATGCAGCACCAAGCCGGGCGTGCCCTTGATGACCCGCGCCCCGGACGAGGCCGCGAACACCTGCGCCAGATGGCTTTTGCCGCAACCCGCCGGGCCGTGCAGCAGGAGGGCGGGCGCCGGCCAGTCGGGCCAGCGATCAAGCCACGCCACGGCCTCCTCGTTGCCCGGAGCAACCAGAAAGTCCTCGCGCCCCAAGGCAGCGCGATAGCCAAGCGGAAGGGGAAGCTGGCTCACGGCGCTTTGTGCTCCCCGTGATACACGTCGCTTTGCAGGTAGCGCGCCATGGAATAACGCACCACCACGCCGACCATGGCCGCCACCGGCACGGCCAGCAGAACGCCGACGAAGCCAAACAGGCTGCCGGCGGCCAGCAGGGCGAAGATCACCCACACCGGATGCAGGCCGACCCGCTCGCCGACCAGCCACGGCGACAGCACGTTCCCCTCCAGCGCCTGCCCGGCCAGATAGATGCCCGCGACGATCAGGATCGGTGTCATTTCGGAAAACTGGGCGAACGCCAAGCCCATGCTGGCGATGAACCCGGCAATCGACCCGACATAGGGAATGAACGACAGCAATCCCGACGCGAGGCCCACGACCAGCCCGAGGTCCAGCCCGACAAGCGACAATCCAACGGCATAGAACCCACCGAGCGCCGCGCAGACGGTGGCCTGCCCGCGTACGAACCCGGCCAGCGTGGTGTCGATGTCGCGGGCCATGGCGCGGAGTGTGTCGGCGTGGGCGCGGGGCAGCCAGCCATCGACCTTGGCAACGATGCCGTCCCAGTCGCGCAGCAGGTAGAACGCCACCACCGGGGTCAGCACCACCAGGGCCAGCAGGTTGATGATGGCAAGGCCGGAGGTCAGCACCTGACGCAGCACGTTCAGGGCGATGCTCGCCGCGCCGCCGATCATTGACGCCGCACCGTCCCGCAGTTGGTCGACCTGTTCGGGCGGCAGCAGGTCATGAATGTTTTCCAGCAGCGGCCGGATGCGGTTTTCCAGTGCGGTGGCATACTTGGGCAGGTTTTCGAGGAACCGCGAAATCTCGCCCTGAAGGGCGGGGATCAGCAGGAGCACCGCGCCGACCAAGGCCAGCACGAACAGCAGGGTAATGACCACCGTGGCGGCGGTGCGCCCCAGGCCCCGGCGCTCCAGCCAGTCGGCCGCCGGGTCCAGGAAGTACGCCACCGCTGCCCCGGCTACGAACGGCAGCAACACCCCGCGCAGCAGATAGACCGCCGCCAGGGTCACGACAGCAATGATCAGCCAGAACTTCCACGACCACGTGGAGGCTTGCGGAGTGGGGGAGGTTGGGGCGGGCGCAGGCGCTTCGGTCACGGTACTCTCTCTACTTGACGAGGCAAGGCGTCAGCCCTGCTGGCCGTACAGAACGCGGCGCGACCAAACATAAACGTAGGCTGCCGCCGACGCTACCGTCGTTGCCGCAGCCATCCATATGACGATGACACTTAGGCCGAGGCCGGAAAGGTGGAGGGCTGGCTCGCCCAGAACCACGCCGACCAGGATGATCTGCATAACGGTGTTCACCTTGCTGATTAGAAGGGGACGGATTGTCACCGCCCCGCCCATCACGCGGGTCAACAGCACGCCGCTGATGATCAGCAGATCGCGGAACACGATGATGATGACCAGCCAGATTGGCAGCAATCCAGTGGCGGCCATGGTCAGGCAGGTGGCGCCCAAAAGCGCTTTGTCGGCCAGCGGGTCGAGCCACGCCCCCAACTCGCTGCGGGCGTCGAGCAGACGGGCCAGCGCCCCGTCCACGCCGTCAAGCACCCCGGCCAGCAGGAACACCCAAAACGCCGCCTTGAAATGACCGTCCAGCAGCAACCACACAACCCCTGGCACCAAAAACAAGCGCAGCACGGTGATTGCGTTCGGCAGGCTCTTGATCAGTGACTTGGGCAGCGGCATGGCGTTGCCCCCGCATTGTGGCTCCAACGCTTGAACACTAGCGCACGATCAGAGTTCCTGATGGCTCCATCAGGTCCGGGGCGCGCAGTTGCGGTGCTGCCTGTTGCGGTGGGGTTTGCAGGACCGGCGGCTGTCCCGGCGCCTGCGTGCGGAGCATCCAGTATCCGCCCTCGTCAGTCAGGCCAAGGCCCTGCCGTCCCAGCGACTCGGCCAGTCCGTTCGGATCGCCGCCATACAGGATGGTGATTTGCGCACGGTCCTTGGTCAAGGCCTGGAGGCGGGTTTCCCGGATCGCCGGAGCAGCGGCAAGGCGGCGGCGGACCTCCAGCCAGTCCTCCAGGCGGCCATCCAGAGGCACCACGGCGGTCAGTTGCGTGGTGGCCCCGGAATAGCCCACCGCACGCACCTTCCACGCTTCGTCCACCTGCCTTGCGAGGCCCCGCACGGCCAAGGCGAGCGCTTGCGTCAACGCATCGTCCGGCGACGCAGCATCGGCGGGCAGCGGTTGGGTTACGGTGAAGGCGCCGCCATCGGAGATGCCGCTCTGCGTGGCGTCCACCCGCACCTGGGCCGGCGCCCCGCCCGCGCCGGGTTGCAGGCGGGCGACGGCGACCAGTGCCGCCACGGCTTTATTGCGGTCGGCCAATGCGGCCAGGGCTTCGGCATCTCCGGCCATGGCGCGGGTGACGTCCACGGCGGCCACGTCGTCCAGGTCGCCCAGCGGCACTTCCAGCGGCACCAGCCCCTGACGGCGGCGATTGCCCCAGGCTTCGCGCCAGGGGTTGGGATCCTCCCACAGCACCGGGTCCAGTTCCGGCCCACCCTGCCACACCGGCACGATGACCAGGGGGCGCCCGCGCTGATCGGTGAAAGGGATATCGGTCTGTTGCAGCATGGCCTGCACGGCCTGCGGTATGAAGCTGATCGTCAGCGTGGCAATGTAGCCGCGCGGCGGGGTGCGCTCATCATCGATGGACAACCCCAGCACCATGGTTTCCAGCGTCGCCGGGGGCGGGCTGGGCAGGCGGCCGTGATCCTCGGGCAGCGTCAGGCGTTCCAACAGGATGCGCAGGGCGTCGCGTTGGCCTTGTTGCAGGGCCAGTTCCTTGGCCGCCACGACGGTCGCCGCCTCGGCCCGCACGGGCACCGCACTGACCGTATAAAGGGCGGCATCCCCGCTGTTCTGAGCGTATGATAGGGGGGACCACAAGGTTATCAGGGCGACGATGCCCATCAGGACCGACAGGTCTGCCGTTGCAAACCGACGCCGATGCAGTATCTTCCCCACGCGAATCCTCCATATAACCGCATGCCGCTGCGAGGCCGCCATTTCCACTCCTTCCGACAAGAGCCGTCTGAGCTACAAGGATGCCGGCGTTGACATTGACGCCGGAAACGCCTTGGTGCAAGCCATCAAACCGTTGGCCAAGTCCACCGTGCGCTCGGGTGCCGATTCCGATTTAGGCGGATTCGGCGCGCTGTTCGACCTGCGCGCGGCGGGCTATCAGGATCCGATCCTGGTCGCTGCCACCGATGGCGTAGGCACAAAGCTCAAGGTGGCGATCACCGCCGGGCGACATGAAACCGTGGGCATCGACCTGGTGGCCATGTGCGTCAACGACCTCGTGGTGCAGGGCGCCGAGCCGCTGTTTTTCCTCGATTATTTTGCCACCGGCAAGCTTGAGGTCGAACAGGGCCGCCAAATCATCAGCGGCATCGCCGAAGGCTGCCGACAGGCCGGATGCGCCCTGATCGGCGGCGAGACGGCCGAAATGCCCGGCATGTACGGGTCTGGCGACTATGATCTGGCCGGGTTCTCGGTCGGTGCGGCCGAACGCGGGCGCCTGCTCGATGGAACCGGGTGCAAGGCCGGGGACGTGCTGATCGGTCTGGCGTCGTCGGGTGTGCACTCCAACGGCTTCTCGCTGGTCCGCCGCGTGGTCGAAAAGGCCGGGCTGGATTATGGCGACGCAGCCCCCTTCGCCCCCGGCCAGACGCTGGGCGAGGCTCTGCTGACCCCGACGCGCATCTACGTGAAAAGCTGCCTCGCGGCCATTCGCGCCGGGCACGTCAAGGCGCTGGCCCACATCACCGGCGGCGGGTTCTGGGAGAATATCCCGCGCGTGCTGCCCGATGATCTGGCCGCCGAACTGGACGTGGCGGCCCTGCCGCTGCCTCCGGTGTTCCGCTGGCTGGCTGAAACCGGCGGTGTCGGGGCGGCTGAAATGGCCCGCACCTTCAACTGCGGCGTCGGCATGGTCGTCGTCGTCCCGGCCGAGCAGGCGGGCGATGCGGTCGCCATCTTCGGCCAGCACGGCGAGGAGGCCCGCATCATCGGCCGCCTGGTTTCGCGCGCCAGTGGTGGAGAGAGCAGCGGCGAGCCGGTGCGCATGTCGAACCTCGATGCCGCCTGGGCGCTGGATTGATCGTGGCGGGCACAAAACTGAAGGTCGGCGTTCTGGTGTCGGGGCGGGGCAGCAACTTGCAAGCCCTGATAGATGCCTGCGCCGACCCCGCCTTCCCGGTCGAGATCGTGCATGTCCTGTCCAACGTGGCCGGGGCCTATGCCCTGGAACGGGCGGAGAAGGCGGGCATTGCGACATCGGTTCTCAGCCACCGCGACTTTGACGGCCGCGACTCTTTTGATGCCGCGCTCGACGCTCGACTGCGCGACGTCGGGGTGGAGTTCGTCTGTCTGGCCGGGTTCATGCGTTTGCTGACCGAAGGTTTTGTGGGCAAGTGGCAGGACCGGCTGATCAACATCCATCCGTCCTTGCTGCCGTCGTTCAAGGGCCTGCACACCCACGAACGGGCGCTGGAACTGGGCGTGAAGGTGCATGGCTGCACCGTTCACTTCGTCCGTCCGGCCACCGACGAAGGCCCGATCATCGTGCAGGCGGCGGTGCCCGTTCTGCCCGGCGACACGCCCGATACGTTGGGCGCGAGGGTACTGGAGCAGGAACACCGGGCCTATCCCTTGGCCCTGCGTCTGGTTGCCGAAGGGCGTGCCAAGGTGGTCGGGAACGTGGTGGAGATCGTCGGCGGACAGGCCGACAACACAAGGTTGCTCAATCCGGGCAAATAGCGTCTCCAACGGGGGAGTGCTGATAATGACATTCCCCCAGGCCGCCGTTTTGCTGATCATCGCCGCCGCCATGGCCCTGTTCATCTGGGGCCGCTGGCGGCATGACGTGGTCGCCATGCTGGCCCTGCTGGCGGCAGTGGCGGCAGGGCAGGTCGCGCCGGGGGCCGCATTCGAAGGGTTCGGCCATCCGGCGGTGATTACCGTCGCCGCTGTCCTGGTGCTCAGCCGGGGCCTGTTCAATTCGGGTGCCATCGACTTTCTGGCCCGTCATGCCCTGCCCACCAAGGCCGGGGCGGTGCGGCTGATCGTCGGCATGTCGCTGCTGACGGCGTTCCTGTCGGCCTTCATGAACAACGTCGGTGCGCTTGCGTTGATGATGCCGGTGGTGATCCAGGCGGCGCAGCGCAACGCCATCCCGGTGAGTTGCCTTCTGATGCCGGTGTCGTTCGCCTCCATCCTGGGCGGCATGACCACGCTGATCGGCACCCCGCCCAACATCATTGTTTCCGGCTTCCGCGCCCAGGCGCAGGGCGGGCCGTTCGCCATGTTCGACTTCGCCCCGGTGGGGGTGGCGGTGGCGCTGGGCGGCATTGCCTTCATCAGCCTGATCGGTTGGCGTCTGTTGCCCAAGCCGCGCGGCGCCAAGGCATCCGATGCCGAGTCGTTTGATATCGGCCGCTATTTCACTGAGGTCCGGGTCCGTGAAGGATCTCCGGTGGCGCAAAAGAGCCTGGCTGATTTCGAGGCGGGCCTGGGCGACATCGGCGCCCAAGTTGTAGGGCTGGTGCGCGATGAGGAACGCATCCTCGCTCCGGCCGGATGGCGGTTGGTGCGCGAACAGGACATCCTCATTCTGGAGGCCGATCCTCAGGCCCTGACCGAGTTGGTCACGACCTTGAACCTGGAACTGGTCGATGACCGGACCGTGGATGCCGCGCTGCTGACCTCCGATGCCGTCGAGCTGAACGAGGTGGCGGTGCGGCCGGGCAGCTCCCTGGTCGGGCGGTCGGTGGCCGAAATCCGGCTGCGCTCGCGGTTCGGGGTGAACCTCTTGGCCCTGTCGCGGCAAGGCAGCAGGTCTTGGAAGCGCCTGCGCGACCAGCGGCTGGAGGCCGGGGATGTGTTGATGCTGCAAGGCAGCGCCGACCGTATCGCCGACGTGGTCAATCAGTTCAATTGCGTGCCCCTGGTCCAGCGCACCCTGAAATTCCCCAAACGGCGTGAAACCATTATCGCCGCTGCTCTCATGGGCGCAGCTATCACCGCCACCGTGGCCGGGGTTCCGGCGCAGATCGCTTTTGCGGCGGGGGCGGTGGCATTCGTGTTGAGCGGATTGGTCCCGTTGCGCGGCCTGTACGAGTCCATTGACTGGTCGGTGATTGTCCTGCTGGGGGCACTCATCCCCGTCGCCGGCGCGATGGAGGCCACGGGCGCGGCCGAACTCATCGCCCGCACCCTGATCGGGGGGCTGGCCTTTGGGTCGCCGGTGGTCGCGCTCACGCTGATCCTGATCGTCACCATGACCTTGTCGGACTTCATGAACAACGCGGCGACGGCGGCGGTCATGGCACCCATCGCCATCGTGGCGGCCGGGCAGTTCGGGGTCAACCCGGACAGCTTTCTGATGGCCGTGGCGGTGGGGGCGTCCTGCGCCTTCCTGACCCCCATCGGCCACCAGAACAACACCCTCATCCTGGGTCCAGGCGGCTATCACTTCTCGGACTTCTGGCGCATGGGGCTGCCGCTGGAGATCGTCGTGGCGGTTATTGCGGTGCCGATGATGCTGTTGGTGTGGCCGCTTTAGGCCTCGGTGGAGGCCGCGGTGTCGATCACCCAGCCCTTTTCGCTGAGGCAACGGCATAGGGTCTTGAGGTCGAGGTTGGGCAGCAGGACGGTGCCGTCACCCTCGGGGTCAATGTCAATGGCCCCGGTTTGTGCCCAGAACCCGTCGGCGCACATCTCCTGCGGCAGGTTGGCTCCGCTCTCCAAGACGGATGCGGCCTGAACGGTCGGCTTCACCGAGCATGTAAAGAGATAGGCCCTCATGTGCATCCTCCCGACGGTGCGCGCTGCCGCACCGCACTAACGGAGGACGTCCCGTGGTTGGTTGCCACACGAAAGGGTTAGACGTCCGACGACCGGCCCGCCCAGCCTGCTCCGCCCTGGATGAGCAGGTGATACCCGTCGTGTTCCAGCCCACCGCGTACCGCCTCCACATCCAGCCCTTCCTGAAGGCCGGGCAGCCGCGACCCGCCGCCCGGAACGTCCAGATCGACATGCCCCTCGGGTCGCCATGTTCCGGCCGGGCAGCCGGGCAGGTTGGTGCCTTCCCTGTGGGTGGACACCGCCTTCTGGCGGTCGTCTCCTGTCGCCGAAAACAGAAATGCCTTCATGGCGTGGCTCCCATAAACCTCGTTCACCAACGCTTGTCGGCGCGAGCGGGCCGAATTGGTGTTACGGCTCAGCGGCGGGCGAACACGCTGAACTGGAAATGCTGAATGGCGCCGGACGGGGTGGCATGATCCTCCTGGCGGGCATCGAGTAGTGCGAAGTTGTCGCCCAGTTCGGCGGCCAGCAATTCGGGTGTGTAGCGCATCACCGGCAGGCCCGAGCATTTCTCGGGTCCATCCGGCGCAAAGGTGCCGATGATGACCCGGCCGCCCCGCCTGATGCCTGCGGTCAGCGCAGCGCGGTAGGCCGCCCGGTCGGCGGCATCGGTCAGAAAATGGAACACTGCCCGGTCGTGCCACGCGTCGAACGGGGTGGTCGGACTCCAGGCGGTGATATCGGCTGCCACCCACTGCACGGCGTCGGCCCGCGCGCCCAGGCGGGCACGGGCAGCGTCCAGGGCGGCGGGGGCGATGTCCAGCACTGTGAGGGCGGAATACCCGGCGTCCAGCAGCGCATCCACCAACCGCGACGCCCCGCCGCCCACGTCGATGATGCGGGCGTCCAGGGGCAGGCCGCCCGCCGTGACAAGTTCAAGCGACGTCTCCGGCCGCTCCTGAAACCAGCTTACGGCGGTATCGGACTTGGTGCTGTAGACGGTCTGCCAGTGGTCATGGCGGCTGGTCATGGCGCTTACCTCGGTCGTTTAACTGCGTCGGCGCCCCTGGGCGCGGGACTTCTTGGCCGCTGCCGCGGTGCCCGATGCGGTGCGCGAGCGCGGCCCTTGCGGCGGGGCTCCTCCGACCGGCATTTCCAACTCCATGGCCTCCAGGCGGCGGAGTTCGTCGCGCAGCCGGGCGGCGTCCTCGAACTCCAGGTCGGCGGCGGCCTTGCGCATCTTCTTTTCAATGTCCTCGATGGTGGCGCGCAGGTTGTGGCCGACCAGATGCGGCGTGTCGGCGATGCCGGTGCCCACGGTCATGTAGTCGTGCTCGGCCACGTCCCCGACCACGTCGGAGATGCGTGAGCGCACCGTTTCCGGGGTGATGCCGTGCTGCGCGTTGTAGGCCTGCTGCCGTTCCCGGCGGCGGTCGGTTTCAGCCAGGGCGCGGGTCAGGCTGTTGGTCATCTTGTCGGCATACAGGATGACTCGGCCATCCACATTGCGCGCCGCCCGCCCGATGGTCTGAATGAGCGAGCGTTCCGACCGCAGGAAGCCTTCCTTGTCGGCATCCAGAATGGCGACCAGGGCGCATTCGGGGATGTCCAGCCCCTCGCGCAGCAGGTTGATTCCCACCAGAACGTCGAACGCCCCCAGGCGCAGGTCGCGGATGATCTCGATGCGCTCCAGGGTTTCGATGTCGGAGTGCATGTAGCGCACCCGCACGCCGTGCTCGTGCAGGTATTCGGTCAGATCCTCGGCCATGCGCTTGGTCAGCGTGGTGACGAGAGTCCGCTGGCCCTTGGCGGCGCACTTCTTGACCTCGCCCAGCAGGTCGTCCACCTGATGCTCGACCGGGCGGATAATGCATACCGGGTCAATCAAGCCCGTGGGGCGAATGACCTGTTCGACGAACACGCCGCCGGTGCGGTCCAGTTCCCAGTCGCCAGGGGTGGCCGACACGAAGATGGTCTGGGGCCGCATGATGTCCCATTCCTCGAACTTCAGCGGCCGGTTGTCGATGCACGACGGCAGCCGGAACCCGTAGTCGGCCAGCGTGCTCTTGCGGTTGAAGTCGCCCCGGAACATGCCGCCGACCTGCGACACCGTGACGTGGCTTTCGTCGACGATCAGCACGGCGTCCTCGGGCAGATATTCGAACAGGGTCGGCGGAGGCTCCCCCGGATTGCGCCCGGTCAGATAGCGCGAGTAGTTCTCGATGCCTTTGCAGTGCCCGGTGCTTTCCATCATTTCCAGGTCGAACATGGTGCGTTCGCGCAGGCGCTGGGCCTCCAGCAGCTTGCCCTGGTCCTCGAACTCGGCCAGACGCGCCTGGAGTTCGGCCTTGATGCCTTTAGCCGCCTGCGACAGCGCCGGGCGCGGGGTAACGTGGTGGCTATTGGGATAGATGTCGATCTGGTTGAGGGTGGCGCACTTCTCGCCGGTCAGCGGGTCGAACTCATAGATGCCATCCACCTCGTCGCCGAACAGGTCGATGCGCCACGCGCGGTCCTCGTAGTGGGCCGGGAACAGTTCGATTACGTCGCCGCGCACCCGGAACGCCCCGCGTGCAAACGCCATGTCGTTGCGCTTGTACTGAAGCTGCACGAGGTCGCGCATCAACTCATTGCGGTCCACGGTGTCGCCGGTCTTCACCCGCACGACCATCTGCGAATAGCTCTCGACCGACCCCAGGCCGTAGATGCACGACACCGACGCCACGATGATGACGTCGCGGCGCTCCAGGATGGCGCGCGTCGCGGCGTGGCGCATGCGGTCGATCTGCTCGTTGATGGAGCTGTCTTTTTCGATGTAGGTGTCGGTGCGCGGGACATACGCCTCGGGCTGGTAATAGTCGTAGTAGGAGACGAAGTACTCCACCGCGTTATCGGGGAAGAACTGCTTCATCTCGCTGTAAAGCTGGGCGGCCAGGGTTTTGTTGGGCGCCATGACCAGGGCCGGGCGGCCAAGTTCGGCAATCACCGTGGCGGCGGTGAAGGTCTTGCCCGACCCAGTGACACCCAGCAGCACCTGATCGCGCTCCCCGGCGGCGAGGCCTTCCTTCAGCGCGGCAATGGCGGTGGGCTGATCCCCGGCAGGCGTATAGTCCGACGCCAGACGAAACTGCGCGCGCGGACCCGCCGGGGGTTTTTCGTACATGGGAAGATGGACGCTCATGCGGGCCAAGATAAGGCACTGGCGGACGGTTCGCCACTGGGAGAATGCTTGCGCCGCGCGCTCCGTCTCCCCACTCTATGGCGGATGCTCTGCGGGGACGGCCCCGTCATGGACTGGAGCTTGGGGCGGGGACGACCCTGCCGTGCCTTTGGAGGCATGTCATGGCGTGGGTCGCATTGTTTGTCGCGGGACTATTCGAGACCGCGTGGGCGGTAGGGCTGAAATACACCGATGGCTTTACGAGACCGGGCCCCACGGCGTTGACCGTGGCGGCCATGGCGGCAAGTTTCTGGCTGCTTGCCGTCGCGCTGAAGACCCTGCCGCTCGGCACAGCCTATGCCGTGTGGACGGGCATCGGCACGGTCGGCGCCGTGGTGTTGGGGATCATCCTGTTTGGCGAGTCCGCCGACGCGGCGCGGCTGGCCTGCGTGGGGTTGATCGTGGCGGGGATCGTCGGTCTGAAGGTGCTGACGTGAGGGCGCTGGCGATCGTCTTGCTGGCGATGGGACTGACCGCCTGCGAGACCCCACTTCCCGTGCAGAGCGGAGAGGGTCCGCCAATGACCCTCGTCTATCAGTGCGATGGTGCACAGGTCATGGCGCGTTTCTCCGGCCAGGACGCCGAGGTATGGTTGCCCGAGGGTACCCATCACCTGACCACGACTTTGGCCGCGTCCGGCGCGCGTTACGCAGGCGAGGGCGGGATAACGTTCTGGACGCGCGGCCATACCGAGGCGCTGCTGCAACAACCTGGCCAGCCGCCGCAGTCCTGCCACGCTGGACCGCCCGCCGCTTGGCGCGGTGCTGTGGAGGCCGGGGTGGCATTCCGCGCCATAGGTCAGGAACCCGGCTGGCTGCTTGACCTGTATCCCGACGGCACCCTGCACCTGCGCGCCGATTACGGCACCCGGCAAATCTACACCACAATGCCCGAGCCGCGCGTTGTCGATGGCACCAGGGTCTACGAGGGCCGCACCGACTCGAACGCCCTGCTGCGTTTGGAAATAGTGGATGAGTGGTGCCGTGACATCATGAGCGGCCATCCGTTTCCCAAGACTGTCCAGGTGATTCTGGATGACGTGACGTGGCGGGGCTGCGGCATGGGATTGGGCGGGTTGTAGGCCGGCCAAACCTCAGAGTGGCCGGGGAAGCCGCCCGCAGCAGACGCCCAACTTCCGGTGCGCGAAAAGGGTCCTTGCAGCCCCGCCAAGGCCCTCTTATGGTGCGCCCAAATCATTCATTCGAGGGGACGCCTCACTATGTCGATCATCGCCAAGCGCCTGTCTGCCATCAAGCCGTCGCCGACCATTGCCGTGACCCAGAAGGCCGCCGAGCTGAAAGCCGCCGGTGTGGATGTCATCGGCCTGGGCGCTGGCGAGCCGGACTTCGACACGCCCGACCACATCAAGGCCGCCGCCAAGGCCGCCATCGACAAGGGCGAGACCAAGTACACCGCCGTCGCGGGCACCCCGGCGCTGCGCAAGGCGATCTCGGATAAGTTCAAGCGCGAGAACGGCCTGGAGTACTCCCCGGACCAGATCACCGTCGGCTGCGGCGGCAAGCAGGTGCTGTATAATGCCTTCGTCGCCACCATCGACGACGCCGACGAAGTCATCATCCCGGCCCCGTATTGGGTCAGCTACCCCGACATCGTGCTGATGTGCGGCGGCAAGCCGGTGTTCGTGGAATGCACCGAGGACAACGGCTTCAAGCTGTCGGCCGCCCAGCTCGAAGCCGCCATCACCCCCAAGACCAAGTGGCTGGTCCTGAACAGCCCGTCCAACCCGACGGGCGCGGCCTATTCCGCCGCCGACCTCAAGGCCCTGGCCGATGTCCTGCTCAAGCATCCGCACGTCTGGATCATGGTCGATGATATGTACGAACACCTCGTCTACGACGGGTTCAAGTTCGCCACCATCGCCCAGGTCGAACCCAAGCTGTACGACCGCACCCTGACCACCAACGGCGTGTCCAAGGCGTTCTCCATGACTGGCTGGCGCGTCGGGTACGCCGCCGGGCCGCTGCCGGTCATCAAGGCCATGAACATGGTCCAGAGCCAGAGCAGCACCCACACCTCCTCGATCAGCCAGGCCGCCGCCGTGGCCGCCCTGAACGGCCCGCTGGACTTCTTGGTCGCTTGGCGTCAGGCGTTCGTCGAGCGCCGTGATCTGGTCGTCAAGATGCTGAACGAGTGCGAAGGCCTGACCTGCCGCACCCCGGAAGGCGCGTTCTACGTCTATCCGTCCTGCGCCGGTCTGATTGGCAAGACCGCCCCGAACGGCAAGAAGATCGAGTCCGACAGCGACTTCGTGACCGCCCTCCTGGAAACCGAAGGCGTCGCCGTGGTCCAGGGCGAAGCGTTCGGCCTGTCCCCGTACTTCCGCATCTCCTACGCCACCTCGGCCAAGGCCCTGGAAGAAGCCTGCACCCGCATCAAGCGTTTCTGCGCCAGCCTGAAATAAGGCTGTCCCCAGGCAGGTAAGGAAAAGCCGGTCCTCGTGAGGGGACCGGCTTTTCTTGTGGCCCGTGTTACAACCAAGGTGAATCCGCACATTCCCCGCCTTCCCCCTTGCCATCGGTTCAACCGCTTGAAATCATGGCTCACCGGGCTTTCACCATCGGGAGAAGCGTCATGGGGTCCACCGTCACCACGCCACGGGTTGCCGCCATCGTCGGCCCCTACACCAGCGGCAAGACGACGCTTCTGGAAAGCCTGCTGTTTACCTCCGAGTCCATTCACCGACGGGGCCGGGTGACGGACGGGTCTTCGGTCGGGGATGCCAGCCCCGAGGCGCGCGAGCGGCAGATGACGACCGAGGTCACGGTGGCCCGTGCCCGCTTCATGGACCAGGACTGGACGCTGATAGACTGCCCCGGTTCAGTGGAGTTCAGCCAGGGCACGTTCGAGGCGCTGATGGTCGCCGACCTCGCCATCGTGGTGGCCGAGCCGGAGCCGGAGCGCGCCGTCATGGTGACGCCGGTCCTCAAGTTCCTCGACGCCCACGCCATCCCGCACGTTATTTTCATCAACAAGGTGGACCGCGACGGCCAGGGTGTCTCCATCCGCGCCACGTTGGAGGCCCTGCAACTGGTGTCCGAGCGGCCCTTGGTGCTGCGCGAAATCCCCATCCGCGAGAGCGACCAGATTACCGGCTACGTCGATCTGGTCAGCGAGCGGGCTTACAAGTACCAGCCCGGCGAGGCCTCCGCCCTCATCCGCGTTCCCGACGCGGTGAAGGACGACGAACAGCTTGCCCGCCAGGAGATGCTGGAACATCTGGCCGACTTCGATGATGCGCTGATGGAGGCGCTTCTCGAAGACATCGTTCCGCCGCGCGAGGAGGTCTACGAGGACCTGCGCAAGGATCTGGCCGGGGATCTGGTGGTC
>JBAYSM010000052.1:0-18842 GCA_041676205.1 Rhodospirillaceae bacterium | reverse complement strand
GTCGGCACGATGCCCTGCGGGTTGAGCGCCATGTACTCGGCCTTGCGCTGCTCGCCGCCGTCGCGGATCAGATGCACCGGCACGATCTCGTAGTCCAGGCCCTTGAGGTTGAGCGCAATGCGCGCCCGATAGGCCGTGGACGACCGCCAATAGGAATAGAGCTTCATGCCGATGCCTCCGTTGGTGAAGCCGTTACGCCCCCTGGTACTTGACCACCGTGTTCTCGATGCTGCCGAAAATGGACTTCCCGGCGGCGTCGAACATTTCGATGCGGATGGTATCCCCAAAACGCATGAACGGCGTGGAGGGCTTGCCCGCGTTGATCGTCTCGATCATGCGGACCTCGGCGATGCAGGAGTACCCCACTCCGCCATCGGCCACCGACGAGCCGTGCTCGGTGTCCTGCTTGTTGGACACGGTGCCTGATCCAACGATGCAGCCGGACGCCAGGGGGCGGGTCTTGGCGGCATGGGCGATCAGGGCCGGGAAGTTGAACACCATGTCCTGCCCGGCATCGGGCTTGCCGAACAGCTCGCCGTTCAGGTGGCTGATGAGCGGCAGAAGGACCTTGCCGTCCTGCCACGCATCGCCCAGTTCGTCGGGCGTGACGGCAACCGGGGAGAACACGCTGGACGGCTTGGACTGGAAGAACCCAAAGCCCTTGGCCAGTTCAGCCGGGATGAGGCCGCGCAACGACACGTCGTTGACCAGCATGAGCAGACGGATGGAATCGGCGGCCTGGGCGGGGCTGGCGCCCATCGGCACGTCGCCGGTGATGACGGCGACCTCGCCCTCGAAGTCGATGCCCCAGGCTTCGTCGGCCATGGGGATGGGGTCGTGCGGCGGCAGGAAGCTGTCGGAACCGCCCTGGTACATCAGCGGGTCGTGCCAGAACGTGTCGGGCATTTCCGCGCCACGGGCCTTACGCACCAGTTCAACGTGGTTGACGTAGGCCGATCCGTCGGCCCACTGGTAGGCACGCGGCAGCGGCGAATGGGCCTGGCCCTGGTCGAACGCCTGCGCGCCCTCGGCTTTTCCGCTGTTCAGGGCGTCGTAGGCGGCGCGCAGCTTGGGTTCGGTGGCGCTCCACGAATCCAGCGCGGCCTGAAGGGTGGGCGCGATGTGCGGCACGGCGACGCAGGTGGACAGGTCGCGGGACACCACGACGAGGCGGCCGTCGCGGCCATTCTTGAGGCTGGCGAGCTTCATGGATGGGTTCCTCGGAGTCTTGTTCTGTGAAATGAAACACGACCCACCGCCGGGGCGGTCAACCCCGGCGGTGGGTCGTGGCGCGGGCAGCTTATTCAGCAGCCTTCTTTTCTTCGTCGGTGACTTGCCAGGACTTGTAGTAGTCCTCCCACTCCACGCCAGCCGGCAGCTCGGCCGGATTGATCATGTCGCGGGTGTCGATCATCACGGCGACTTCGTCGGTTTCCTTGCGCCCGTAATCCTGGGCGGTCTGGAACGCCTTGGGGTGCGGCCCATGCGGGAAGCCGATGGGGTGGTAGGTCGTCATGCCCGGACGGATGTTGTCGCGCGAGAAGAACTGACCCTTGTGGTAGAAGATGAACTCCTCGAAATCCACGTTGGAGTGGAAGTACGGCAGCTTCAGCGCGCCGGGATCGGACTCGATCGGGCGGGGGCAGAAGGTGCAGATGATCACCCGGTTGGACAGGAACGTGGCATGGGCGCTCGGCGGCAGGTGATAACGGGCGCTCATCAGCGGGCGAATATCGCGCCAGTTCAGCTTCACCGGCGCAAGGTCGCCATGCCAGCCCACCGCATCCAGCGGGTTGTAGGCGTAGGTCACGGTGGACTTGCGGTCCTGGCGCTTCATCACGCAGGACGTTTCAACGTCCGAGTACTGGGCCTTGAACGCATCGTCGATGTGCGGAATATCGAGCACCGCCGGGTCGAAGATGGCATGGGTGCCGACGATGCCCTTGCCCGGCAGCTTATAGCTGTCGCCGGTGGCCTCGATCATCAGCGCCATGACGGGGCTGTCGCATTCCAGGCGCCACTGCACGCCGCGCGGGATGACGATGTAGTCGCCGTCGCGGAACGTCATGTGGCCGAAGTCGCAGAAGAAGTGGCCCGACCCTTCATGGAAGAAGATCACGTCGTCGCCGTCGGCGTTACGGGCCAGGGCTTCCATCTTGCCCGACACGCGCCACAGGCGGACCTTGGCGGCGGCGTTGAACAGCACCAACTGGGCGTCCCACGGGTTCGAGGTGACGGTTTCCAGCTTGTTCAGGTCAAACGCGCGGGGGCGCAGATCGCCTTCCCAGCTCACCCAGCCGGTCGGCGGGCGCTTGTGGTGGATCTGGGACGCCGGGCCAAAGAACCCTTCGCGGCCCATTTCCTGCTCATAGGTCCCCTCGGGCAGATCGCAGTGCGCTTGACGCGTGGCGACGCCTTCCACATGAGGAAACGAGATCCAGTTCTTCATCCTCCCGACACTCCCTTTTTGTGACTTTGCTCAGGGTGGCCTATGATGGCAACCTGGTACGACTAATTTAGTTTCATCTGAAACCATTTCCAAGCGGAATCTTTCGGAAGCCCGATGACTATGAAGAAAGACAATGAAATCAATCAGTCCGGCAATGCCGAAAGCCGTCCGGCGCCGCTGCACCTGGACCTTTTCATTCCGTATCGCTTGTCGGTTCTGTCCAACATAGTGAGTCGCTCGGTGGCTCGCATCTATGCCGAACGCTTTGATTTGAGCATTCCGGAATGGCGGGTGATGGCGGTCATGGGGCTGGAGGAAGAACGCGGCGGGTCCATGTGCGCGAACAGCGTCGTGACCCGCACGGCGATGGACAAGGTTCAGGTCAGCCGCGCCCTGTCGCGCATGCTGCAGGCCGACCTGATCGACCGCTCCATCGACCCCAACGACCGCCGCCGCTCAGTGCTGCGCCTGACCGACAAGGGCCGCCGCATGTACGAGGAGATCGTCCCGGCGGCCATGCAGTACGAGGAAGAACTTCTCGAAAATCTGACCTTGGACGAACAGATCACGCTGGAACGCCTGATTACCAAGCTGACCAAGGCCGCCCGTGCCCATGAGAACGATGGGAATCAAACGTGAGCGACTCCGATCGCCCAATCTTTGAATACCGCCAGCGCGACCGCCGCCACTGGAAGACGCTGGAGGCCCTGTTCACGGAGCGGAACTACGGCCCGCGCGAAGTGCTGACCAACTTCCCGGCCTATGTCCGGCGGCGCGACCTGCCCCGGTTCCTGGCCCACTACGAACTGTTCAAGATGGTTGCCGACCTGCCGGGCGCCATCCTGGACCTGGGGGTATTCCGGGGGGCCAGCCTGTTCACCTGGGCCAAGCTGCTGGAAACGTTCTGCCCGGCCGACCGCACGCGCAAGGTCTATGGCTTCGACCACTTCCGGGGGCTGGATGCCTTCACCGCCGAGGACGGCGGCAAGGCAGACCGCACCGGCGCTGCTGGCCCCGACGCGGCCCGCTGGCAGGCCGACGCCGAGCACGCCCGCGCCCTGGTGGACTTGCACAACGACGACGGCCTGATTGCCGGAGTCGAGAGGGTGTGCCTGATCGAAGGCGACGTGCTGACCACCCTGCCCCGCTTCATCGCCGAAACGCCGGGCTTGCGGGTCAGCCTGCTGCACCTGGACATGGACGTCCACGCCCCCACCAAGGCGGCGCTAGAGGCCGTCTGGCCGCTGATCGTCACGGGCGGTGTGGTGGTGATCGACGAATACGCCTTGCCGCCGTGGGAAGGCGAAACCCGCGCCGTGGACGACTTCCTGGCCGCGTTGCCGGGGCCGACGCCGGTGGTGCGGAAATTCCCGTTCTCGGCCATGCCGGGCGGGTATGTGATCAAGGGCGAGGCCTGACCACAAAAAGGTGGGCTGCCGCCCACGCCCGCTCGGGGTGAACCCCGAACCCCTTTCTTTTCTTCAAGAAAAACAAGGAGGTCCGGAGCATTGCTCCGGGCGGGCACGGGTGGCAACCCGTCCGCGACAGCGGAAAACCTACTCGGTCCGCCCGAACACCCGGCGGAAGATGGTGTCCACATGCTTGGTGTGGTAGCCGAGGTCGAACAACTCGGAAAGCTGGGCTTCCGACAGGGCCGCCGTCACTTCGGCGTCGGTGCGCAGGTTGGACAGCAGGTCGCCTTCGCCGTCCCACACCCGCATGGCGTTGCGCTGGACCAGACGGTAGCTGTCCTCGCGGCTCAAGCCCGCCTGGGTCAGGGCCAGCAGGACGCGCTGGCTGAACACCAGACCGCCCATCTGGTTGAGATTGCGCTCGATGGCGTCGGGGTAGATCACCAGCTTGTCGATGACATTGGTCAGGCGGGCCAGGGCGAAGTCCAAAGTGACGGTGGCATCGGGGCCGATCATGCGCTCGACCGAGGAATGGCTGATGTCGCGCTCGTGCCACAGGGCGACGTTTTCCATCGCCGGAATGACGGCCATGCGGACGATGCGCGCAAGACCCGTCAAGTTCTCGGTCAGGATCGGGTTGCGCTTGTGCGGCATGGCCGAACTGCCCTTCTGGCCCTTGGAGAAGAACTCCTCGGCCTCGCGCACTTCGGTACGCTGAAGGTGGCGGATCTCGGTGGCGACACGTTCGATGGAGCTGGCGATGACGCCCAGAACGGCGAAGAACTCAGCGTGACGGTCGCGCGGGATGACCTGGGTGGAGATCGGCTCGGCGGTCAGGCCCATCTTCTCGGCGACGTATTCCTCCACGAACGGGTCGATGTTGGCGAACGTGCCGACCGCCCCGGAAATGGCGCAGGTGGCAATCTGCTCGCGGGCGGCGCGCAGGCGGACCATGTTGCGCTGGAATTCGGCATGGAAGCCGGCGAACTTCAGGCCCATGGTCACAGGTTCGGCGTGGATGCCGTGGCTGCGGCCCATGCACACCGTCATCTTGTGCTCCATCGCCCGGCGCTCCAGGGCGGCGAGCAGGTTGCCCATGTCGGCCAGCAGAAGGTCGGCGGCCTGCTTGAGCTGCACGGACAGGCAAGTGTCCAGCACGTCGGAGCTGGTCATGCCCTGGTGAACGAAGCGCGCTTCGGGTCCGACCAGTTCGGCCAGTTCCTGGGTGAAGGCGATCACGTCATGCTTGGTGACGGCCTCGATCTCGTCGATGCGGGCGATGCGTTCCTCGGTGTAGGGCACGTCGCCGCGTTCCCACACGGCGCGGGCGGCAGCGGCGGGAATGACGCCCAGCTTGGCTTGGGCATCGCAGGCATGGGCCTCGATCTCGAACCAAATGCGGAAGCGGTTTTCCGCGGCCCAGATGGCCGCCATCTGCGGGCGAGAGTAGCGCGGGATCATGGCAGCGTCGTCCTGTGCCTGTTGGTGCTTGGATGTGGTCGCCTTAATAGGCTATCCCGTGCTGCGACACAATTGCCACGAACCCCGCCCTGCGTTAGCGTGTCCGCTGGAGTGGGGAGACGACGGCAATGAAACGTTTCAACACGGCTGCCGGCATCATGGCGGCCGTCCTCGGATGTGGTGTTGCGGCGTGGAGTCCGACCGCGACCGCGCAGCAATTCGTGCTGCCGTGGGAAGAGGCCGAGCGCGCCAAGCCTCAGGTCGATCCCGATGCCGTCGAACAGATCATCGTCACTTTGGGTAAACTTGAGGTGCGCCACCTGCCCGTCCCCGGCGCGACGATCATCACCTCGCACCCCGAAATCGCCGACGTGGTGATCGAGTCGCCCAATCTGCTGTTCATCATGGGACGGTTCCAGGGGGAAACGATCGTGGTGGTCGCCGACCCCGACAATAATCCCGTCTACACCGCGCGGGTGCGGGTCGAACTGCCGGAAGACCCCGACGCCAAGTACAAATGAACGACGTTCATTAATTGTGCGGCGCAGCATCTCTTTTGGCGTAACATCACAATTCGCAATGCCCCTGCGACGGAAATCCCTGCTACTCTCACCCCATCATAACTGATAGGTGACTGGGGAGACCGGACCCGTGGCATGGAACGGCGGCCTGGCGAAAAGGCCAATTCTAGAGGAAATTCAAGCTGGTGCATGCCCGAGGGAGAGTTTCGGAGCATGCGCGGCCATTGGACCGCCGCAGAGAGCGGCACGGCGCTACGACCGGTGGGAGAGTGCCATTAGTCGTCTTCAGGCGGTGCTATCGTGCTCGCCAGAGTGCCCGTTCGCCGAACAATTGTTGAAGGTCGTGGCCGACATTGGCCGGGACGAAAACCCCCTGGCAGAAGTCTGCCCGGAACTGGACCCCGCCCCACGCAAGACCAGCCATCCCTGGCTGAAGCGGGCCTGCGCGTGACCAACAGCGTCTAACGCCGCCCGTAACGGATGTAATCCGTCCAACTCCGCTCCACGCCCTGAAGCGCCTCGATGGCGGTCCCCATGCCGGATGTCGTTACACCGGCCTTTTCCAGGGTGGATGTCAGGTGCGTCTGAAGCTCGCGGATGCTTTCGCACAGGGCCAGCCCCTTGGGCGATAGGCGCAGGCGGACCGCGCGGCGGTCATGGGCGTCGCGCTCTTGATGGATGTACTCCATCTCGGTCAGCTTCTTGATATTGTAGGACACGTTGGAGCCATGATAGTAGCCGCGGTCCTTGAGATCGCGGATAACCACGTCTTCCTCGCCGATATTGGCCAGCAACAGAGCCTGAACGGCGTTGATGTCCTCGATGCCGAGGCGGCGCAACTCGGTCCGCAGCACGTCTAGGAAGTGCCGGTGCAGGCGCTCGATCAACTGGACGATGGACGTATAGGATTCTTTCACAGCCGGCTCCGCGTTCAGCCTAAATAACCCCAACGTGGTACCCCTAAAGACTGTGTGTACCGCCCGCTTTCGGGCCATGGCAAGGGGAAAAGCAGATTTGCTCAGACCCCCTCCTCCCATTTCAGAAGGTGGATCCCGTCGCCCATGAGGGTGACGGTGATGGCCTCCCCGACGCTGAGGACATTGCGGTGAACGACGTGCAACGGCACGGTCAAGGTCAGAGGCGGCCCATCGCCTCCCTCCACCGCCATGGTGATGCGCGCCCCATCGCCCAGCACAACCATATCCCGCACCGCCCCTGAAACCGGGTTTTCGCGCTCTCCCCGTGACGGCCGCACGCGGCTATGCAGGAGGATGGAGGACGTGGGGACACACCACAGCACCCGCTCGCCCGGCTCGAACCGTTCGGCCAGGGCGACCTCCAGCGTCTGCTCCCGCCAGCGGACGTAGGTGCGCTGCTTGCCGGGATCGTGATCGAGCACCCTGCCCTCGAACAGGTTGCGGATATCGACCAGCCGGGCCACCGCAGAGTTCACCGGCCGGGTCTTGATCTCAAGCGGCGTGCCGGTCTGAAGCGCCTCGCCCCGGTGCAGGATGCACAGCCGGTCGGCTAGCAACGATGCCTCGTCCAGATCGTGGGTCACGATCAAAATGGGCGCCCGCACGGCCCGGCGCAGTTCGGCCAGTTCCACGTACAGGCGCTGACGAGTGGCCTTGTCCACGGCGGAAAAGGGCTCGTCGAGCAACAGGACTTCGGGATCGCGGGCCAACGCGCGGGCCACCGCCACGCGCTGTTGTTGGCCGCCGGACAGTTGCGCGGGATAACGGTCCTCCAGCCCCGCCAGATGGACGACGGCGATCAGGCGGCGGGCCTGCTCCGCCCGCGCGGCAAGCGGCAGGTGATCCATCGCCAGCATGATGTTTTCCAGCGCCGTCATGTGCGGGAACAGGGCGTAACTCTGGAACACGAAGCCCACCCGGCGGCGGCGGGCCGGCAGGTTGACCCGCTGCCCGGCATCGAACCACACGGTACCGTTGGACCGCACCCATCCGTCCCGCGCCGTGTACAGCCCGGCCACCGAGCGCAGGGTCGTGGACTTGCCGCTGCCCGACGGCCCGACAAGCGCCACCACCTCGCCCGGACGGCAGTCCAGGGCGACATTGAGCGGGATGGGGCCGGGCTGGCTCAGGCGCAGCGACAGGCCACCGCCCGCGTCAGAAATGGCGGCGGCGTCGATTGGTAAAGACATAGCTCACCGCGATAGTGATGAAGGACAGGGCGAGCAACAGGGCGGCCATGCGCGCGGCGGCGTCATCGTCGAACGCCTGCACGCGGTCATAGATGGCAATGGCGATCGTCTTCGTCTCCCCTGGAATGGACCCGCCGACCATCAGGACCACGCCGAATTCGCCCAACGTATGGGTAAAGGTCAGCACGATGCCGGTGAGGATACCGGGCCATGCCAGCGGCAGTTCAATCCGCCGCAACACCTGCCAGCGCGACAGGCCGCAACACTCGGCCGCCTCGCGCACCTCACGCGGGATGGCCTCGAAGGCGCGCTGCATGGGCTGGATGGCAAACGGCAGGTTGGCGATGACCGAGGCCACCACCAACCCCTCGAAGCTGAACACCAGGGTTTGCCCGAACACCGCCTGAAACGCCCCGCCCAGCGGCGACTGCCCCGACATGGATACCAGCAGATAGTACCCCAGAACGGTGGGCGGCAGGACCAGCGGCAGGGCCAACAGGGACTCGAATGCCCCTTTGCCACGCGTTGTGGTCCACGCCAGATACCGCCCGATCACGATGCCCACCGGCAACAGGATCGCTACCGTCCAAGCGCCGAGACTTAGGGATAGCGTCAGCGCCTGCCAGTCCATCCGTCAGCGTCCTTCTGGCAGCGTGAAGCCGTAACGCTCCAGAACGGCGCGGGCGGGCGGGGTCTGCATGAAATCATAGAACGCCCGCGCCGTCTCCCCCGCGCCTTTGACCAGCACCATGCGCTGCCGTAGGGGAGCATGCTGGTCGGCCGGGATGAGCGCCCAGGTTCCCAACTGCGAAACCTTGGGCGACAGGGCCAGCGAATAGGCGATGATGCCGCCCTCGGCCGAGCCGGACGTGGCGAACTGCGCGGCCTGCGATACGTTTTCGCCGAACACCAGATGGCCCTGAAGCCCCGCCCACAAGCCCTTGGCCTCCAACGCCTGACGCGCCGCGCGGCCGTAAGGAGCGTGGTCGGGATTGGCGATGGCGAACTTGGCGATCTTTCCCGCCGCCAAAGCTGCGGACAGATCATCCAGGCTGCCGTCTGCCGCCAGGGGCGAGCCGGTCGGCACGATCAGTGCCAGACGCCCTTCGGCGTATAGGACGCCATCGTCCTCGGTCAGACCCTTGATGGCAAGATCGAGGACATAGCCTTCATCGGCCGACATGAAGATTTGAAAAGGACCGCCCTGCGCGATCTGGCGGTGGAAATTGCCCGACGACCCGAAGGACAGCCGGACGGCCTTCCCCGTTTCGCGCTGAAACACCTGCGCCACATCCTCCAGCGCGAACTGGAGATCCGACGCCGCAGCCACGGTGGGCGGCTGTTGAGCCTGAGCAATGCTGGACGTGGCAAGGACGAGCGCACTTGCCACCACCCCCCTCAGCAAACGACCGAATCCCATGGCTCCCTCCGTGATATTCAGTCGGATATAGCGACGCGGACGGTAAACGGGCCGTCGAAAACGCGCAATGCGTAAATTAAGAACAGGGTCATCTCCTGCTCAGTCCGCAGGCACTTACAGCAGCCCATCCGCCCGGAAGGAACAGTAGCCCGACCGCCCGATGACCACATGGTCGTGCAGCACCAGCGACAGGGGTTTCATGGCGTCCTGGATGACGCGGGTCATGTCGATGTCTGCCTTGGACGGCTGAGGGTCGCCGCTGGGGTGGTTGTGCACCAGAATGACCGCGCTGGCCTGAAGTTCCAGGGCACGCTTGACGACCTCGCGCGGGTAGACCGGGGTGTGGTCCACGGTGCCCTTTTGCTGCAATTCGTCGGCGATCAGGCGGTTCTTGCGGTCCAGGAACAGGATGCGGAACTGCTCGGTTTCGCGATAGGCCATGGTGGCATGGCAGTAGTCCAGCAGCCGATCCCACGAACTCAGCACCGGCTGGCCCATGACGTCTTCGCGGATCATGTGGATGGCGGCCACCTGGACGGCCTTGATGGCCGCGACGCCGGTTTCCTTGATGCCCTTGACCTGCATCAGTTGCTCGGGGCTGGCGGCAAACACCCCGCCCAGCGAGCGGAACCGCGCGATCAACTCCTTGGCCAGCGGCTTGACGTCGCGCTGTGGGATGGCCAGGAACAGCAGCAGTTCCAGCAACTCGTAATCGGCCACGGTGTCGGGCGTGTCGGCCCGCACGGCAGTCAGGAACTTGGCGCGCAGGCGGTCGCGGTGGCCATGGTAATGGGGCTTGGCCGGTGCCGCGTCGTCCGGCAGAACCTCCCCCATCTCAGGCCCCATAGGGCGGCCGATGCCACCCCTTGGGCGACAGGGTCAGGATTTCAAACCCGTCGGCAGTGACGGCCACGGTATGCTCGAACTGCGCCGACAGTGCCTTGTCGCGGGTGACGGCGGTCCATCCGTCGTCCAGGACGGCGGTGTAGGGCGATCCGGCATTGATCATCGGCTCAATGGTGAAGATCATGCCTTCTTCGAGCTTCATGCCGGTATGCGGGCGGCCGGTGTGCATGACGTCGGGCAGCGCATGAAACGTCCGGCCAATGCCGTGGCCGCAGAAATCTCGCACCACCGAATACCGTTTCGCCTCGGCCAACCGCTGAATGGCGTGGCCAATATCGCCCAAGGTGGCGCCGGGACGCACCACCTCGATGCCCTTCATCATGCAGTCATAGGTCACGTCGATCAGGCGGCGCGCCTTCACGCTCGCCGTGCCGACGATGAACATGCGGCTGCTGTCGCCGTAACAGTCGTCCACCACCGGGCTGACGTCGATATTGATGATATCCCCGTCACGCAGGACCTGCGGGCCGGGAATGCCGTGGCAGACCACCTGATTGACCGATGTGCAGATGGACTTGGGGTAGCCGTGATAGCCGAGCGGCGCATTCCGATGCCCCCGGCTGGTTACATACTCGGCGACGAACGCATCCAGCGCCGCCGTGGTAACGCCCGGCTGCACCAGCGGAGTAACGGCATCCAGAACTTCGGCCGTGAAGCGCCCGGCGACGCGCATGGCGGCCAGAGCTTCTGGGCCGTGCAGTTCAACCGCCGCTGGGCTGCGTGCATCCATCTCCGCCTCAAGCCCCTTCGTAGGGCGGGCAATGCCAGCCCTTGGGCGACAGGGTAAAAATTTCGCAGCCGTCGGCGGTGACGCCGATAGTGTGCTCGAACTGCGCGGAGAGGGACTTGTCCTTGGTCACGGCGGTCCAGCCATCGGCCAGGATCTTGGTTTCCGGGCGGCCGGCATTAATCATCGGCTCGATGGTGAAGATCATGCCTTCCTCCAGCACCTCGCCGGTGCCGGGCTGGCCGTAATGAAGGACGCTGGGCGCGGAATGAAAAGTCTGGCCGATGCCGTGCCCGCAGAAATCACGCACCACGGTAAACCTGTTCTGTTCGGCGTAGACCTGGATGGCGTGGCCGATGTCGCCCAGGGTGGCGCCGGGGCGCACCGCCTCGATGCCCTTCATCAAACACTCATAGGTCACATCGACCAAGCGGCGGGATTTCACGCTGGCCGATCCGACAAAGTACATGCGGCTGGTGTCGCCATACCATCCATCGACAATCGGAGTGACGTCGATATTGACCACGTCGCCGTCGCGCAGCTTCTTTTCGCCGGGAATGCCGTGGCAGACCACATGATTGATCGACGTGCAGATGGAGCGGGGAAACCCGCGATACCCCAGCGGCCCGTTGGTGTGCCCGTGACTGGTGACGTAGGCCGCCACCAGTTCATCCAGTTCGGCGGTGGTGACGCCCGGCTTCACGAACGGGGTGATGTAGTCCAGCACCTCCGCCGCGAAGCGCCCGGCCTTGCGCATGGCGGCAAAGGCATCGGCCCCGTGCAGTGGAATTTGCTCAACGTGGCGGGCGGTCTTGGTCATCACGGTCGTCCCGGTGTCATCAATCATGGACAGAAATATAGGTCACGCGGCAAGGGCTTCCACCACCAATGGCAGCGGCGACCCAACCTCGATGCCTTCGGTGGTCACGGTGCAGGTGTGGCACAACGCCTCCACGCCCGCTGCCAGGGCAACGCGAAGACCGGCAGCATAGGCCGGATCAATATCATGCGCCACGCGGAACGCCGCCACATCGCCCCGCTCGCGCTGGACCATGTAAAGCATCACGGCCCGCTTGCCCTCGGCCACCATCGCCATCAGCTCCTGAAGGTGCTTGGCGCCGCGCGCCGTCACGGCGTCGGGGAACTCGGCATGGCCGTCACGGAACAGGGTGACGTTCTTGACCTCGACATAACAGTCGGCCCGCCCCTCCGCCGACAGCAGCAGGTCAATGCGCGAGTTCTGGCCGTACTTGACCTCTCGCCGCACCGAGTCGTAGCCGGTCAGTTCGGGAATGGTCCCCGCCATCACCGCTTCGGCGGCCAGCGCATTGGGGTGGCTGGTGTTGATGCCGATCAGGCGGCCATCCACGCGGACCAGTTCCCAGGTCCATTGCAGCTTGCGCGCCGGGTTGTTGGCGGGCGACAGCCAGACCTCGGCACCCGGCGGGCAGCAGCCCATCATGGAGCCGGAATTGGCGGTATGGGCGGTGACGACGGAGCCGTCCTCCAACGTCACATCGGCCAGGAAACGCTTGTAGCGTTTGATGAGCGTGCCCTTGATGAGCGGAGCGGTGAACTTCATGACAACAAGCCTAGCCTTTCCGTTCCGGCGCGTCGATACCCTGCTCCAGCGCATCGGCCAGCCGCATGGCGGCGCTGCCGGGCTTGAGCGGCTTGGGTTGATCGGCCGACGGCGCCCACGCGGTCAGCCAGATGACTTGAAAGGTGGCCGGAACGCGGCCCTCGGCGTCGGCGTGGGCCTCGGCATAGCGACGCACGGCGTCCAGCAGGGTGGCCCGGCGCGATACTGTCTTGCGGCGCTCGATCACGGCGTTCGTCTCGCCCATGCCGCGCAGGTCGCGCATCAGGGCGAGCGGCGTCTCGTAGCTGACCGTGAGGGTATCGCTATCGACCACAGGCAGGGCGAACCCGGCGCGCTGCAACAGCGCCCCGCAGTCGCGCACATCGGCAAAGGGGGACACGCGGGGGGACAGGCCGCCCTCGATCTCGATTTCCGCTTCGGCCAGGGCATCGCGCAGTTCGCGCAGGGTGCCGCCGCCGAGCAACGCGGCCAGGAACAGCCCGTCAGGCTTGAGCGCCCGGCGGGCCTGGACCAGCAGGCCCGGCAGGTCATTGACCCAGTGCAGACTGAGGTTGGATACGATGAGGTCGAGGCTGGCCGGGGCAAACGGCAGCCATTCCTCGTCGCACACGACCGCCGGGGCCGGGGCCCGCGCCGCCATTTCCAGCGACAGGTCGCACGTCACCACCGACCCGATGCCCTTGCGCCTGGTCAGGATGCGGGCCAGCGCCCCGGTGCGCCCGCCAAGGTCGGCGGCCAGCGGAAAGGTCCGCGTCACGTCGTCCAGGCGGTCGGCCAGCCGGTCGGCCACCTCGTCGAACAGGAACCCAAAGCCATCCAGGCCCGCCGCCGCCCGGTCGCGGTGGAGGCGCACGGAGGCGCGATCAAAAACAGTCATTGTCTCGGACATGGGGCCTTATATGGCATCGGCAGCGGCAATGGGAAGATATGTTGACGCATTCCAGGCGGCAAACCACACTTGCCGCACTTCAGGGGAGTTATTCTACCATGCCGCCTTTGGCAGCGTTCAGCCGCCGCCTGCTCGACATCGTGCTGCCGCCCCTGTGCCTGGGCTGCGGAGCCATGGTCGGGTCTACCGGCGCGCTGTGCCCGAGCTGCTTTGCCGGCATGAGGTTCATCGCCCCACCGTTCTGCGCCTGCTGCGGCATTCCAGTGCCCGGTGCGGACGCCGCCGGTACACTTTGCGGCGCCTGCATCGACCGCCCGCCGGTATGGGGCCGGGCGCGGGCGGCGTTTCTCTATGACGCGGCCAGCCGTGCCCTGGTGCTGCGCTTCAAGCACGCCGACCGCATCGACGGCGCTCCCGCCTTTGCCCGCTGGATGCTGCGCGCGGGGGCCGACCTGCTGGCCGAGGTGGACGTGGTGGTGCCGGTGCCGCTCCACCGCTGGCGGCTGTTTGCGCGGCGCTATAACCAGGCCGCGCTCCTTGCCGCCCACATCGCCAAGGCGGCGGATCTGGCCTATGCTCCCGACGCCTTGGTCCGCGTGCGGCGCACGGTGTCGCAGGGGTCGTTCGGCCAGGGCGGGCGCAGCCGCAATGTGCGCGGAGCCTTCGCCGTGCACCGGCCGCGCGCCATAGACGGCAAGGCCGTGCTGCTGACCGACGACGTGCTGACCACCGGCGCCACCGTCGGCGAATGCAGCCGCACCCTTTTCGCCGCAGGAGCACGGTCGGTGGACGTGCTGACGCTGGCGCGCGTCGAATGACAGGCTATATTAGCGTTTTCGCAAACCCGCTTCCGGAGACCGTCATGCCCCGCGTCGAGATCTACAGCTCGCCGTTTTGCCCCTACTGCCACCGCGCCAAGGCCCTGTTGGACCGCAAGGGCGTGGTGTACGAGGAAATCGACGTTGCCATGAACCCGGCACGGCGTACCGAAATGACCAAGCGGTCGGGCGGCCAGCACACCGTGCCGCAAATTTTCGTGGACGGCGACCACATCGGCGACTGCGACGGCATCCACATGCTCGACCGCCGCGGCGAACTCGACGCCCTGTTGCAGGACTGAACGCCATGCTCGACACGCCCTTCATCGCCGCGTGCCTCCAGGTCAACGCAGGCACCGACATGGATGCCAACATCGCCGAGGCGGTGCGCATGACCCGGCAGGCGCGCGCCGATGGGGCGCAGATGGTGTTCATGCCTGAAAACGTCACCATGATGGAATGGGGCCGCGCCAACATCGTCGGCAAGGCCCGCACCGAAGCCGATCACCCCGGCCTCATCACCTTCCGCGCGTTGGCCGAGGAACTGGGCCTGTGGCTGCACTGCGGGACGCTGGCCATCCTGTTGCCCAACGGCAAGGTCGCCAACCGCACCTATGTCGTGTCGCCCGATGGTCAGATTGCCGCCCGCTACGACAAGATCCATATGTTCGACGTGGACCTTGGCAACGGCGAAAGCTACCGCGAGTCGGCCACGTTCGAGCCAGGGCATCAGGCCGTGCTGGTCGATCTGCCGTGGGGCACGTTGGGGCTGTCGGTGTGTTATGACATCCGCTTCCCCCACCTGTACCGCGCGCTCGCCAAAGCGGGGGCGGCTATGCTGACCATTCCCGCCGCCTTTACCCGCGTCACCGGGCAGGCGCATTGGCACGTCCTGCAACGGGCGCGCGCCATCGAGACGGGCTGCTACGTCCTCTCCCCCGCCCAGACCGGCACCCACGCCAACGACCGCCTGACCTACGGTCACGCCGTCATCATCGACCCGTGGGGCGAGGTCCTCGCCGACGCCGGCACCGAACCCGGCGTCATCCTGGCCGAAATCGATCCCCGCAAGGTAGCCGAGGTGCGTGGCAAGGTGCCGTCGCTCATCCACGACCGGCCGTTCGGGTTGGGGGCTTAGGCGGTCGGCCCTCCGTCAGTGCGGTCATCCAGGCGATTGGCCGCCGAGATCAGGCCGATGTGGGAAAACGCCTGCGGGAAGTTGCCAAGGTGCCGTCCCGCCACGGGGTCGTACTGTTCGGCGTAGAGGCCGACGTCGTTGGCCAGACCCAGCAGGTGCTCGAACAGGTCCTCGGCATCCTTTCTGCGGCCGATCATGCACAGGGCCTCGACCAGCCAGAACGAGCAGACCAGGAAGCCTCCTTCAGGGTGGTCCATGCCGTCCAGGTTTTTGTGCCAGTGATAGCGATAGACGATACCGTCTTTCCGCAAGTCGTGCTCAATGGCCTCGACCGTGCCAACCACGCGCGGATCGTCCGGGGGCAGGAATCCGAATAACGGAATCATCAGCAAGGCGGCATCCACTTCCTCACTGTCGTAGGATTGGAGGAAGCTGTTCCGGGCCGTCGAGAACCCGCGCTCACAGACCTCGGCATGGATTTCGTCGCGTATTGCTGCCCACTGCGCAACCGGGCCATCCAGACCGAACGCTTCCGCGGCCCTGATCGCACGATCGAAGGCGACCCAGGCCAATACCTTTGAATGCACGAAGTGCCGCCGCTTGGAGCGCACTTCCCAGATGCCGTCGTCCGGTTCTCGCCATTTGGCGGCAAGATCATCAAGCAGGCATTTCTGCAACGTCCACGCATCGGCGACCGGCTCGACGTCGCTGTGATAGGTCAGCCAAAACACGTCCAAAACCTGGCCGTACACATCATGCTGCACCTGATGTGCCGCTTCGTTGCCGACCCGCACCGGACGGCTGCCCTCGAACCCGGCCAGCCACGACAGTTCGCGTTCTTCGATGCTGCGCTCGCCGCCGATGCCGTACATGATCTGCAATTGCGATGGCTCCCCGGCCACGGCGCGCAGGAGCCATTCGCGCCACGCCACGGCTTCCTCCTTATGCCCCGTGCGCAGCAAGGCGGTCAGGGTCAGCCCCGCATCGCGCAGCCAGCAGTACCGATAGTCCCAGTTGCGCGACCCGCCGATCCATTCTGGCAGGCTGGCCGTCGGCGCGGCGACGATGCCGCCCGTGGGACTGTAGGTCAGCGCCTTCAACGTCAGCAAAGATCGCTGCACCGCCTTGCTCCAGCGGGTGCATTGCGTGCCCCGCTTCACCCACGTCTGCCACCAATCGCGGGTCAGAGTGAGCATCTGCTCCGGATCGTAGGGCTTGGGAGGTGGTTCATGGGACGGAAACCACGTCAGGGTGAACGCCTTGCTTTCTCCCTGCTCGATGACAAAGGCGCCCGTCGTCCGCCTGTTGTCGCCTTGCAGGGCAATGGGCGCTGCCAGATGCAGGGCGTCGGGTCCGACGACCGCACTCAGTCCATCCTCCAAATGCCGCACCCAAGGAATGAGGCGGCCATAGTCCAGGCGGATGGACAGGTCAACGCAAAGCGGAACCCGGCCACTGCGGCCGCGCACGATGCGGACCAAATCGGCCCGGTCGAAGCCGTCGGCCTTGGGCATGAAGTCGATGATTTCGACGCACCCCGATTGGCAGGTCATGATCGTGGACAGCACCAGGGAATCGCCCAGGTAACTTCGCTCAACGTGGTCAACCGGCTCGCGCGGGGCGATCAGCCATCGCCCGTTTTCCGGCGTGCCAATCAAGGATGCAAAGCATGCCCCGGCATCAAAGCGCGGAAGGCACAGCCAATCGATGGACCCATCACGGCCGACCAAGGCGGCTGTGTGCGTGTCGCCAATCAGGGCATAGTCCTCGATCCGCTGGCCCGGCATGTGCTTTTCCGCGACAATTTGCCTATCCTGTAGGGTCAACGCGCGCCGCGCTTGGACGGTCGCGCGGGGCGGTGTGGCGAAATAATGTGCCTAACCTTCAGAATAGTATTTTCATGCAGGCCACTTTTCGACTAACTATCCCCTCCCTTCTGGCCGCGGTGGTCGCGGCAGCGTATGGAGCACGATCAGATCATGGCAGTTTCGAAGACCGCCAAAGCGGCAATGGGCGACAAGGGTGAGAATGGCAAGCGTTACCTGAACGGCAAGGAAGTCCGTCCGGTGATGTACGTGGGCCGTCACGCCGGCCACGGCTCCTTTGTCGCTGGCACCATCGATGGTAAGCTGGTGACTGGCGACTCCGGCATTCCCGTGAAGTTCAAGCAGATCGGTCGCGTCGGCCTCTAATGCAGGCCGCTGCATAGACCACTGCGACCGTTACCGTAGAAAGGCGCGCCCGGCGATCATGTCGGGCGCGCCTTTTCTGTGTTCGTTGACTGGTTGGTTGATTGATTGATCGGCAGGAGCGGCACCCGGACATGCCAAAGGCCGGGCACCATGGCCCGGCCTTTGAAAATTTCGCGGCGGATAACCCGTCAGCGGGTGGCGGTACCACCCGCTTCGGTCATGATCTGCTCTCGGGCAATCACCATCATCTTCTCAAGCTTGATCTGGAGGCGACCTTCGGTCATGTCGACCTCGTGGTCCTCCAGGTCCTTGAGAACCTTGGCGATGACGCCTTCGTCACCGTGATGTTCAAGGTCGGTCGCCACAACCTGGCGGGCGTAGGCCTCTGCGCCACCGCCAGCCATACCCATGGCTTCGGCAGCCCACAGGCCAAGCAACTTGTTGCGGCGGGCGCGGGCGCGGAATTCAAGCTCCTGATCGAGCTGAAACTTTGCCTCAAAGGCCTTTTCGCGGTCGTGGAAGGCGTCGGCCATGGTGCTTGTTCCCAACGGTCCCTGACTATGGTCTATAACATGGTGCCCGAAGGCCGGGCGCGAAAGCGGCATCGTTATAACCGCAGCACCCCCCGAGTTGCACCTTATTTTTACGCCATCGCATTGAAGACGCCCTATTTCAACGCTTAGAAATTCATTTAGGTGCCGCCTCCTCTCAACCGCAAGGCCAAGGACCTACCGCCAATGTGCACCCTTGTTCTGTTCCGTCGACCAGGCGCCGCTTGGCCGTTGATCGTGGGCGCCAACCGGGACGAGATGGCCGACCGCCCGTGGACCGCACCGGCGCGTCACTGGCCCGACCGGGCCGACGTGGTGGCTGGACGGGACGATCTTGCCGGCGGGACGTGGCTGGGCCTGAACGACTCTGGGGTGGTCGCCGGGATTCTCAATCGATTCGGCACCTTGGGACCGCAGCCGGGCAAGCGCTCGCGGGGTGAACTGGTGCTGGAGGCCCTGGACCACGCCGACGCCGCCGATGCCGCCAAGGCCCTGGCCGACATCGATCCAGCCGCGTATCGTCCCTTCAACATGGTGGTGGCCGACAACCGCGATGCGTTCTGGATCCGTCACGCCGGGCTGCCAGCC
>JBAYSM010000051.1:0-19282 GCA_041676205.1 Rhodospirillaceae bacterium | reverse complement strand
CCGCCCCACCGGTGCGGCAGTTGCAGCCAATGGCGATCTACTGGTGCTGGAGCGGTATTTCTCCATCCCGTTTGGATTTTCCAGCCGCGTCCGCCGCATCAAAGCCACCGACATCGCTGCCGGAGCAACACTCGACGGTCCGGTAGTGCTCTCCCTCAGCCAGCCACCGATCAACGACAACTTCGAGGGGATTGCCGCCGAGGCCCTGCCTGACGGCACAACGCGCGTCCTATTGATGACCGACGACAACTACAGCGGCCTCCAGCGGACCCTACTGCTCGCCGTGCGACTTGCAAATCCATCAAGCTGACCTCGGCGTAGGCAACACGGACCATGGTCAGGGGCCTTGACGGGACTCATCTGACCCGCTTTCCTGGAATTCACTGAAACAGTCGCGCCGAGGGCGCTGCGCCGATGTGGTGACAGACCTTTGGGCCGGAGCCCTTTGCAATGAAATTCCTTGTTGCCGACGATCATCCGCTGGTGCGGCGTGCCCTCAGCCTGTCGCTGGAACACATCCGCGCGGGGGCGACGCTCCTGGAGGCGGCCTCGGCCGCGCAGGCGTTGGCCCATGTGGCTGCCCATCCCGACATCGACCTCGTCCTCCTAGACCTGTCCATGCCCGACAGCGAAGGCTTTGATGTCTTGCGCCAGATCAAGGCCCTGCTTCCGGGCGTCCCGGTGGCTGTCGTATCAGCCGATGAAAGTGCGGAAACAGCCCTGCGTGCGCTGTCCAGCGGAGCGGCGGGCTATCTGCCCAAGTCGCTGCCCGAAGACGTTCTGCGGGCTGCCATTTCCCTTATCCTGGCTGGTGGGATGTACGTGCCATCGCTCGTCGCCGACGCGGCCGGGACTGGAAGCGCCAGCGCCCGGCGCCCGGTTGCGCCAGCAGTCACCACGCCCATCTATCCCGCCGGAGGCGGCAACGGCCGGCAAGCGCCCGGCGCGGCGGCCCTCACGGTGCGTCAGCGCGAGGTTCTCGATCTGGTCATTGAAGGGCTGTCCAACAAAGAAATTGCTGACCGCCTGACCTTGGCCGAGGCCACCGTCAAGGTCCACATGACGGCCATCCTGCGCGCCTATGGCGTCAATAACCGGACCAAGGCAATCAGCGCCGCGCAGCGCGAACGCAACGCGCATCTGGCGCTCGTCGCGTCTTTCTGATTGCGCCCGGAGGCACGGTTCCCCCGGCAATCCCCTCCCCCAAAATGCAAACGACCCTCCAGCTTCGGAACGCTGGCGGGTCGTGCTGTGCGGCCGACGCGGCTGCCTCATGGGCCGGCGCGTGGCGGCGATGCTGCGAACGCTAGTTCTTGTGACGGAACTTGATACGGCCACGGCTGAGATCGTAGGGGGTCATTTCAATGTCCACCCGGTCACCGACGCTGACACGGATACGGTGCTTGCGCATCTTGCCGGCAGTGGTTGCCAGAATCTCGTGGTCGTTCTCAAGTTTGACGCGGAACATCGCGTTGGGCAGCTTTTCGACGACGGTGCCGCCGAATTCAATCAGTTCTTCCTTGGCCACGTGGCAGTCTCCTATGACTGTTGATCGGTCCCGCCGAAGCGACACCTGTACCGGCGACACGACTATCGCGTCCGTCTGCCGAACTGGCAGATCCGGTCGATGAAACCGTCTCCGGCTGGTTGCCCCGCGATGCGGAGACGCACGCGGTGCCTGGACAGGCCCTGCTCCCTGAATGTACGTCTGAAAAGGACGTCAGCTTCCCGCAAATGGGAGCATCATTCAGGCCACTGGCCCGTCTTCGTGGTGTGAAGCGGTGGAAGAACCACCGCGTCGACATGAATATAAGGTGCGTTCCAGGTTCCGCAATAAAGCAGAGAACGCAGCGCTCTTATAGTCCACCTTGCCATCGGCCACAATGGCGCAGGCGGCATGACCGCCCCGCGTTCACGGCAGGGGCTGGCACACGCCCAAAAAACAACGAGCCCCCGCTGATGCGGGGGCTCGTCGGGCGTGAACCATTGTCTTAGTTCAGCGCGTCCTTCAGGCCCTTGCCGGGCTTGAACTTCGGCTGCTTCGACGCAGCGATCTGGATTTCCTCGCCGGTGCGGGGGTTCTTGCCGGTGCGAGCGGCGCGCTCGGACACGGCGAAGGTGCCGAAACCGACCAGACGCACTTCGTCGCCCGACTTCAGGGCGCCGGTGACGGCGTCAAAGAGCGCGTCCACGGCCTTCGTGGCGTCAGCCTTGGTCAGCCCAGTGTCGGCGGCAACGGCGTCGACGAGATCGCTCTTGTTCATGCTGTAACTCTCCTTGGGTCGATAGATATAACTGTTAAGTCAACACTCGATCTCATCCGGGGCCCCGACGACTCACCCGGTCCTGCTCCCCCGCCCACGGCCCCCTCCCAGGGTATGGTGGCCAGCGGCGGGCGAAGTGTCTCCCGCTTTGCTGGGCAAAGCAAGAGGTTGACTACGCCCAAACCCTCAAAAAAATGGCTCCCACGCATACAACAGGGCCGTTGCGGGGGACCACAGGGGGCGCGTTTTACGGCTTCTTGCGGGCCAGGGTCAAGCCATCCCCGACCGGCACCATGCAGAAATCGACCCGTCTGTCGTCTGGGAGGAAGGCATTAAACGCCCGGATGGCTTGTGTGTCGGCATCCTCAACCGTAGCGTCCGCCACTTTGCCATGCCAAAGCACATTATCCACGGCAACCACACCGCCCGGCCGCAGCAGGCGCAGGCAACGCTCGTAATACGCCCGGTGATTGATCTTGTCGGCATCAATGAAGGCGAAGTCATAGTACCCTTCGCGCCCACGGTCGAGCAGGGTTTCCAGTTCACCCAGGGCATCACCCAACCGTAACTCAACCTTCTGCGCCACACCTGCCGAGACCCAGGCGTCGCGGGCAATGCGGGTCCAATCCTCGTTGCGGTCAATGGCCGTGATGCGCCCCTCGGGCGGCAGGGCCAGGGCAACGGCCAGCGACGAATACCCGGTATAGACGCCGACCTCCAGGCATCGACGGGCCTCCATCAAACGCACCAGCATGGCCAGAACCGCCCCTTGCTCCGGCGCAATCTGCATCCCCGACCCGCTCATTCCCTTGGTTCGGGCGCGCAACTCGGTCAGCACCGGCGCCTCGCGGTATCCGACCTGGGCCAGATAGGCGGCCAGTTCCGGCGTCAGGGCAGTGGTGGTGGTGCTCATGGCGAACCCCTTTGCGGTCGTTGTGTCCAAGTCCCTGATGTCGCCCCGAGGGGCCGCTTCGGCAAGGCAGTTTCTGCCCGCCCCGCGCGACGAGACCGGCAGAATTTGCCGCGTGACACTCCCCTGATCGGCCGGAATGGCACGGCACATCACCCTTTTGCCTTTTGGCCCGCATTTTGCTGAACCGGGGTAGAGGCTGCTGTGCCTGCTCAAAAGCCAAGTTGCGAGGAATGGGACCATGGACGTCGTTGGCGTGACTTCCGGAAATAGCCAAGGCCGAACCCAGTCGTCGGCAGCGACGACCGTAGAGACCCCGGCATCGGCCGACCTGTTCTCCGCCCTTCTTGATCAGGTCGCCGCGAAAACGGCGCAACCGGCGACGTCGCCATGGGCGGATCGCAAAGAACCCTATGCCCCGGCAGCCCGCGAGCCCGCCCCTCGGGACAACGCCGAAAGAAAACAATCGGCCAGTGACCGCTCCGGCCCCGACCGGGCAAATGAGCGGCGCGAGGCGCAGAACGCGCGCCCCGCTGCATCGCGTTCCTCCGAGTCACGGGACGAGACTGAACGTCCGGAAGCGGCAGCGCAGCCCGCCGTCGAGCCGGACGACACGGCCACTTCCGAGGCGCCTGCCGACACCGTCCAAACCGCGGAAGCTACCCCGCCGGCCGACAGCAGCGAAGAACCGCCCGCCGCCAAGCCAGGGGACGCAGCGCCTCAGACGACGGCCGCCTCGACGGGAGCGGCATCACAAACAAGCGCTCCGACCGCCTCAACGCAGACCGCCACGGCGACCGCGACCGCGCAGCCCACCACGGCCCCCGCTCCCGCTGCCGCCCCCGAGAGCGGCGCGGCAGCAGACGCGGCCAAGGCGCCCGTTCAACAGGCCGCCGCGTCCGATCAGATCCCGGCGCAGCCTGCAGGCACCGCCACGGCGGGGCAGTCCTCGGCTGCCGCTCCTCCACCGGCGGCGCAAGGCGCCACGCCAACCGCTACCGCCCAGGCCACATCAACGCCGACAGCCCAGGCTCAGGCTCAGGCCGAGGGCATTGCCAAGGGCCTGGACGAAGACGCCAATCGCCAGATGAAAGTCTCGGTCGAGGTCCAGCAGCGCGGCTCGGGGCAAGCCCAGACAGCTGCGGCCCAAACCGCCACGGCGCCTGCCGCCACCGGCCAGACGAGTGGACAAACGACCGGCCAGACTGCCGGGCAGGCTGGTGCAACCGACGGCGCCGACCCCGCGTCACTCCGCGCGCAGCAGGCCGAGTCCGGCACGCAGCAGCAACAGCAGCAGTCGTCAGGACGCGACACCCGCTCGGATCAGCCGTCGCTGGCCCAGCAGGTCAATCAGAGCAGCCAGGCCGCCGCGCAGACAACTGGCCGGGTAAGCCAGGCCAACGGCGGCCAAGGCCGTAACACGGCGGCACCATCGACTGCGACCTCGACCACGCCGACGCCCGGTTCAGCCACCACACCTGCCACGGCGTCCGGCGGAGCCATGGCTGGCGTCCCGGCAGCGGCAGCAACAGCAGCAGCCACGCCCATGACCGGCGGCACCTTTGGGGAGGCCCTTCAGGGCACCGGGCAGGTTCAGACCGGCTCCACCGCGCAGCAGGCCGCTACTGGTCCGGCGGGGCCGCGCCCCCCCGTATCGCCGCAGGCGGTGGTCGATCAGGTCAAGGTCCGCATCGTCCAGAATGCCTCGACCGGGCTGGATTCCGTTCGCATCCAGTTGCGGCCCGACCACATGGGCCGGGTCGACGTGAAGATGTCGATCATCGATGGCCGCGTAAACGCGCAGATCGTCGCCGAAAGCCGGGAGGCACTCGATATCCTGCGGGCCGATTCACGCGGTCTGGAAAAGGCGTTGAACGATGCCGGTCTCAAGACAGACTCGGACAGCCTCAGCTTTTCCCTGCGCGGTGACGGGGATGGCAAACTGGCCCGTGACAGCCGCGCCGCCGGAACGCCGTATGGCCGCCCGGCCCGCGATGGCGGCCCTGAAGACGAGGTTCTCGCCGACCTCGAAACATTGCGGACAAACCGCGCGGCGGCGCGCGGCGGCTTGGACATTCGCGTCTAAAAAAAGCAATTTCGTCGGAAATGATTAACCGCATTAAGCCCTGGCGCCTCGCTCCAGGGCTTAATTATGCGTAGAACGGCGGTTTCCTTCGGTATGGGGGTCTCGGCAAAAACTGCCTACTGTTAACGCCTTTTTCACCGGCGCGTCCTACTCCTTACGACTGGTTGCGATCATCGTTTGCCGATTTCCGGGGATCCCCGGGGGGAAAATCGGCGGCGTAGAGGTGGGAAAGACGACGTGAACGGGTTCGTCCAACAGATGCGTAATCTCGGCCCCGGCCGGCTCGCCGCCCTGGCGGGCGTGGCCATTGGCGTGTTGGGATTCATCATCTATGTCACGACACGGCTTTCCACTGCGCAGATGGAATTGCTGTACGCCGATCTCCAACCCGCCGATGCGAACGCCATCATCAAGGAACTCGATGCCCGCAAGATCCCTTACGAACTGCGGGCGAACGGCGCGGAAGTTTTCGTTCCGTCCGACCAAGTCCTGAAGCTCCGCGTGCAGATGGCCGAACAATCGCTGCCGACCGGCGGATCGCTTGGCTATGAGCTTTTCGACAACGCCGACAGCCTCGGCGCGACCAACTTCATGCAGAACGTCAATCTGGTCCGCGCCCTTGAAGGCGAGTTGTCGCGCAGCATCCGGTCCATTGACGGCGTGGCTGCGGCGCGCGTCCATTTGGTGATGCCAAAGCGCGAGATGTTTACGCGTGATGTGCAGGAACCGTCGGCATCCATCTACATCAAGATGCTGCGGGGCCGCCTGTCCAAGGAACAAGTCCTGGCCGTGCAGCACATGGTGGCCGCCGCCGTGCCGAAGCTGGAGCCGACCCGGATCTCCATCGTCGACGAGCGGGGCACCCTGCTGTCGCAGGGGATGGGCGACAAGGCCCAGTTGGCCATCCAGACCCAGGACGAAATGCGCCTTCAGGAGGAAGCCCGCCTCGCCCGCGCGGTGGAAGACCTGCTGGAACGCTCCCTAGGCGTCGGAAAGGTGCGGGCCGAAGTACGCGCCGACATGGATTTCGACCGCGTCGTCACCCAGCAGGAAATCTATGACCCCGACAGTCAGGTCGCGCGGTCGACCGTGTCGCGTGAAGAAAACATCCAGTCCCGCGAGTCGGACCCGGACACCGTTTCGGTGGCGCAGAATCTGCCCGACGCGGAGCTGAATACCACGGGTCCCTCGGCGACCAACACGGAGAACCGCCTTGAAGAGACGGTCAACTTCGAAGTGTCAAAGAAAGTCGTCAATCAGGTCAAGGAAGGCGGCGTAATCAGCCGCCTGTCGGTCGCCGTGCTGATCGACGGCACCTATCAGCCCGGCGAGGGTGGCGAACAGGTCTACCAGCCGCGCAGCGAACAGCAGATGGAGCAGGTCGCCGCGCTGGTGCGTACCGCGATCGGTTATGATGCCAACCGGGGCGATCAGGTCGAACTGGTCAACATGCAGTTCCAGAGCTTCGATCTGGAGGGCGAAGAACCCTGGATGTTCATGGGCTTCACCAAGGACGAGATCATGCGCATGGCCGAGGGCCTGGGCGTGGCCATCGTCGCGGTGCTCATCATCCTTCTGGTCGTTCGCCCGCTGGTCACTCGTGCCTTCGAGGCTCATGCGGCCTCGGCTGACGGGATGATCGGGGCCGACGGCACTTTGACACCGCAGTTGATGGGTCCGGGCGGCTCCGTCCCGGCCCCCATCCCCGAGGAAGAAGACATTTCCGACGAGTTGATCGACATCGACAAGGTCGAAGGCCGCGTGAAGGCCTCCAGCCTGCGCAAGATCGGCGAAATCGTCGACAAGCACCCGGAAGAAGCGCTCAGCATCATCCGCAACTGGCTCTACCAGGAAACCTAAGACCAAGGAGTCCGCGCCGTGGGTCGCGTCAAGGAAGATTACCGCAGCCTGACCGGACCGCAGAAAGCGGCCATCATGATGCTGTCGCTGGGCGAGGAGCATTCCGTCAAAATCTTCGCGATGATGAACGACGACGAGATCAAGGAAGTGTCCCAGATCATGGCGAACCTGGGCACCGTCAGTTCGACCATCGTCGAACGCCTGTTCGTCGAGTTCGCGGACGCCATCTCCAATACCGGCTCGCTGGTCGGCTCCTACGACACCACCGAACGTCTGCTCATGAAGTCCCTGGGCCGCGACCGCGTGGCCTCGATCATGGAAGAAATCCGTGGTCCGGCCGGTCGCACCATGTGGGACAAGCTGGGCAACGTGAATGAACAAGTGCTGGCGAACTACCTGAAAAACGAATACCCGCAGACCGTCGCGGTGGTGCTGTCCAAGATCAAGGGCGACCACGGCGCGCGCGTGCTGTCGCTGCTGCCCGAAGGCTTCGCCATGGAAGTCATCATGCGCATGCTGCACATGGAAGCGGTGCAGAAGGAAGTCCTCGACGGCGTGGAAAAGACCCTGCGCACCGAGTTCATGTCCAACCTTGCCCGCACCGCGCGCCGCGATGCCCACGAGATGATGGCCGACATCTTCAACAACCTCGACCGCAACACCGAGGCGCGCTTCATGGGCGCCCTGGAAGAGCGCAACCGCGAGAGCGCGGAGAAGATCAAGCAGCTCATGTTCACGTTCGAGGATCTGGTGCGCATCGATACCCAGGGCATCCAGACCCTGCTGCGCCATGTCGAGAAGGACAAGCTGGGGCTGGCCCTCAAGGGCGCCAACGACAACCTCAAGGACCTGTTCTTCAAGAACATGTCCGAGCGCGCCGGCAAGATGCTGCGCGAAGACATGGAGGCCATGGGGCCGGTCCGTCTGCGCGAAGTGGACGAGGCGCAAAACATCATCGTCGTACTCGCCAAGGAACTGGCCAACTCCGGCCAGATCATCATCTCCGAGGGCAAGGAGGACGACGAGCTTATTTACTAACCCCGGCCCGCCCGCCTGCCCGCCTGCCGCCTGCCGCCTCTCCGTCCCTCTGGTCCGCGCTGGAACCCGACCACCATGTCAACGGTCCGCAAGTTCACCTTCGATGTTAGTTTCGATGACGGCACGTCCGGGGACGCGTTCGCGGAGGCGCGGACGCGGGACGGTGGCGCGCGTAACGCTGCCCCTGCTCCCGAACCCGAGCCGGAACCGGAACCGGAACCCGAGCCGGAACCGCTAGCGCCGACCTACTCCGAGGAAGACCTTCACTTCGCCCGCGAGGATGCCTATGTCGCCGGACACGCGGCGGCGCTGGAGGAAGCAACCGTTACGCAGGGGCACGCCCTGGCCGAGGCGGTAAAGTCCATTGCAATGCAGCTTCCGGCATTGCAGCAGCGCATCGCCGACGTCAATGACGAGATCGGGGAGTTGGCTGTCCGGGTGGCGGTGGACGTGTGCCGCAAGGTCCTTCCCCACTGCCCCGAGGACTATGCCGCGCGGGAGGTGTCGTCCCTGGTTCAGGCCCTATTGCCAGCCCTTGCCAACCAGCCCCGGCTGGTGATCCGCGTGGGGGCGGTTCTGGTTGCGCCGGTCCGCCGCGTTCTCGACGGCATGGCCGAGCGTACCGGGTTCGACGGTCGCATCGTGGTGATAGAGGATGTCGCCTTGGGTGAGGGCGAAGCCCGCGTGGAATGGGCCGACGGCGGCGCCGAACGCAACACCACGCGTCTTTGGGCAGAAATCGACGCTTTGATCGAACGCAACATTCCGCGCTTTTCGCGCGGCGAGGCGTTGGAACTGCCTGAACCCGAGGCCGAGGCTGAGGCCGAGGACCATGCACTGGACGACGTCTGGCCCGAAATCGACGCCGACGCCTACTGGACCCCGGCGGACGTCGCCACGGCTGTTGCCGAAGTCGACGCCGGGACCTGGAGCGGAGACGAAGATGGAGAAGAAGACGACGACGCGACGTTCCTCAAAAATGCCGGAATCGACCCCGATGCCGTTATAGAAGACACCGACTTTGAGACCACCGGCCTTGGGGATGACGCCGCCGCCTCTGGGGGCGCCCCTGGGATCGCGGATGAATATGATGCTGTGGCCGAGGACCCCGCCGACGCGGATCCCGATGCCGCTCACGGGAGAGCATGATGGCCGACAAGGACCTGGAACTGAACGAACTGCCGGGTGAACCCCACCGCAGCGGCAATGATTCCTATGAACCGGCGATTGCGGACGACGTTCCCGACAAGCCGCGTTCGGCCGCTGACCTGGAAGCCGTCTACGATATTCCGGTGCAGGTTTCGGCCGTGCTGGGCAAGTCATCCATGCAGGTGAACCAGCTTCTCAAGCTGGGCCGTGGTGCCGTGGTCGAACTCGATCGCAAGGTCGGCGAAGCCATCGACATCTACGTCAACAACCGTCTGGTGGCGCGCGGCGAAGTCGTGGTCGTGGAAGACCGCCTGGGAATCACGATGACGGAAATCATCAAGACCGAGCGGTCATAGGTCGAATTCGTCAAAGCTGGAGTAGGTTCGGATGCGGTTGTTGATCATCGGTTCCCTGGGTGGCCAAATCGGCGTGGCGAGCCAAATCGCCATGCGCCGCGGCGCCAAGGTGAGCCAAGCCGATGACGTCACCGGCGCGATGGCACTGCTGCGCGCTGGCCAGGGCGCTGATCTGGTGATGATGGACGCCACCTTGGACGTCCAGAAAATGATCGACGCCCTGGTCGCCGAACGCTTCTCCATGCCCGTGATCGCCTGTGGCGTGGGCACTGACAGCCGCATGGCCGTTGCCGCCATTCGCGCGGGTGCCAAGGAATTCGTTCCCCTGCCGCCCGACCCGGAACTGATTGCCGCCGTCCTTGAAGCGGTCGCCTACCAAGATTGCGCGATCATCTTTGGCGATCCGTCCATGCACAAGGTCATGAAAATGGCCGATCAGGTTGCTCCGGCCGAGGCCAGCATCCTGATCGTGGGCGAGTCAGGGACCGGCAAGGAATTGATGGCCCGCCACATCCACAATCGATCGCGCCGGGCTGGCAATACGTTCATCGCCGTCAACTGCGCGGCCATTCCCGAAAACCTTTTGGAATCCGAGTTATTCGGCCACGAGAAAGGCTCCTTCACCGGGGCGGTGGCACGGCGCATCGGCAAGTTCGAGGAAGCCGCCGGCGGCACCTTGCTGCTCGACGAAGTCTCGGAGATGGATGTCCGCCTTCAGGCCAAGCTGCTGCGCGTGCTTCAGGAGCGCGAAGTGACCCGCGTCGGCGGCAACCAGCCGGTCAAGATCAACGTGCGCATCCTGGCGACGTCGAACCGCAACCTGACCGAGGAAGTCCGCAAGGGCACCTTCCGCGAGGACTTGCTGTTCCGCCTCAACGTGGTGACGCTGACCCTTCCCCCCTTGCGCGAGCGCCCGGCCGATATCGAGACGTTGGCCACGCACTTCGCCCACAAGTACGCCGATTTGAACGGCGCGCCGGACCGCCCGATCAGCCCCGAGACCATGGCGCTGCTCAAGCGCCACCGCTGGCGCGGCAACGTCCGGGAGTTGGAGAACACCATACACCGCGCGGTGCTGTTGGCCGGCGGCGACACCATTGAACCCGACGCCATCCTGCTGCCCGATGCCGAACCCGGCGAGGGCGGCAGCGGCACCGACGATGCCGGAGCGCGCGGTAACGATGCCACGACAGGCGGCCTTGTCGGACGGACGGTGGCCGACGTCGAACGCGACCTCATCATCGACACGCTGCGCCACACCCTGGGGAACCGCACCCACGCGGCCACCATCCTGGGCATTTCCATCCGCACCTTGCGTAACAAGCTGAAGCTCTACAGCGACCAGGGACTACCCGTGCCGCCGCCAGGGGACGCGGAAAGCGCACCCTGACCCCCTGCCCCCTGACCTCCTCATGTAGACCGACAGCCGGGACCTGATAGACACATGGCCGACGACAGGCAGCAGATCGAAGGACCCGATGGCGGAGCCGATGGCGCCGCCGGGACGTCCATGAACATGGACGGCGCCCGCGATTGGGCGATGCGTGCGCTGAAGCGTGGCGACCTTTTCCTGGCCATCGGCATTTCGCTGACGCTGGTCATCCTCATCCTGCCGCTGCCGCCGTGGCTGCTCGACGTCGCACTGGCGTTGTCGCTGACGTCGGCAATCCTGGTCCTGATGACCGTCATCTTCATCGAAAAGGCGATGGAGCTGAACTCGTTCCCGGTCATCCTGCTGATCACGACGTTGTTCAGGCTGGCACTGAACCTCGCGTCCACCCGCCTCATCCTGTCGGAGGGCCATAACGGCCCCGATGCCGCTGGAGCCGTCATTCAGGCCTTTGGCGGGTTCATCATGGGCGGCAACTTCGTTATCGGCGTGATCGTGTTCGGCATCCTGATCATCGTGAACTTCATGGTGATCACCAAGGGCGCCGGGCGTATCGCCGAAGTGACGGCGCGTTTTACCCTGGATGCCATGCCGGGCAAGCAGATGGCCATCGACGCCGACCTTTCGGCGGGCGTCATCAACGAGCAGGAGGCCGTGCAGCGCCGCACTGAACTCCAGAAGGAAAGCGACTTCTTCGGCGCCATGGATGGTGCCTCGAAGTTCGTGCGCGGCGATGCCGTGGCCGGCCTGCTGATTACCGGCATCAACATCGTCGGCGGCATGATCATCGGCATGGCGCAGAACGGCATGACGTTCGCCTCCGCCGCCGACACCTACACCCGCCTGACCGTCGGCGACGGCCTGATCAGCCAGATCCCGGCCCTGATTATCTCCATCGGCGCCGCCATGATGGTCACCAAGGCGGGCCTGAGCGAAAGCACCGACGTCGCGCTGGGCGTGCAGTTCAGCCGCTACCCCAAGGCTTTGGGCATGTCCGCCGCAGTGGCGGGCGTCCTTGCCATCGCACCGGGAACGCCGTTTATCCCGTTCTTCATGCTGGCCGGCATTGCGGGCGGCGCGGCCTTTTGGCTCGACAAGAAGCAGACGCGGGAGGCCGAACAGAAGGCGTTCCACAGCGACCAGATGACCGGCGATGCCGCGCCAGTGACCGAAGAACCCATCGCAACGGCATTGAAGATCGACTTGGTGCGCCTGGAAATGGGCTATGGCCTGTTGTCGATGATTTCCAATACCGGCAGCCACCGCCTGACCGACCAGATCAAGGCCCTGCGCCGCGCGCTTGCCGTCGAAATGGGCTTCATCATGCCCAGCGTGCGTATCCAGGACAACATGCAGCTTCCGGCCAACACCTACACCATCTACATCAAGGAGGTGGAAGCCGGGCGGGGCGACCTGCGGCCGTCGCAACTGCTGGTCATGGACCCGCGCGGCGAGGACATCACGCTGGCTGGCGAAAAAACCCGCGAGCCGACCTTCGGGTTGCCGGCGTTGTGGGTTGACCCGGCCAACCGCGAAGAGGCGTTGTTCCGGGGTTATACGGTGGTCGATCCACCGACCGTCATTACCACGCACCTGACCGAACTGGTGCGCGAGAACATGGCCGAACTGCTGTCCTTTGCCGAAACGCAGAAGCTGCTCGACGAACTGGATCGCGAACACCAGAAGCTGGTGGCCGATCTGGTGCCCGGCCAAATTACCATCGGCGGCATCCAGCGCGTGCTCCAGAACCTGCTGAACGAGCGCGTGTCCATCCGCGACCTGTCGTCCATCCTGGAAGGAATTTCCGAGGCCGCCGGAATGACCCGCAACGTCATGCTGATCACCGAACATGTGCGGTCACGCCTGTCCCGCCAGATGTCGGACACCAACGCCGACGAAGAAGGGATTATTCCGCTGATCACCCTGTCGCCGGAATGGGAGCATTCCTTTGCCGAAAGCCTCGTTGGGCAAGGCGAGGACAAGCAGTTGGCCATGCCGCCGAGCCGCCTCCACGAGTTCATCACTCAGGTCCGCCAGACTTTCGAGCGGTTCGCCATGCAGGGCGAGGCTCCGGTTCTGCTGACCAGTCCCGGCGTGCGTCCCTACGTTCGGTCTATTGTGGAGCGGTTCCGTCCGATGACCGTCGTCATGAGCCAGAACGAAATCCATCCCAAGGCCCGCATCAAGACATTGGGGCAGATATGATGCCCATCCGCGTCCTCAACAGCGTCCCTAATGGGCGGGAGGCAGTCCCATGCGACTGAAAAGCTACTCCGCCCCCAGCATGGCCGAGGCCATGGCCCTGGTGCGCGCCGAACTGGGCGACGATGCGATCATCGTATCGACCCAGCGCGCCTCGGGCAGCCAGGGCGTGCGCATCACCGCTGCCTTGGAGGAAGCCAGCACCGACGATGAAATCCATCAGCTTCTCGATGGCGCCGCTCCGGCTCCGGTGTCCGACCGCGTGCGCGAGGCGCTGGTCTATCACGGCCTGCCACCGCGCCTGATCGAGAAGATCGTGTCGGCCGCCCGCAAGTTGGACACCTCCAGCGCGACCATGGCCTGCGCCGCCGCGCTCGACGAGCTGTTCTCCTTTGCCCCGCTGCCTGAACGCCGCGCCCCCCGCCCGTTCATGATGGTCGGCCCGCCCGGTGCCGGAAAGACCATCACGGTTGCCAAGCTGGCCGCCCGCGCCCGTCTGGCGGGCCGTTCGGTCGGCGTCATCACGGCGGATTCCGTGCGGGCCGGGGCGCTGGAGCAGCTTTCGGCGTTCACCAGCATTCTCGACATCGACCTGCGCAAGGCGCGCGGCGGCGATGCCCTGCGCGACATGGCCCGCGAGGCTTCGCAGCAATACGACCTGGTGTTCGTCGATACCCCTGGCTTAAACCCGTTCCACCCCCAGGACATGGATTTCCTGCGCGACATGGTGGACGTTTCGGCGGTCGAGCCGGTCCTGGTCATGGCTGCCGGCGGCGATCCGGTGGAGGCCGAGGAAGTGGCCGAGGCGTTTGCCGAGATCGGCGCCAGCCGCCTGCTCGCCACCCGCCTGGACATCACCCGCCGCCTGGGCGCCGTGCTGGCCGCCGCCGACACCGGCCAGTTCATGTTCTGTGAAGTCAGCATCAATCCGCACGTGGCCAACGGCCTGTGCCCAATCTCGCCGGTCAGCATGGCGCGCCTGCTGGTGCCGCCGACGGCCGAGGAGGAAATGGACGCCAACGGCGGCCCGCCGCCACAGGCCCAGGCCGTGACGCAGCCGCCTTTGCGGTCCCAACCGTCATCGCTGCCTCCCAATCAGACCGGCGCGGCCCGCCCGGCTCCCCAGCCCTATCGGCCGCCGCCGGTCCACCCCAATGCCGAAATTCATCGCGCGGCAGTGCACCGCGACTTCAGGGGCGAGGAGGACGAGGGCGAAATGCCCCCGGCCGAACCGGAAGGGAGACCAATTTTCTCCCTTCTCGACGATTTTGACCCTGACGACCACAGTGACGATCCTGACAAGCTAGAGGCCAGCCGATGAACAGTCAGATCCCCAGCTCCGGGCCACGCCCCGTCCTGGCGCCAAGCGCCGGGCCGCGTCAACGGGGACGCAACATCATCGCCGTGGCGTCCGGCAAAGGCGGCGTCGGCAAGACGTGGTTCTCGATCACGCTGACCCACGCCTTGGCCCTGCGCGGCCAGAGCACGCTGTTATTCGATGGCGACCTCGGCCTCGCCAACGTGGACATCCAACTCGGCCTGATGCCGAACACCGACCTTGGTGGTGTGATTACCGGCAAGACCACCCTGAACCAAGCCTGTCAGCGGTACGAACCCGGCGGGTTCGACGTGATCGCCGGACGGTCGGGGTCTGGGTCACTCGCCAACATCCCGCTGTCACGTCTTCAGGTATTGGGCGAGGATCTGGTGGTTGCCTCCGCCGGATATAACAAGGTCATCCTTGACCTTGGCGCCGGGGTGGAAAAATCGGTCCGCCAGTTGGCCCGCGCCGCCGGGACCATTCTGGTCGTGACCTCGGACGAACCGACCTCGCTGACTGATGCCTACGCCTTCATCAAGGTGACAATCCTTGAACGGCCGGGAACGGACATCCGCGTGGTGGTCAACGCCGCGAACTCCACCCGTGAAGGAGAGCGCACCTACAACACCCTGCGCAAAGCCTGCGAAGGGTTCCTCAAGATCAGCCCGCAGTTGGTCGGCATCATCCGCCGCGACATGCGGGTGCGCGAGGCCATCCGCAACCAGACGCCGATCCTCATCCGCAGCCCCAACGCCGATGCGGCCATCGACGTGGAGGCCATCGCCGACCGCTTGTTGGCCGGCAACTAAAGCTCTGGAGCCGAAGGCGGACACCCCATGACGACAGTGACGCCTCCGTCGCCCCCCGTCCCGGCGTCCGCCCCGGCCCCGATTCCGGCTGCGTTGCTGACGGCCAGCGCACCGGCTGACGTGCTTATGAAGCTGGCCGCCCTGAAGGTTCTGGAGGCCCGCGTCGTCGAGATGCCGACCCGCAATCAGGTGGTGGTCGAAACCGCGCTGGGGCAGTTATCCCTGCGCACCCCGCAGGCGCTGCCGGTCGTTCCCGGCAGCCAAATTACCCTGCAACTGGCCAATACCCTGAATGAACAAGTCCAGGTCCGGCTGACCGCCATCGACGGCAAACCAACCGGACCGGCCCACACCCCGCCCCCGCAAGTCCAGCCGCAAGCCGCCCCGCCGCTGGCGGCGGGAATATCTGCCGGGGTCCAAGGATTTGGGGCGCAGCGCCCGGCGGGCATTCCTGCGGTGGTGGTCCAGGTTCCACCGGCCGGAACAGTCCCGGCGGCAGGGGCGCCATCCTGGCCGCTGGGCACTGAACTGACCGTGCGGCTTGCCACCGTCACGCCTGCGGCCAACCCGGCGGTAATGACGCTTCCATCAGGTATGGGTTCGGCGCCTGCCATGGCCACTGGGGGCAACACTCTCCCAACCGGCCAGACGGCGCTCGCGGGGTCGCCGGGAGCCACTGCCGCGGCGGCGGGTCAGGCGGCTACCGTGACGGCGGGAAGCACAGCACCGGCGCCGGCCCCTGGCACCGCGCCCGTGGGCGGCCAGCCAACGGCGCCCCTTAATGCTGCATCACCGCTTACCGCTACCACGGCGCCCAGTCCGGCAGCGGCCGGTGCCCCCGTCCTCACGTCGACCGCTACGGCCCCCGCGCCAACGGTTGGGGTAAACGCCGCCGCCTCCGCTCCGACGGTGCTGACCGGCACCGTGCAGGCGCATCCAGCGGGCGGCCTTGCTTTGGTGTCAACGTCGGCGGGAACCCTGGCCCTTCAGGCTCCTGCGGCGCTGGCGCCAGGCGCCACGGTGGTCCTCGAAGTCACTGCCGCGCAAACTCCGCAGCCGCCCCAGATTACCCCGCTGCCACTGCCGCTGCCCGGTGGCCCGGCCGGGGCCGCCTTCGCGCAGGCAATGACCACACTGTCCACTCTGGACCCCGAGGCAGCGCGCCGAATGGCCACGATGCTGCCTGCGCCAGATGGCCGCATGCTGACCAATACCGTTGCGTTCGCGCAGGCGGCGGCCAGCGGCGATATCAGGGCCTGGATCGGCAATGATGCCTTGCGCGCCCTGGACAAGGCGGGACCACGAGGCGCACGGGCCTTACGCGGGTTGGGCGACGGATTGCGGGACGCGGCGAGTACCGTGCGCGACGGCAGCGGCGCCGAGTGGCGCACCCTGTCCATGCCCTTTGCCGTCGGCGGGACCATCGAACGCATTCAGATCATCACACGGCGCCATGGCGACGCCGAGGACGGGGAAAACGAGCGCAACGGCAAAGGTGGCGGCAGCCAGCGTTTCCTGATTCAGTTGGACCTGTCGCGGTTGGGCGCGCTGCAACTCGACGGGCTGTACAAAAAACACGACCGGCGCTTGGACCTGATCGTCCGCACCCATGCCGCCCTCCCCACCGCCATGCGCCACGAGATCGCGGGCATCTTTGCCAACTCGGCCCTGGCCCTGGCGCTCAAGGGGGGCGTGACGTTCCATGTCAGTGATCGCTTTGCCGGCCCGCCGGTCGGCGCGGAACCGACGCTAAACGGCATGATGGTGTAATCCCAAAGCATCCGGCACCCATGGCATGATATGGTCATTGCGCACTCGGGAGGCCCTCGTCAGGCGGCCTCCCTTCGCTCGAAATTAGCCCGATCAAACAGGCGGTAATGGCGTACCCTCCATCGGATCCCCGCGGCTTTTACCGCACACTCGGCGTTGTGCCCGGTGCGACGGCGGACGTCATCAAGGCGGCGTATCGCCGGCGGGCCAAGGTTCTGCACCCCGACCGGAACCCTCGATCAGATGCCCGTGACGAGTTTCAGCGGTTGTCCGAGGCCTATCGCACGCTGTCCGATCCCCTGGCCCGCGCGGCCTATGATTCCGGCCGCCTGAAAAGCGCTGCCGCCGACCCTGAGCCTTACCGGCCCCACGTCTGTAGCGCCTGCGGAAAGGTCGCCGCGCAACCACGCTTCGTGGTCTTCCCGACCGTGCAGGGCAAAATCATACGTTCCGTGGTTGGCCGGGTTGAGGGCGTGTTCTGCCGCCGCTGTGCCGATGCCGCTGCGTTACGGCTTGCGCTGTCCACATGGGTTCGCGGGTGGTGGAGCCTGCCGTGGGGACCATTCCACACCCTACGGACCCTCGCTGTCCTGCTGCGCGGCGGGCACATGCCCCGGCAGGCCAATCACAGTCTTCTGCTGCGGCAGGCTCGCGCGTTTCTGCTCCGTGGCGATGACGACGTGGCGCGCGGCCTCGCCTTGCAGGCGCTGGCATTTGCCGACACTGACGAGGATCGGCGGACCACCCGCTCCCTGGTCGCCGCCGTCCCCCACGATCCCCGCCGTGTGCTGCGCGACCGTTGGCAGGGCCTCACCGGGCTGCGCGCGGCCCAGGCGCTGCCCTTCGTGGCCGTGGCGGCGGTTGGTCTTGCCGGTCTGGCGATCTGGACGGATTTCAATCTGTGGGGCGCGCGCCAAGCCCCAAGCCGTCAGCCTCCGGCCTTTGTACTCGCCCCGGTGCGCGACGGCATCCCCGGTCTGGAGCGCCCGTTCCTGCTCCGCAACGGCCACCTGTACGAAGTCACCCGTCCGGCCCTGCCGCTGCGGAGCGGCCCCGGGTCGGATCATCCGGTCATAGCGGAGCTGGATGCCGGAACAGTGGTCATGGTGTCGGACAACGCGCCGGGTGGCGGTTGGGTGCGGGTGTTCATCGACGATACATTGAACGGCTTCGTCTCCGCCCGCTATCTGACCCCCAGCCTGCCCGGCCGGGGCCTGGATGGGTCACTGGGTGAGCGTTAGCTAACAGAATCGCCCTCGCGGCGCCGGAACAGTTCCAGGCCAATCTCGTCCATGACGAGTTGTTCCTTGCGGTTCCGTTCCTTACGCTCGGCTTCGTCGCGGGCTTCCTGGGCCAGTTCCAAGGTTTTGAGATCCTTGAACATATCGGCAAGTTCATCGCGCGCCTGCTCGATCCGCTTCTTGGCATCGACGATGGCGGCGTTGAGTTGCAAGCGGCGGGCGTAGGCGCGGGCGGCGTAGGACCCCAAGGTCATATCGGCCAGATGAACAAACTCCCTGGCGCATTCGTTTTCCCGCAGCACTTCTTCCTTAAGCTCCACCCGGCGCTTCCGCAGGAGGGCTTCTTCGGCGATCATCTCGCCCAGCACCCGGCGTTTCTCGTCAACCTCCCACTTACGGAGGCGGATCACCGCCTTGAGGTCCGTGGTCGGCATGCCTCAACCTATTCCTGGGGCGACAGATTGAGCGGCCAGTTCAGACCCAGCGAGTCGGCCAGCATGGCGTAGCACTGCTCCATCTCGGTCGGTTCGCCCTTGGGCTGGGACAAGAACGCCTCGATGCGCGGATAAAGCTCCATCGCCACATCGACATCGTCGTTGGACCCCTTGCGATAGGCGCCCAGGCGGATCAGTTCGGCCATGTCCTCGTAGGTGGTGATGATGCCGCGCGCGCCCTGCACCAGCATGTTTTCCTCCTCGGTGTTACAGCCCGGCATGGTTCGGGACACCGACCGAAGAATGTTCATGGACGGGTAGCGGCCCCGCTCCGCAATGGCGCGTTCCAGTACAATATGCCCGTCGAGAATGCCGCGCACGGCGTCAGAGATCGGTTCGTTGTGATCGTCGCCTTCGACCAGCACGGTGAACAGGCCGGTGATGGACCCCTG
>JBAYSM010000050.1:0-19414 GCA_041676205.1 Rhodospirillaceae bacterium | reverse complement strand
GGATCTGAGCGACACGGCCTTGGCCGACAGCGCCGATCCGAGCCTGCTGACCGATGCGGACGAAATCGCCCTGATGCGCCTTGTCGCCGGTTGGCCGCGTCTGGTTGAAGGCGCGGCGGAGGCGCACGAGCCGCACCGGTTGGCCTATTACATGAACGACGTGGCCTCGGCGTTCCACCAGTTGTGGAACAAGGGGCGGGAAAATGCCGAGCTTCGGTTCCTGGACCCCGAGAACCGCCCGCTGTCGCTCGCCCGCCTTGCCCTTGTGCGAAGCGCGGCGACGGTGATAGCGTCGGGCCTGACGGTTTTCGGTGTGCAACCGGTTGAGGAGATGCGGTAATGTCATCACAACGGCCGGGTGATCCCCGCTACCCCCAGGACGAGTCACAGGATGATCTGCTGGATCTCATCCCCGAACGCCTGACGGGCGAGTCCGACGAGAGCGGGCGCGGCGGCAGTGATGACGGCGTGAAAAGCCGTGGTCTGTTGATTGGCGGACTGCTGATCGGTGTCGCGGTTGCGGGAGCGGCAGGATTCTACCTGTTGCCGCGCGAAAGCGGGACATCGGGGACGGTAACGCCGCAATTGGTTCCGGCCGATGGTGGACCTTACAAGGTCCGCCCAGCCGATCCGGGCGGGATGCAGGTTCCCAACCAGGACAAATTGGTGTTTGAGCGCTCCGGTGCCGGTGGTGCATCGGATGTCGAAAACCTGCTGCCCGAGCCTGTTGTTCCGTCGGCACCGCCTGCTGTGGCCCAGATGCCGCGCCCGCTGGCCGCCACCGACATGACCCCGCCGCCGCCGCCGCTGGATGAACCGGCCGAGCGCGCGTTGGATGTTCCGTCGGTGGTCGAGGCTCGCCCGGCGGCGCCCATTCCCGCCATATCGGCGGCTCAGGCGCCGGTGGCTCCGACAGCGGCAACCGCAGTGGCTCCGGCTCCTGTCGTTTCCGCGCCGGCGGTTGTTCCGCCTGTTGTCCCGGCGCCTGTTGTCCCAGCCCCGGTGAAGGCGGAGGAGCCTGTTAAGGCCCCGGCGCCGCAGCCTCAGCAGACCGCTGCCGCGGCAGGCGCCTATACGGTGCAGTTCGCGGCGCTGCGCGATGATGCCTCGGCCCGCAAGCTGTGGGAAGACCTCAAGGGCAAGCATCCCGATCTTCTGGGAACTCTTTCGCCGGTCATCCAGAAGGCAGACCTGGGCACCAAGGGCGTGTTCTATCGTGTCCGCGCGACTGGGCTGTCCAGTGACGCCGCGGCGCGCACGCTGTGTGACGAGCTTGCCAAGCGGAAAGTGGGGTGCTTGTTTGTCGGCCAATAACGGACGTGTTCCGACGGCGGCCCTGCTGGGCTGCGCCGGGCCTGTACTGAGCGAGGAGGAACGGCGGTTTTTCGCCGAGTCCGATCCGTTCGGCTTCATCCTGTTCGCCCGCAACATCCAGACCCCGGATCAGGTCCGCGCCCTGACCGCCGCCCTGCGCGACACCGTTGGGCGCGACGCGCCGATCCTGATCGACCAGGAAGGCGGCCGGGTGCGCCGTCTGCGCCCGCCGCAGTGGCGCGATGCGCCGCCGATGCTGCCTTTTGGGGCCTTGTATGAGCGCGATCCTGACGGCGCGGTTCGGGCGCTGCGCCTGAATACAGCCCTCATGGCGGCTGAACTGCGCGGCCTGGGCGTGGACGTGGATTGCGCCCCGGTGCTCGACGTTCCGGCCGTCGGGGCGCACGACATCATTGGGGACCGAGCGTTTTCGGCCGACCCAGCGGTGGTCGCTGCCCTGGGGAGGGTGGTCATGGATGCCTTTCTCGAAGGCGGCGTCTACCCCGTCATCAAGCATATTCCCGGCCATGGCCGGGCCCTGGCGGACAGCCATTTCGACCTGCCTGTGGTGGATGCACCGCGCGCCGAGCTTGAGGCGCGGGACTTCGTGCCGTTCCGCGCCTTGGCCGATGCGCCCTTTGCCATGACGGCGCACATCGTCTACACGTCCCTGGACGCCGACCGTCCGGCCACCACCTCGAAGGCGGTGATCGAGGGCGTAATCCGGCGCGACCTGGGCTTTGACGGGCTGTTGATGACCGATGATCTCTCCATGAAGGCGCTGAGCGGGCGTTTCGAGGATCGCGCCATCGCGTCGCTGGATGCCGGGTGCGATCTTGTTCTGCACTGTAACGGCGACATGGCTGAAATGGCCGCCGTAATGGCGGGGTGCCGTCCGCTCGACGAGGCTGCGCAAGGTCGCTGGGCGCGTGTTCAGACCCAGCGCGCCGCGTCGCCGCCGGTCGCCGCCGCCGAGGCCGAGGCCGAGTTGGCCCGGCTGCTGGCTGGCTGAGGATAGCACGCATGTTCGGGCTGGACGCCGACTGGTTCTATACGTTCTCCACCTGGGTCTTGCCGGTCCTCGTCGCCATCACGTTCCATGAGGCGGCGCATGGGTTCGTCGCGTGGCGCCTGGGGGATCCGACCGCGCGGATGGCGGGGCGGCTGTCGTTCAATCCACTGCGCCACATCGACCCGTTCGGGACGGTGGTTCTGCCCGCCATGCTGTTCGCCCTCGGCGGCATCATGTTCGGATGGGCCAAGCCGGTGCCGGTGGATTTCCGCCGCCTGAACAACCCGCGCCGCGACATGGTGTGGGTGGCGATCGCCGGGCCTGCGACCAACTTGGCTCTGGCCGTGGTGGCGGTTCTGTCGTTGCACGCTGCCGCCTTCCTGCCGGAGGGCGCGCAGGAGTGGACGGCCCGCAACCTCATCAACGCGCTCCAGATCAACCTGATCCTCGCGCTGTTCAATATGCTGCCCATACCGCCGCTGGACGGGGGGCGGGTGGCGGTGGGGCTGCTGCCCGACAGTCTGGCCTATCCGCTGGCCCGGCTCGAGCGGACGGGTATGGTGATTATCCTGGGCGTGGCGTTCCTGTTGCCATTCCTTGGCCAGCAAATCGGAGTGGATTTGAATGTGTTCTACTGGCTGATCGGGATGCCTGCCATGGAACTCGGCCGCTTGCTACTGACCCTTGCCGGCTTGGTGTGATGGCCGAGGCGGTGACGTTCGATGAAGATGATGCCCCGGCCAAATCGCTGGTGGTTAATCTGGAGGGCTACGAAGGCCCCATCGACGTGCTGCTGCAACTGGCCCGTGACCAGAAAGTTGATCTGGTCCACATCTCCATCCTGCAACTGGCCGAACAGTATCTGGCCTTCATCGCCGAGGCCCGCCGCGACCATCTGGAATTGGCGGCCGACTATCTGGTGATGGCGGCGTGGCTGGCCTACCTCAAGTCCCGACTGCTGCTGCCGCCGGTGCCCGGCGACGAGGAACCGAGCGGCGAGGAGATGGCCGCCGCCCTGCAATTCCAGTTGCAGCGCCTGGAGGCCATGCAGGCGGTTGGCGCCCAACTGATCGAACGGCCGCGCCTGGGCCGCGATGTCTTTCCGCGCGGCATGCCCGAGGGGATTTCGGTGGTGTCCCATGCGGTGTGGGACGTCACGCTGTACGATCTTCTCAAGGCGTATGGCGATTTCAAGCGGCGCCAGGGGGCCAGCGAACTCCAGATCGAGCCGCTCAGTCTTTACTCGGTGGATGACGCGATCAAGCGGCTGAGCCGGTTGCTGGGGACCATGCCCGACTGGCAGACGTTGCGGCGTTATCTGCCTCAGGATCTGGCCGATCCGTTGCTGCGGCGGTCGGCTATGTGCGCGCATTTCATTGCCTCGCTGGAACTCGCCAAGCAGGGAAGGCTTGAGTTGCGGCAGGAGGGCGGGCATTTTTCTCCTATCTGGTTGCGCGCGCGGACCGACGCGCCAGAAAGGGACGAGGAGGTCGAGAGTTAATCGTGAACCAAATCGCCACCAGCTTCGACGTCGATCACCACCAGCACCTGCGCATTGTCGAGGCGCTGTTGTTTGCCGCCGCCGAGCCGTTGACCGCCAAGCTGCTGGCCGAACGCCTGCCCGCCGGGGTGGACGTGGGGAAGATTCTGGACGAGTTGCGCGAGCATTACCGGGGGCGCGGCGTGGAACTGCGCGGTCTCGGCGATGGCTGGGCGTTTCGCACCGCGCAAGACCTGGCCGCCCTGTTGCAGGTGGATCGGGACGAGCCGCGAAAACTGACCCGCGCGGCCCTGGAAACCCTGGCGATCGTTGCCTATCACCAGCCCGTCACCCGCGCCGAGATTGAGGATATTCGCGGCGTCGCGGTGTCCAAGGGAACCCTGGATATCTTGATGGAGGCCGGTTGGGTCCGGCCGCGTGGGCGCCGCATGACGCCGGGACGTCCGCTGACCTGGGGCACCAGCGCGGCGTTCCTGGATCATTTCGGGCTGGATGGACTGTCCGACCTGCCGGGGGTCGAGGAGTTGAAGGCCGCCGGCCTGCTGGATGCCCGCCCGGCCATCGCAGCTTATGGCGCGCGGGCGCGTGACGATGGCGCGCCGGTGGACATAGACGAAGACAACGGGGATGAGGGGGAAGTCCGGGTGCGCAGGCCGCAACTCGACCTCCTGGACGAGGAGTGACCACTGATGCGCGTTGACCCCATCCGGCCGACCAAATTCCGGGACCAGATGGACCCGCAGCACGCGGGCCTTGCCCTGGACCACGTCAGCCATGCCTATGGCGATACGACCGTGGTGCGGGATGTCAGCTTTGCCATCGGGCCGGGCGAGTTCATGTGCCTGCTCGGGCCGTCCGGCTGCGGCAAGACGACCACCCTGCGCATCGCCGCCGGGCTTGAAACGCCCAACCAGGGCACGGTGTGGATCGGCGGGCAGCCGGTGGCTGGGCAGGGCGCGTTCGTGCCCCCGGAGCGCCGCAGCGTGGGGTTCCTGTTTCAGGACTACGCGCTGTTTCCGCACCTCAAGGTGATCGACAACGTGACCTTTGGGATCAGCCACCTTGGCGCCGACGAGCGCCGTAACCGGGCCATGGAAGCTCTGGAACGGGTGGGCATGGGGGCCCACGCCCAGGCCTATCCGCATACACTGTCGGGCGGGCAGCAGCAGCGCGTCGGTCTGGCTCGCGCGTTGGCCCCCAAGCCGCGCCTGATGCTGCTCGACGAGCCGTTTTCCGGGCTGGACAAGCGGCTGCGCGATCAGGTGCGCGACGAAACCCTGCATGTTCTCAAGGATACCGGAATTTCCGCTTTGCTGGTCACGCACGACCCCGAAGAAGCCATGTTCATGGCCGACGTGATCGCCCTGATGCAGGGCGGCCGGATCGTGCAGATGGGCAGCCCGGTGGAGCTTTACTGCAAGCCGCGCAGTGCCTTTGCCGCGCGCTTCTTCGGGGAGGTCAACCGCCTGGAAGGCCGCGTCCGTCATGGTCATGTGCAGACGCCGTTCGGGGCGCTGGAGGCGCGCGGCGTGGAGGAGGGCGGCACGGCCGAAGTCCTCATCCGGCCGGAGGCGTTGGATCTGCGTGCGCTTGAGGACGGGGCCGAACCGCAATCCTGGGCGACGGTCCTGGAAAGCCGGATGCTTGGCCGCACCAGCCTCATCCACATGGCGGCCAAGTGTTCGGAACGCGGAACGGTCCATTTGCATGCCCGGATGCCGGGACAGTTTCTTCCGCCGCCCGGCGAAGTTCTCGAAGTCGTTCTCGATCATGCGCAGGCGTTTGTTTATCCTCTTGATGGGGCCGCCGCGTCGGAAGGGTAACGATACTGCCCACGGGTGTTCCGGTAATGTTGCGGGTCGGGCGGCAATCTGCGATCATCCGGCACGGCCCGTGAAAACGAATGTTTCGGCCAGCGGCGCCCGCGCGGCGCCCGGAAGGCGAGAAACACAGATTTGGGAGTTGGGACAGGTATGGGTTTTACCAGCATTTGGCACTGGGTCATCGTATTGGTCGTCGTCCTGCTGTTGTTCGGGGCGGGCAAGATCCCGCGCTTGATGGGCGACGTGGCCAAGGGCGTCAACGCGTTCAAGAAGGGCCTCAAGGACGACGGCTCGGACGGGGACAGCGCGGCCGCCGGCGACAAGAAGGCGATCGAGACGGGCAGCACTGCTTCCGCCTCCACTTCCACCAGTGAGGAAAAGGATCGCGCGGCCCACAAGGGCTGAGCATCTCTTTCATCCGACCAACCGGTAGATCAGCATGTTTGACCTCGGGTGGTCCGAGATCGCGCTCATAGCCGTTCTGGCCGTGATCGTGCTTGGACCCAAGGAGCTGCCCAACGCCATGCGTACCATCGCAAGATGGGTGCGCAAGGCCCGCAGCTTGGCCGGTGACTTCCAGCGCCATCTTGATGACGTGGTGAAGGAGGCCGAACTGGACGACCTTAAAAAGGAAGCGAGCCGTCTTTCCCGGACCGACATCGGCCGGGAGATCGACAAGGCCGTGGACCCCGACGGGACGATTCAGCGGTCGCTGCACATCGATGACGCGCCGGCCAAGCCGACCCTGAGCATGGACGACCGCATCGACCCCACGGGGCCGGCCCTGCCGACGCAGCCAGCCGATCCCGTCACGACGTCCGACGCGGTCGAGACGAAGGCGAAGGACTGATAAGGCGTGAGCGTCGTGGCCGAAGATCCAGAAGACAACAAAATGCCGCTGCTCCAGCATCTGCTGGAGTTGCGCACACGCCTTTTGTACTCCGTCCTGGCGCTACTGGTGGCCTTCCTCGGCTGCTATTTCGTGGCCGAGCAGATCTACGGGTTCCTGGTTCAGCCGCTGGCCGACATCATGAACGATGTCGGCGGGTCGCAACGGATGATCTACACCGCGCTGACCGAAGCGTTCTTCACCTACATCAAGGTGGCGTTCTTCGGCGGGGCCGTGCTGGCGTTCCCCATGTTCGCCGCGCAATTGTGGATGTTCATCGCGCCCGGACTGTATAAGCACGAGAAGAAGGCGTTCCTGCCGTTCCTGTTCGTCTCTCCGGTGCTGTTCGCCACGGGCGCGGCATTGGTCTATTATCTCATTATTCCAATGGCATGGCGGTTTTTGCTGGGATTCCAGACGACCGGCGCGGAAACTGTTCTGCCCATACAGCTTGAAGCCAAGGTCGGGGAGTACCTCGACCTCGTGATGAAGCTGATCTTTGCGTTCGGAATTAGCTTCCAGCTTCCCGTCGCGCTGACCCTGATGGGCAGGGTGGGGCTGGTCACGTCGGCTGGGCTGGCGGCCAAGCGCCGCTACGCCGTGGTCGGCATTTTTATCATGGCCGCCATACTTACGCCGCCGGACGTGATCAGTCAGATCGGTTTGGCCGTGCCGATGATCCTCCTGTACGAGTTGTCCATTCTCTCGGTCCGCATGGTCGAGAAAAAGAAGGCGGCCGAAGACGGCGACGAGCCTTTGGATGACGCCGACGGGGTTGAGGAAACCGACTTCAACGCGTAAACCTTCTCGCCATCGAGGGCCGCACCATCGCGGCTTTCTTCCCACCCATTGACCGAGCGGCTGCACATGCTGGACCTGAAATGGATTCGTGAGAATCCCGATGCCCTGGACGATGCCTTGGCCCGTCGCGGTGCAGAGCCTCTTGCGGCGCGCATTGTCGCCCAGGACGAGCGAAACCGTGCCGTCCAAACCGAGTTGCAGACGTTGCAGGCCCGCCGCAACGAAGCCTCGCGTGAGATCGGCAAGGTCAAGAAGGACGGTGGTGACGCCCAGGCGTTGATGGATGAAGTGGCGGCCATCAAGCAGAAGATGGCCGACTTGGAGGACGAGGCACGCCAGCTTGCGGCCGACATGGACGCCGTGCTGCTGGCCATCCCCAACCCGCCGTTGCCCGAGGTCCCCGCTGGAACGTCCGAGGACGACAATGTCGAAGTGCGCCGCGTTGGTACACCGCGCCGGTTTGATTTCGATCCCAAGGAGCACGACGCGCTCGGTACTGCCCTGGGGCTGATGGATTTCGAGGGCGGGGCCAAGCTGTCGGGCGCCCGCTTCGTCATCCTGCGCGGCGCTCTGGCCCGCCTGGAACGCGCGCTGGCGCAGTTCATGCTCGACCTGCACACCACCGAGCATGGCTATACCGAGATGAACACCCCGGTCCTGGTCAACGACGAACCGCTGATCGGTACCGGCCAGTTGCCGAAGTTCGCCGACGACCTGTTCCGCACCGAGCAGGGCCGCTGGTTGATCCCTACGGCCGAAGTCACGCTGACCAACACGGTGGCCGGCGACATTCTCGACCCGGCCCGCCTGCCTATCCGCATGACGGCTTTTACTCTGTGCTTCCGTTCCGAAGCCGGGGCGGCAGGCAAGGATACGCGCGGCATGATCCGCCAACATCAGTTCGAGAAGGTCGAACTGGTGTCCGTGACCACGCCCGAGGAGTCCGAGGCCGAGCACGACCGCATGACGGCCTGTGCCGAGGAGGTGCTCAAGCGCCTGGAACTGCCATACCGTGTGCTTGCCTTGTGCACGGGCGACATGGGGTTCTCGGCCCGCAAGACCTATGACCTCGAAGTCTGGTTGCCGGGGCAGGGACGCTATCGCGAGATTTCAAGCTGTTCCAACACCGGCGACTTTCAGGCTCGCCGCATGAAGGCGCGCTTCCGCCCCGAGGGCGAGAAGCAGACTCGCTTCGTGCATACGCTGAACGGGTCCGGCGTGGCTGTTGGGCGCGCGCTGGTGGCCGTGCTGGAGAATTATCAGCAGGAAGACGGCTCCATCGTGGTGCCCGACGTCCTGCGTCCCTACATGGGGGGCATGGAGGTTATCCGCGCCAATGTTTAAACCCATTCCGGACTTGTCAAAGGCCCGCATCCTGGTCTCCAACGACGACGGCATCCATGGCCCCGGCCTGGAGGTGCTGGAGCGCGTGGCCGCCAGCCTGTCCGACGACGTCTGGGTGGCCGTTCCTGAAACGGAACAAAGTGGCGCGGGCCACAGTTTGACCCTGCATCATCCCTTGCGCATCCGCGAGGTGGAGCCTCGTCGGTTTGCCATCGCCGGGACGCCGACCGATTCCGTGCTGTTGGCGGTCAACCACATCCTGACCGACCGCAAGCCCGATCTGGTGCTGTCAGGCATCAATCGGGGCGCCAATTTGGGCGAGGACGTGCATTATTCAGGCACTGTCGCGGCGGCAATGGAAGGCACATTGCTTGGTTTGCCCTCGATTGCCATGAGTCAGGTATTTACCAGCCCGGATCCGATAAAATGGGAAACGGCTGAACGGTACGCGGCCGGGATTATTGCCAAGCTGATGTCTCAGGAATGGCCTGGTAATGTCTTGATGAACATCAATTTCCCGGACGCCGCCCCGGACGCCGTCGCGGGTGTCGAGATGACCCGCCAAGGTCGCCGCAAGATTGGTGATGGCCTGATCGAGCGCCACGACCCGCGTGGCCATCCGTACATCTGGATCGGGCCGCAACGCAGCGGCGGCGCCGCCCCTGAAGGCACTGACATCGAGGCGGTCGGTCGTGGTGCCGTGTCGATCACGCCGCTCAAAGTGGACCTGACGGACACGGCCACGCTGCAGCGCCTGAAGGAGGCCATTTTTCCATGACTGATGCCCGTTGGGCGCGGCTGATTATGGAACTCCGGCAGGCGGGGGTTACGGACCATCGCGTGCTGGAGGCTCTGGAGCGCGTACCCCGCGATGCCTTTGTGGAACCCACCCTATTGGGCGATGCCTATGACAACCGTGCCTTGCCGATCGGGTGCGGCCAGACGATCAGCCAGCCCCTTGTGGTGGGCCTTATGAGTCAGGCGCTGGAGGTTGGCGAACGCATGAAGGTGCTGGAGATCGGCACCGGGTCGGGATATCAGGCGGCAGTGTTGGCGCGGCTCTGCCGGCGGGTCTACTCCATCGAGCGCCACCGTGATCTGATGAAGACTGCCGAGGATCGTTTTGCCCGATTGGGCATCCGAAACATCACGACCTTGCTGGGAGATGGCTGGAAGGGCTGGCCGGATCATGCGCCCTTCGACCGGATCATCGTGACGGCGGCAGCCCCGGAAATTCCTCAGGCGCTAAAGGACCAACTCGCCGTGGGCGGCATCATGGTCATTCCTGTTGGTCCTGAATTCGAGACGCAGGAACTCATGCAGATCCGCAAGACCGAGGCGGGTCTGGATGTCAGGCCCATGTTCCCGGTCCGCTTTGTGCCCATGGTCCATGGAATGGCCGCTCCGCGCTGATCATTCGAGCGCGACCTACCTCTTTTCGTTGCCGCGAGGGCCTGCAGCCGCCTATTATCTCCGCATGAATACGGCCGGCGGGACATGCAGCGGGGCGCCAGAGGCGCGTCAGAACGGCGGCGCCGCACTGCGGCGGGCGGCGGTGCTGTTTATTGCCTTGATGCTGGCCGGGTGTGGGGCCGACTCCTACATCGTCCCATGGGAGGTCTCGGCGCCGACTGCGCGCCAGATGATGGGGCCGCCGCCCGCCTCCGTGATCGTGCAGCGGGGAGATACGGTCTACGGCATTTCCCGGCAGTACGGGGTTCCGATGAAAGACATCATCGAGGCCAACCAGCTTTCTCCACCCTATGCTTTGCTGATTGGGCAGATGCTCGTCATGCCGCGCCCGCGCTCCCATGTGGTCAGGCGTGGCGATACGTTGTCGGCTATTGCGCGGGTCTACGACGTTGACATGAACGCGACGGCCCGTATCAACCGCCTGGCGCCGCCCTATCTCATCCAAGTCGGGCAGTATATCCTGCTGCCGGATCACGCGGTTGAGCAACGTCGTCCACCGGCATCGGGCGCTGCCGCAGTCGCCGCCGCCGCGACGCCCCGGCCGGAGTCCAAACCGACGGCGGAGCAGGGGGCGGCGGCGCCCCCTCAACAGTCAAGACCAGCGGCTACCCAAGGCGTACCCAAACCCATACCGGCGGCGGACCCCGCCCGCACCGCACCGCCGCCCGCGCGTGCCGCCAGTACGTTTGCTTGGCCGGTTAGTGGCACCGTGATCTCGCGGTTCGGGGGAAAGGCCGACGGCAGCCGCAATGATGGCATCAATATAGCCGCACGTCGCGGCACGCCGGTAAAGGCGGCCGAGAATGGCGTTGTGGTTTACGCGGGCAATGAACTCAAGGGGTTCGGCAATCTTCTTCTAGTCAAACATGCGGGCGACTGGATGACAGCCTACGCCCATACCGAACTGCTGACCGTCAAGAAAGGCGACACCGTGAAACGTGGCCAGGTCGTTGGCCGGATCGGAAGCTCCGGTAATGTCGCTACGCCTCAGCTTCACTTCGAGATCCGCAAGGGGTCCAAGGCAGTGGATCCCTTGCAGTACCTCGGGAAACAAATGGCCGGGTTGTAGTTAATCCAGCCGCTTGCCGTGGCGGCCGGCCAAATCCTGGAAGAACTGCCAAGCCACGCGGCCGGAGCGCGAGCCACGGGTAACGGACCACTCGTTGGCAGCGCGTTTGAGGTCGTCATCGGCGATGTCGAGGCCGTAGTGCGTGCAGTAGCCGCGTACAATGTCGAAGAAGGTCGGCTGATCGACATTGTGGAAGCCCAGCCACAATCCGAACCGGTCGGACAGGGACACCTTTTCCTCAACCGCCTCGCTGGCGTGGATGGCGGTAGATTGCTCATTTTCGATCATGGAGCGGGACAGCAGGTGGCGGCGGTTGGACGTGGCGTAAAAGATCACGTTGCGCGGCCGCCCCTCCACGCCGCCTTCCAGAACTGCCTTCAGCGACTTATAGGTCTCGTCCTGCGAATCGAACGATAGGTCGTCGCAGAACAGGATGCAGGGGCGCCCGGCGGCGCGCAGGATGGTGAGCAGGCGGGGCAGGGTGGGAATGTCCTCGCGGTGAATTTCGACCAGCGCAAGGGCGCCCGGCGTCTCGGCATTGATAGCGCCGTGGATGGCTTTGACAATCGAGCTTTTGCCGGTGCCGCGCGCACCCCACAGCAGCGCATTGTTGGCGGGCAGGCCCTGCACGAAGCGGCGGGTGTTGTCGACCAGTTCGTCGCGCTGGCGGTCGATGCCCTTGAGCAGCGCAATGTCGATGCGGTTGACCTCGGGCACCGGCTCCAGCCACGTCTGGTCGGCGTGCCACACAAAGGCATCAGCGCCCTTGAGGTCGTTGGCCGGAGCCGGCGGCGGGGCCATGCGCTCAAGCGCGTCGGCGATGCGGGTCAACAACGGTAGAAACTGGTTGTCGGGAATGGACACTTTGATGCCTCGCAACAACTTCGTGGAAAGCCGGGGACCGTATCATACCGGTTTGCGTTTGCAACTGGGCGCAGGGCCGGTATAGTCCGCAAAAATTCGGCCGTTTTAGAGCCCAAATTCCAGAGGAGCCTTTGCTCATGTTCGTTTCGCCTGCATACGCTCAGGCCGCCGGTGGTGATGCCGGTGGTGGCATTATGGCCTTTCTGCCGCTTATCCTGATCTTCGTGGTGTTCTATTTCCTGCTGATCCGCCCACAGCAGAAGCGCATGAAGCAGCACAAGGAAATGCTGGGCAACATCCGGCGCGGCGACCGTGTCGTCACCAACGGCGGCATCATCGGCCTCGTTACCAAGACTGGCGACGATGAACTGACCGTGGAAATCGCCGAAAACGTCCGCGTGAAGGTGCTGCGCACCATGGTCGCCGATGTCGTCGCCAAGACCGAGCCGGTTAAGGGCGGCAGCGACGATGAAGACGGCGAGAGCGAACCTGCCGCCACCACCTCTGGCCCCGCCACCAAGAGCGAAGGCCTCAAGGGCCTGCTGTCGGGCAAGGGCAAGAAGTAGTCGAGCCGTCGGTCGTTCGCGGCCGATGCTCCCCGGCGGGCGCCTCATCGGGGCGCCCGCCTGTTCCATTTCAAAAGCGGTCGATTCCCCATGCTGTACTTCTCCAAGTGGAAGATCGGGCTGATCGTTGCGGTGGTGCTGACCGGCATCTTCTATGCCGTTCCCAACGTGCTGCCCCCGCAGACCCGCGAAAACCTGCCGCAGTGGTGGCAGCCCGTGACCCTTGGCCTGGACTTGCAGGGCGGGTCGCATCTGCTGCTTGAGGTCGGTGTCGGCGAGGTCATCGCCGAACAAACGGCCGGGCTGTTGGAGTCCGCGCGCACGGCGCTACGTGACTCCCGCGTGCGGTATCTCGAACTTGCGGCGCAGGGCAACAGCGTCACGGTTCGCATTCCCGATGCGACCGAGCACGAAAAGGCCCGCACGGCGCTGCGCGGCCTCGACGGCGGCGTGGACCTGACCGCCGGGGCCGAGGGCCGCTTCACGCTGAGCTACAGCCAGACCGTGATCGACGAACGGGTGCGGTCCGCCGTGCAGCGGTCCATCGAAATCGTGCGCCGTCGCGTCGATGAACTGGGCACCCGCGAACCGACCATCCAACGCCAGGGCGAGGACCGCATCATCGTCGAGGTTCCCGGCCTCAACGACCCGGAGCGCCTCAAGCGCCTGATTGGTCAGACCGCGCAGCTTAATTTCCACATGCTCGACCATACGGCCGATGTCGAGGACGCTCTGCGTGGCCGCGTGCCGCCGGGGTCGCGCCTGCTGTCGGCCGCACCCAGCAATCCTGGCCCTTCGCAATACGTCGTGCGCCGCAAAATCGAAGTGGCCGGCGAACGCCTGACCGACGCCCAAGTCAGTTTCCAGGACAACCAGCCTGTGGTGTCGTTCCGTTTCGACACCATCGGTGGCCGCCAGTTTGGCCGCGCCACCCAGGAAAACGTCGGCCGCCAGTTGTCCATCGTGCTGGATAATCAGGTGATCTCCGCCCCGGTGATCCGCGAACCCATTCTGGGCGGCAGCGGTGTCATCTCGGGCAGCTTCTCCACCCAGGAAGCCCAGGATCTTGCGCTGCTTCTGCGCGCCGGTGCCTTGCCTGCACCGCTGACCATTCTGGAGGAGCGCACCGTAGGCCCCGGACTGGGGGCCGACTCCATCCGCGCCGGCGCGGTTGCCAGCCTGCTTGGCATGGTTCTGGTGGTGATCTTCATGGTGTTGACCTATGGCCGTTTCGGCGTGTATGCGAACATCGCCCTGGCGCTGAACCTCTGCATGTTGTTGGGCTTCCTGAGCTTCTTCGGCGCCACGCTGACCTTGCCGGGTATCGCTGGTATCGTGCTGACGGTGGGCATGGCCGTGGATGCCAATGTTCTGATCTTCGAGCGCATCCGCGAGGAAGTGCGCAACGGACGCACCGTGTTTAACGCCGCCGAGACCGGCTTCCGTCAGGCATTCAAGACCATCGTGGACTCCAACATCACGACCCTTGCCGCCGTCGCCTTGCTGTTCACCTTCGGCTCTGGCCCGGTGCGTGGGTTTGCCGTGACCCTGGGTATTGGCATCCTGACGTCCATGTTCACGGCGATCATGATCACCCGCCTGCTGGTCGCCCAGTGGCTTCGTAGCCGCCGTCCGCAGACCCTGTCGATCTGAGAGGCCCTTCATGACTCCCCTCATCAAATATATTCCGCAGGGCACGAAGTTCGATTTCATCGGCAAGCGGGCCTTTGCCCTGCTGCTTTCGGGACTGCTTCTGCTCGTCTCGGTTGGTTCGTTGGGCCTCCAGGGGCTGACGTTCGGCATCGACTTCGCGGGTGGCATTCTTCTGGAAGCCCGGACGCCGGGACCGGCGAATCTGTCGGACATTCGCGGCCAGCTCGGCGGGCTGAACCTCGGTGATGTCTCGGTGACGACGTTCGGTAACGACGGTCGCGACGTTGCCATCCGCATCGGCATTCAGGAAGGCGGCGACGAAGCGCAAACCGCCGCCCTCAACCGCGTCCGCGAGACGCTGGGCACCGACATGGAATACCGCCGCGTCGAGGTGGTCGGTCCCAAGGTCGGTGATGAATTGGTGCGGGACGGTGCATTGGCGATCGGGCTGTCGCTACTGGCCATCGCCGTCTACATCTGGTTCCGCTTCGAGTGGCAGTTTGCCGTAAGCGGCCTATTGGCTCTTGTGCATGACATCATCGTCACTCTGGGCTTGTTCTCGGTTTTCCAGCTTTCGTTTGATTTAACGACGGTGGCGGCGCTTCTGACCATCGCTGGTTATTCCATCAACGATACCGTGGTGGCGTATGACCGCATCCGCGAGAACCTGCGCCGTTACAAGAAGATGGACCTGCCCGAACTGATCAACCGCAGCCTCAACGAGGTGCTGTCCCGCACCATGTTGACCAGCGGCACGACCTTGTTGGCCGTGCTCGCGTTGTTCATCTTCGGCGGAGACGTCTTGCGCGGGTTCAGCCTCGCGCTGATCTGGGGAATCGTGATCGGCACCTACTCCTCGGTCTTCGTCGCAGTGCCGGTCCTCCTGTATCTGGACCTGCGTCGGGACGAGGAGGACGACGTGGCCGACGCTGACAAAGAGGCTGCTCCCGAGAAGCCTTGAGCGGAGGACTTTTGCCGTGGACATCACGCCCGCCACTCCGGAAGGCCGTCAGGTTATTCAGGCCTATGGCGACGGGCGGTTCCGCATCAGCGGCACTGCCTATGACGGCGGTGTGATCGTCTTTCCAACCCGCGTGCTGGCCTGGCCGGTAGCAAGCTTGGCCGACGTCACCGCGGAAAGTTTGGATACCGTGTTCGCCCATCTCCCCGCAGTCGAGATTCTTTTGGTCGGCTGCGGCCCGCGCATGGTGCCGCTGCCGCCCGCGCTGCGTGACGTGCTACGGGGACATGGTGTTTCTGCCGACCCCATGGACACCGGCGCTGCCTGCCGAACCTTCAACGTCCTGATGCTCGAAGATCGGCGCGTTGCCGCTGCGCTGCTGCCGGTTTAGCCGTCAAATCGACGACCCGAAAAAGCACGGGCGGAGCCATGTGGCTCCGCCCGGTCTCTTTTGGTGCTGCGGTCGAGTTTACGCCTTGGCGAGTTGCTCGTTCACGAAGTCCCAGTTGACGAGGCTATCCAGGAACGTCGCCAGGAAATCCGGGCGGCGGTTCTGGTAGTCCAGGTAGTAAGCATGTTCCCACACGTCGCAGGTCAGCAGTGCGGTCTGACCGTGGACCATCGGGGTTTCGGCGTTGGGAGTCTTGGTGATCTTGAGCTTGCCGCCCTCGACCACGAGCCAAGCCCAACCGGACCCGAACTGGGTGACGCCGGCCTGCTTGAACTCTTCCTTGAACTTGTCGAACGAACCGAAGGCTTCGTTGATCTTGTCGGCGATGGCACCTGTCGGGGAGCCGCCACCGGCGGGCTTCATGCAATGCCAGAAGAAGGTGTGGTTCCACACCTGGGCGGCATTGTTGAAAACGCCCGTATTGCCCGACTTCCAGGACTCAAGGATGACATCTTCCAGCGGCATGGTGGCCAGCGGAGTGTCCTTGGTCAGGTTGTTCAGGTTTGTGACATAGGCGTTATGGTGCTTGCCGTGGTGGAACTCGAACGTCTGGGCAGACATATGAGGTTCCATGGCGGACTTGTCGTAGGGCAGCGGCGGAAGTTCAAAAGCCATAACCAACCTCTTAAGTTCATGGTTAGTTTAGAGAAATCCTAATCAGCCACCATACATAGGCCTTGATGGTGGTATTGGGAAGGGCCGTGCAGGACTTTTTTGCCCTGAACCGCATGAGAACGCCTTCTTTCATGCTCCGGCCGCAAGCGCTGCGGCCCGGCGCCCGGACTGGACAGCGCCTTCGAGGGTGCACGGCAGGCCGGTATCCGTCCAGTCTCCGGCCAGCCAGAGGTTGGCGAACGGCGTGCGCGGACCCGGCCTTGCGGCTTCCTGGTCAGGGGAATGCGCCAGGGTGGCGCGGCGTTCCTTGATGATGCGACAAGGCGGCATTTCTTTTTCGCCCAGTGCTAGGGCAACGCAGACATCGCGCCACAATGTCCGGGCCAGTAGGTCAGCCGGAGTTTCTATGGACTGGCCCGGCTGGCTGACCGTGACTGACATCACGCCGGGCCGCGTGAACACCCATTGGGCCAGTCCACCGACGATGCCCAGCAGGGGCGGGGCGTCCGGCAAGTCGATGGCGTAGTGAGCATTGACGATGGGCTGCGTGGTGAGCGGCGGCACGATGGCCGGCAACAGGCGATGGGCCACTGCGGGCGGTAACGCCAGGACCACGGCATCTTCCTGCCCAAGCGGATGTAGACGCTGCTGGAACTCCAGCGCGGTGACGCGTCCGCGGTGTGTTTTGATCCGGGTGAGGGGATTGCCCATGTGCACGCTGGCGCCGTGGCGGCGCAGCCATGCAATGGCAGGATCGACCAGGGCGGCGCCCAACCCGGCAGGTGCTAAAATGGGTCGGCACCGGGCGGCGCCACGGCCTAGCGTTTCAGACAGAACGTTGCGCAGCAGGGCGGCGGAGGCGTCTTCCGGGGCGGTGTTGAGGATGGCGGTGGACAATGGCTCGATCAATCGCCGGTACAACGGACTTTGCCCCCAGCGCGCCGCGACGGTCTGTGATGGAGTGGGCGCTTTTGGGGTCAACAGTGCCAGATAATCGCCAAGCCCGGTTTTAGGCACCCGACGGCCTGGCAGTAAAAGCCACCATGGCACCCGGCCAGCACCCGGTCGCACCGTCCAGCGGGTGCCGTCGGCAATGTCGATGAAGGGGAATTCGGCGGCAACCTCGACCAATGCGCCTGCGCCGCCGATGTGCTGGGCGTAATCGAGAACACTCCTGTTGGCCGACAGCAACAGGTGGCTGCCATTGTCGATTATGCGGTCCAGGCGGCGGTCGAAGAATGAACGGCAGCGTCCACCGGCATGGGGTGCCGCTTCGTGCAGACTGACGGCCGAGCCTCGGCGCCGGAGGTCCACGGCACACGAAAGCCCAGCCAACCCGGCCCCGATGACATGAACAACGCCGCTCACGCGTCGAACAGCCGATAGCGCAGAATGGTCCCGAGAACCGTCAGGCGATTGGCCGAGGCCGGTTTTCTGTGCAGCGTATCCCCGCCCCAACCGCGACGCACGAGGCGGCCCAGCAGGCCCTGGTACAAGGCCAGCATGACCACCGCCGGGCGGAGGGCGCGGCGGTCAGCCGGTGGAAGCGCCCGCAACAGGCTCAACGCCCTTTCGTACCGCGCGGCTGCCTGAGCGGCCAAGGATGCGCAGGCCGTGGGCAGGCCAGGATGCTTCAACACGTCCGCCGGGGCGGCGACCGGAACTCCTGCGGCCTCCAGGCCCTCGCGCGGCAGGTACAGCCGACCGAGGGCTGCATCGGCCGCCACGTCGCGCAGGATATTGGTGAACTGCAACGCCTCTCCGGTGGTCAGAGCAAAAGCGTCGACGGCCGGGCCGGATGCTCCGAAGATGCGCACTGACAACAGCCCCACGGCGCCTGCCACACCGGCGCAGTAACGGTGCAGGACCGCCTGGGGCGGCGCCACGATGCCCGGCGGCAGGTCCATCGCCACGCCGTCGATGATGGCGTGAAAGTGCTCATCGGGCAGGGCGAAGGCAGGGCGGGCCGCTGCGAGCACCTCACCGACCGCCGCGTCGGGGCAGGGGCCATGGCCATCCACCCACGCCCGCCATGCGTCCAAAGCCGCCTCCTGATCGGCGCTCGGCGACGGTTCGTCGGCAATGTCATCGACGGCCCGGCAGAACAGGTACAACGCCGCCATAGCGGCACGGCGATCCGGTGGCAACATGCGGACAGCCCAATAAAAGGACGAGCCGCTGTCCCGGACGCGGGCCACGAGATCGCTCATCGACGCACCCCGGCACTCAATGCCTGGAACAGGGCAATCAGCCAGTCCGCCCGTGACGGCTTGATGCGTGCGGCCAAAGGATCACCCACTGCCAGACGGCGGCGCAGGGCATGGGCCAGCGAGACGGTGGCCACGGCCTGCATACTCAGGCGCCGGTGCTTGATCAAACCCGGCAAGGGGACAGCCTCCCGCAGCAGGGCATCGGTATGGGCGAGAACCCGGTCGAGGACGAGGCGCAGGGCAGGAGGGCAGCGGCCTTCTCCAAGGACCTCGGCCGTCAATCCGGCCTCGGCCAGCCATGCCGTCGGGATATACACCCGCTTTAGGCCGCGCCAGTCGCGGCCGCAGTCCTGGACATGGTTGAGGATCTGTAGCGCGGCGCATAGGGCATCGGACGCCCGCATGGCATCGGGCGTGGGCGGTTCCTCACAGGCCGCCAGAAGGAAACGACCGACCGGCATGGCCGACAGCCGGCAGTACTCCATCAGGTCGCTCCAGGTGGCGCACCGAGGGTTCAGGGCGTCACGCCGGAAGGCCTCCAGAAGATCGGTCGCCAGTGCAAAGGGCAGCCCGCGCTGGGTCAGGATGGCATGAAGGGTGACGGCGGCAGGATCACCTTCCCCGCGTATCAGCGCATCATCCAGGGCATTCAGCCGGGCAAGCTTGTCGTCAGAACTCAGGAGGGCCGAGTCGGCCACGTCGTCGGCCTTGCGGGCAAAGGCGTAGTAGGCGAGCACGGGTGCCCGCACGTTGCCAGGCAACAGCCAGGCAACCGGAAAGCTTTCATCGCGGCTCGTCTTTGGTGGGCTGACCACCGGCGAGGCTGTGGAGGGTAAGGCCGTTGGCACGAAGGGTGGTTTTCCGATGG
>JBAYSM010000049.1:0-19416 GCA_041676205.1 Rhodospirillaceae bacterium | reverse complement strand
CGAGGTCGCCGCCTTCGATGCCACCGAGGCGGTGCGGTCGGCCGACATTCTGCGGGTCATGGCCGACCACCTGGAGGTCGAGGTGTGCCGCGGCTATGGCGGAAGCGTGCTTCATTTGGTGCTATCCAATCTTGGCCAGAACTTCGATCCCGAGGTTAGTGGCGATCCGACCGGGCCGGAATACCTCGACCTGCTTATCAAGGCGTCCGACCACCTGCGGGCCACCGGACGGTGCCCCGACTACTTTGCCGCCGCCATCGCCCGCCAGGCCATCACCTGATCAAGCGCGGCGGCATCATTGCCGCTCAGGGCTAAGGCGCGCTCCCCGGTCGGCCCATAGGGCAGCGATGCGTAGGCCGCCAGGATGCTGTCCAGGCGGTCGCGCAGCACGGTGGAGGTGGGGTCAAGCCGCGTGACCAGGGTCAGCCCCGTCGGCGGTGCCGGGATGGTCAGCAGCCGCAGGTCGGGGCGGAGCGCCCTCAGGCACGGGAGGAGCTTCCAGCCGTCGCCGGTGTAGAAGCCGGTGCGCCGGGTGGCGTCGGCGGTGCCGGGGGTCAGCGGCCAGGTGTCGTGCAGGGCAATGACGCCGTCGGGCGCCATGTGCTCCTCCACCGCGATGAAATCATGCAGCACCGCCGGGAAGCGATGGTCGCCATCAATGAACGCCAGGTCGATGGCGCCGGGCAGGCCGGCCGTGGCCGTGGCCGCGGCATCGGCGAAGAATGCCTGGCTGGTCATGGCGACCACGCGCGCCCGCGCGGGTAGCGGAGTATCGGCAGGGATGCAGGGGGCGGGGTCGATGCCGATGGCGGTGGTGCCGGGGCCGGCCAGCCGCAGGGTGCGGCCCGTCTCGACGCCGATCTCCAGATAGACGGTGGGCCTCAGGGTATCGTGCAGGGTTTTCAGCCAAGTCCGATAGTCCGGTCCCGGTCGGCGCGCCAGGACCAGGCCGACGTGCGCCTCGGGGATGTTCGGCTCGATCCGCAACGCCGCCTCGTAGCGTCGGCAGGCGATGTCGGCTCGCCCCTGCCGCAACGCCTCCCGACCCTCCAGAAGCAGGCGGCGCAGCGGCAGGGGCCAGGGCTGCGTCAGTGCCAGGGCGTCATCGGTCACGGTGTCGTGGGGCATGCCATCTCGCCCGCCAGAACGGCTTCGCGCAGGGTGCGGCCAAAGTGCTCCAGGGAATACTGCTGCGCCGCCCGCCGCAGGGACGCCTCGCGGATGCGGTTCCATAGATCGGCATCCTCGTGCAGGGCGGCCATGGCGCAGGCAAATCCCGTGGCATCGCGGGCACCCAGGATATCGACGCCCGACCGCCAGCCCAACTGCCGGACCAACAGGTTGGTCGCCACCACCGGGATGCCCGCGCAGGCTGCCTCGATCACCTTCAGGGGCACGCCAGCGGCGAAGCGGGTGGGGGCGACGAAGACGCGGGCGCGGTCGTACCACGGTCGGAGGTCGTCGGCCCGCCCGGCCATCCGCACTTGGTCGGAGGCCAGCGCGGCGATGCGCCCGGACCGGCACTCGCCGACGATGGTGACGGGGATGGCCTGCCCCAGGCGGTCGTTCAGCCGGGGCAGGATCTCCTCAACCAGCCATACCAGGCTGTCCTCGTTGGGGGTGCCGGGGGTGAGGGCGCCGACGAACAGGAAACCGTCGCGCCCCTTCACCGGTGGCGGGGCGGGATTGCAGGCGATGGCGTGGCTCAGGACGTGGACCGATCGCGCACCGCCGGCTGAGAACAGTCGTGCCTCGCGGTCCGACACCGCCAGAACGCACTCGGCTTCGGCCGCTAGATCAAGTTCCGCCCGCAGGCGTCGCTTCGCTTCGGCGCGGGGCAACGGGGTGCCCCTGGTCGCCGCCTCGCCGATCTCGCGCAGGGCGAACAGGGCTTCAGCGTCGTAGATCACCCGCATGTCGGCGAACAGGCCCGGTCGGCGCTGCCGGATCTCGGCCACGAACGCCATGTTCGGCGGGCGGCTGACCACCATGACGTCATAGAGGCCCCGCCGCTGTTCAAGGAATCCCTCCAGGGTCGTTGCGTGGTGCCCCATCATGACTTCAACCGAGGGGGGCAAGGTGGCGTAGGCCTCGTCCCAATTGGTTTCAGGCGTCCACAGCGGGAAGAAGGTGACGTGGCAGCCGGTCAGGGACTGGATCATCACTCGGGCGCGCGGGTTGCCGGCGCCGCCGGCCTGATGCGGCACCCCGTTGTCAATCACCAGCACCCTCGGCGCAGGCAGGGCGGCCCAGCGGTCGTGCAGGGGCCGCGCGGTGGCGGGGGAGGAGCGGCCGCGCAGGTCGTCCTGGTGGCGGGCCAGGAAGGGCAGCCGGTTGCGGCGCATCATGGCGGCGGCGGCGTCGGAGGTGACGGCGCTGCCGCCCTCCACATGGGTCAGCAGCACGGCCGGGTCATAGACCACCCGGAAGCCGGCCCGCCGCACCCGCAGGCAGAGGTCGGCGTCCTCGTAGTAGGCCGGCGCCAGGGCGGTGTCGAACCCGCCGAGCGTCTGCCACAGCGGCCGGGGGATGAGCAGGAAGGCCCCGGAGACGAAGTCGGCGTCGCGCACGAAGCGGAACTCCGGCTGGTCGGGGTGCTGGCCCCGGCCGTAGCCAGCCGCCGAGCCGTCGTTGAAGACGATGCAGCCGGCTTCCTGCAAGGTCCCGTCAACCAGAGTGATGCGCCCGCCGACGACGCCGATGGCCGGGTCGCTGTCGAGGCGGCGCAGGGCGGCGGCCAGGGCGTCGCGGTGCAGGTAGGCGTCGTTGTTCAGGAACAGGATGTGGCGCCCGCGCGCGACCTCGGCGCCCTGGTTGGCGGCCAGGAGGAAGCCGACGTTCTCGTCGTTGCGGAGGATGGTGGCCCCATCCACCCGCGCCAGCAGGTCCGCTGTCTCATCCTGCGAGGCGTTGTCGATAATAATGGTTTCGAACGACACGCCCTCCTGGTCGGCCAGGGCGACGAGGGTCTGCAGGCTGAGGCCGGCCTGATTGTACAGCACCAGGACCACCGAGATGTCGGGCGTAGCGCTTGCGGGCAGAGTGAACCGCCGCCCGCGCTCCAGCCAAGATACCAAGCCGCGCCGGGCGAGGAACCGGCACTGGGCCTTCAGGGTGTCGGCATCGCGGAACTCCTGCCCCTCGTCGCGCAGGCGCAGCCAGGCTTGCTCCAACTGGGCGGCAACGCGGCGCGCGTCGAGCAACGGCGAGGCGCGCAGGCGGTCGCGCAGACCCCGGCGCAGTCGCGCCAATTCCGGCACGTCGGCGGCCAGGGCTTTGGCAATGGTGACGTAGTGCGTCGGGTTGTCGGCGATCCACTCCCCGCAGCCTGCTGCTGCCAGTATCGACGCTCCCTGACGTTCGGCGGCGAGGCCGGTGCCGGCCAGGGTGACGACCGGAACGCCCATCCATAGGGCGTCGGGCAGGCACAGCCCGCCGTTGGCTGGGAAGCTGTCCAGGGCGATGTCGATCTCGCGGTAGAACCGCAGGTGGTCGCCGTACGGGCGCTGGAAATGGTACTCGACGCGCTGGGCGTCGATGCCGCGATCGGCTAGCAGGCGGGCGAAGCGGCGGCGGAATTCCCAATCGCGCCCATGGCGGCCAAGCAGCTTCAGGCGCGAGCCTGGCACGGCGTCGAGCAGGTCGGCCCAAGCCTCCAGGCAGCGCCGGCTGAGGCGGAAGCCGCGCACGGCGCAGCCGAAGGTGACGTGGCCGCGCTCGCTGGCCGGCAGGGCGGTGACGTCCGGTGCGGTGGCCGGCGGGGTCCAGCTCCATTGTCCGCCGTCCAGGCGCAACAGGGCTTCCATGTGGGGCGCATCGGTGCCATCGGGCAGGGCGGCAGCATCCGTAACCAGCAGGTCGAATAGTCCGGCGCCCGGTCCCCATCCTCCCAGCCAGCCGCATTGCAGCGGGGCGAGGCGGCGGCGCAGGGCGCCCAGGACCGCCGTTTGGCCATGGAAGGGGTGCAGCCCCACGGTGTCGACCACCACGTCGATGCCATTGGCGGCGCAGGACACGGTGAGGTCGGTGCCGGTCAGCGGGTGGACCAGGACGCGGTCGCGCAGTTCGCCGGGCAGGGCGTGCAGGTCGTCGGTATAGAGGTGCAGCGCGACCACGTCAGGGTCGTGCGACGCAAGGATTCCGTTCAGCAGGGCGTGGTGATAGTGCGACGCCAGATAGGCGACGCGCAGCCTTTGGCCCGGCGTGCGGGTCGGCATTCGCCAGACCTTCCCGCGCCCGCAGGCCAGGCCGTGGTCAAGGGCCCACTGCCGCAGCCGCCGCGCCGTCTCGCCGGGGTCCACCTCCGTACCCGCCATGGTGCGGAGGTAGAGGCCGGCGATCTCGATGTCGAGGTCGCGCGGAAACTCTGCTTGTGCGGCGCTGGCCAGCCGCAGCACTTCCTCGGCATTGCCGAAACCAGCCAGCCATTCGAGCATTTCAAGGGTGACTGCCCGCCGTTTGTCCGCCCGCACCAGGCGCAGCAGATCGTCGGCTGGCGTGTAGCCAGCGGCTTGCAGCCGCACGGCCACCAGCGCGGCTTCATGGTGGGCGCGGTCGCGGTACAGCAGGGCTGCCACATGGCGGGCGGCGGCGTCCCACGACGCCGTCGGGTCGTTCTCGCCCAGGCCGCGCGTGAACAGCAGCCGGGCCAGCAGGGGTTCGCCGGCCTGCGGATCCTCGCTGTGCGCGCGGGCGGTTCGGGCGGCGGCGATGGCCTCGTCCAACCGGCCCGACAGGCCCAGGACGTCGGCCCGTTCCAGCCATCGCTCCGGCTGGTCGGGCGAAAGCTCGCACCCCTTCAGGGTGGCCATCAGGGCCTCGGGCAGGCGGTCGTCGGCGGCCAGCACCCAGGCCAGTTGCCCCAGTACGTCGCTGCGGGTGGGGGCAAGCGTGTGGGCTTGGTGCAGGGCTTCCTCCGCCTCGGCCAGCCGGTTCTGACGGTGCCGCAAGTGGCCCAGGCAGCGCCATGCCTCGGCATCGTCGGGGGCCAGCGTGACAGCCTGCTCGGCGTGCCGCTCCGCCGCGTCCAGTCGCCCGGCCGCCTGATGGGCGAAGCTCGCCATGACGTGCGCCGCCGGCTGTGCCGGGGCGAGGTGGAGCAGGGCGTGGCACAGGCTGGCGGCCTCGTCCATGGCGCCAGCCTCCATGGCCAGGGCGGCGGAGTGGCGCAGCGCCTCAATATGCGCCGGGTTCAGGCGGCGGGCGCGGCGGGCCATCAGGCGCGCACTCGGCAGGCGCCCCATTTGGTGCAACGCCACCGACAAGGAGACCCAAAGGTCGGGGATGTTGGGGGTCTGCCGCAGCAGGGCGTGCAGGTGGCTGCGGGCCTCCCGGCTGCGGTGCAGGCCGATCAGCGCCCAGGCCATTTGGCGGCGGGCGGCGGGATGATCGGGCGCCTGGTCGAGCACGCATTCCATCAACCAGGCGGCGGCTTCCGCTTCGCCCAGATGCAACAGCACCTGCGAGCGCGCCACGGCGGCCCGGATCAGCGATGGGTCACGGTCCTGCGCCATGGTGAAGCAACGCAACGCCTCGGGCATGTCGGAGCGCACGCGCGCCATCTCGCCGAGAAGGAACCAGCCCTCGGCCCAATCGGGCCACCGCTCGACGATGTGTTGCGCCACCAGATGCGCCTGATCGGCCGCGCCGGTGGCGCGCAGCAGCTTGGCGAACGCCAAGTGGAGGGTCCGATCCTCCGGGGCGAGGTCCAGCCCGGCCTCAATGAGCATCCGGGCCTCGTCGGGCCGGCCGGTGCGGCTGAGGGCGGCGGCAAGGCGGCGGCGCGTGGCGTGGTCGTCGGGCATGGCGGCGAAGGCGTGCTGGAGCAGCCGGATGCCGGCCTCGTGCTCGCCCTTCTCCGCCAGCAGGTGCCCCAGCTGGGCCAGACGGTGCGGCTGCGGGGCGCGCACGGCGGTGGCGTGGGCCAGGCTTAGGGCATCGTCCAGCCGGCCGGAGTCGGCCAGCACCCAGGCCAGGGTAACGGCGGCCTCGTCCAGGTCGGGCGCCAGTTCCAGGGCACGGCGCAGCAGTTGCTCGGCTTCGGCGAAGCGGCCACGCCGACTCTGTATGTGGCCCAGATACCAGTGGGCGGTGGCATGGGCGGGGTGGCGCGCCAGGGTGGCGTGCAAGGTGGTGACGGCAGGTTCGGCCCGCCCGGCTTCCCACTGCATCCAGCCCAGCGTCGCGCCCGCCTCCGCCGAGGCGTCAGCGCCGGCGGCGCGGGCCTGTTCGGCCAGATCGAGCGCCTCGTCGATGCCGCCGGCGGCGTAGGCATGCCATGCCATGGCCAGCAGGGCCTCCTCGCAACGCCCGTCGAACGCCAAGGCAGCGCGATAAAGTCGCGCCGCCGCCCCCGGCCGGTAATCGCCGACGTCGCGGGCGATTCGGCAGAGGCGCTCCGACACCGCCGGGCAGGGGTACAGGGCACTGCGGAGCCTGTAGTCCGGCAGCAGCAGGTCATCATCCTGTTCGGCGCCGTCGTGGCATGTCCCCGACGCCAGGATGGACAAGAGAGGGGTAGCAGCGTCGCCCCGCTGTTCAACAAGACCTTCGATGTCGGCCCAGGAGCCGTACTTTAGTGCTGAAATCAGGGTGTCTGAATATGCCACGATCAATGTCTCTATACTGCCAACAATCTACCCAGAAGGGCGGGTTTTGTTGTCGGCGATGTCTAAACAGGGGGCGCCTGCCCATGCGCCGTGCAGGTGCTGCCCACGGGCGCGGGACGTCCTTATTACCTACCTCATACGAATGATATTGACTAACCCTTATGGAGGAGACGATAAGGCAAATCGAAGATGCCGAATTTTTACCGAATGGCGGAGCCCTGCCACTTTCGAGGTGTTTCGGCGGTAATCTACGGGGGGTTGAAAAAGATGCTGCGCTTGCGCCTGATGGCCACGGTGTTCGCGGGCGGAATTTCTCTGCTCGGCGGGCACGCTTTTGCTCAGCAGGCGCCGACGCCCAACATCACTGCCCAGGTGAACGATGCGTTCCGCGAGGTTCTGCGTGACCCGAGCAATCTCCAGGTCGGTCAGGCCTACGCTCGCCTGCTGGTCGAGAGCGGCAACTTCGAGGGCGGTATCGCAGCCTTGGAACGCCTGCTGCTCGACCCCGCTGCCGATCCGGCCATCCGGGTCGAACTGGGTGTTCTGTACTATCGCGTCGGGTCCTATGGCATGGCCGAAAGCTACCTGCGGGCGGCGGTGGCCGATTCGCGGCTGAGCGGCCAGGTGCGGGCCGACGCGGAAAAGCTTCTGCGCGACATCGAGCGCCGCACCGCGCCGGGCGGCCTGCTCGCGGGGTCGGTCATGGTCGGTCTGCGGGTCCAGACCAACCCCACCGCCGCAGCGGAGTCCGGCCGCCTGATCTCCAACGGCGTGAGCATCCCGCTTCCTGCCCTCCAGGGGGAGGAGAGCGATTTCGACGCGCTGCTCACTGCGAACGTCAATCACGAATGGGACCTCGGCACCCAGAACAGCGCGACTTTGGTGTCCACCGGCAGCCTGTTCGCCAACCACTACCAGCACGCCGCCGACTACGACGCCGAGACGCCGAAGTACAATCCGCAGGACCTGGTGGCCCTCAGCGCCACCACCGGCATCCGCTTCAAGCCGGCGCCGGTCGACGCCCCCGACCTGACCGTGCGCCCCTATGTTGGCGGGGCGGAGATCCTGCTGAACGGTCAGCAGTACATGGCAGCGGCGGGTGGCGGCGTGGACGTCGATTACCGCCTTGGTGGTGGATCGACCCTCGTTGGCGCAACCTATGACATCCGCCGGACCTTCTTCGAAGAGCGCGGGGACATCTCCGAATCCGGCGCGCAGAGTGGGTTCGAGCAGTACCTGCAACTGCGCGCCACCCAGGAAGTGGCCCCGCTGCAGGTGGTGGGCGCCGACGTGACGCTGCGCGACCACCACGCCGGGCGCGGCTACTTCGCCTTTCAAAGCGTGGAGGGCCGGCTGACCTACGCCGCCCGCTACACCAACCCCGTCGGCTGGGATGACCGCCTGTGGGGCAACAGCCTGTATGCCGGCCCGACCCTACGATACTACGATGGCGCCGACCCGTCAGTGGACCGCACGGTCACGCGCGAGGATGTCGAGTGGCGCATCGGTGCAACCCAGGTGATGCCGCTCACGGAGGCACTGTCTGTCATGCTGGCGGTGGAATACACGACGTCGGACTCCAATTTGACGAACTACACCTATGACAACCTCATGGGAATGACCAGCATCGTCTGGAATTTTTAATCGCGCGTGATTTGATCAAGGTCAGAATAGCGGACAGAGTGGGATAAAAGACAATGGCACCGGCGGATTCTACGGACTGGATGTTTGCGGCCCTGGCCCTGACGACTGTTGTCACCTCGACGACGGCATCGGCAACGGAAGGCCCGCAGGCTGGTGTCGTGACGGGGGCCCTGGCCTCCACCCGCGCCGTCACGGGCGCCCCCACCAACACCACGGCGGTGGTGCTGGGCGACGCCGTCCGGGCGGGCGAGGAACTGCGCACCGGCCCCGATGGGATCATCCATATCCTGTTCCTGGACCAGTCCTCCATCACCCTCGGGCCGAACTCGGTCCTCGTCCTTGACACCTTCACCCATGACGCGGCCAGCCGGTCCGGCAAGATTGCCATGACCCTGCGCGAGGGGAGTGTCCGCGTCGTCGGCGGCGCCAACAGCAAGGGCAACGAAACCGAGGTTCGCACGCCCGACACCACGGTCGGTATCCTTGGCGGCATCTCCATCGTCGAGGCGGGCGGGCAGCAGACCAATGCCACCTTCCTGTTCGGGCAATCGATGCGGGTGTCCAATGGGGGCGATACCCAGACGGTCAGCCGGCCGGGGTTTTCCGTCTCCAGCACTCCCAACCAGGTAGGCTCGCCGCAGTGGACCCCACCGCAGCAGTTGTCGTCGCTCACCGGGCGGTTCGAGGCCGGCGGCCCCCAGGGCGGTGGCGGGAATTCCCAGCAGCCGCCGCCTGCTCAACCGAATTCACCGACTGGCCCTCTGATCTCCGTCAGCGATCGTCCGGGCGGGCAGAGCCACCCGCCGACGTCCCTGGCGCCCGATCGCCTGAGCAACCCCACCTCCTCGCTGGTCGGCAATGCCATGTCGCGCAACCGGTCCGACACCGTCTCGGTCCTGGATACGCCGCCGCCGGTCAACAACGTCCGTACCCAGCCGCCGGTCGTCACGTCGTAAAGGATCGGCGTAACGGGCCGGAAAAAGGGGCTGGCGCGGTCTGATGCACATCCTTCTGTGTTCCTCCTATCCGCATCTTCCCGACACGCGGGGAGGATTGCAGACCAGCACCGACGAGCTGTGCCTGGCGCTCCAGGACAAGGGCATCGGCGTGACGGTGCTGTGTGGCGCTCTTGGAGATGGAGGCGGCGGCCCGGTGCTGCGGGACGTTTCCCTTGGGTATCCGGTCATCCGCGCCCCGGACGCGCTCGCCGCCCTGCCCATGGTCGTCGCCGCCCTGGATCCGTCCGCCATCATCGTGCAGAGCGGCTATTCCCTGGCCGCCATGCTGGCTGTCGCCTTGGAAACCGGCTGCCCGACGGCGGTCTACCTGCACAATGTGGAACTGCACCGCATAGGCGGCACGCTGCCGCCCGATCCGCATATCCTGTATCTGGCCAATTCGCGCTTCACCGCCGACCGGTGGCGGGACTCGTTTGGCATCGTCTCGTACATCCTGCCTCCGGTGGTGCGACCGGCCCGCTACCAGGCCGCGCACACGGGCGACCGGGTGCTGTTCGTCAATCCGGTCCCCGAAAAGGGCATCGAGCGCGTGGCCGACCTTGCCACCGCCAACCCGGATGTGCCGTTCCTCATCGCCGAGAGCTGGCAGATCGGCGACGACTGGCGGGCGTGGCTCCGCCAGCGGTTCGGCGGCCTGCCCAACGTCGATTGGCGTCCCGCCACGGACGATGTGCGGGTGCTGTTCGAAGACGCCCGCTTGCTGCTGATGCCCAGCGTGTGGGAGGAGGCATACGGCCGCATCGTGATCGAGGCCCAGTTGAGCGGCCTGCCCGTGCTGGCCAGCAATCGAGGCGCCCTGCCTGATACCGTTGGCCGGGGAGGTGGAGCGCTTGATCTTCACGCACCGCTGGAGATTTGGACCCATGCCCTGCGGTCTCTGTACTTCGACACGGCCACATGGCAGGACGCGTCGCACGCTGCCCTGACCCATGCCCGCAGGGAAATCCTCGACGGGTTGCGGGCGCTGGATGATGTCCTCGCCCGCCTTGCCCAGCACATCGCTCAAAACGCCCCAGCCGTGCGCGGTTGAGCTCGCCGCGATGGTTGAGCCGCGGCCGGTGCCGTACCCCAACAGCAAAGCACCGCCATCTATTTGAGATGACGGTGCTTTATGCTTTGTTGCGGGAGTTCGCGGAATAAGCTGCCTCAGCCGTGCGCGGCCGGCTTCTCGCCGCGACGCTTCTCCCGCCAGCCCAGGCGCTTGACCCGCCAGTCCTCAATCAGGCGGAAGAACATGGGCACGAACAGGGTGGCCAGGAAGGTCGCCGCCAGCATGCCACCGATGACGCCGGTGCCGATCGAGTGGCGGCTGGCCGAGCCGGCGCCGCTGGAGAGGGCCAGCGGGACGCAGCCCAGAATGAAGGCCGCCATTGCCAGCAGACCGCCACGGCAGCCGCCTTGAATATCCCGCTCCTTCCACTCACCCGCATGATCTCTTGTTCCTGGCCCTATTGCGCCGTACAGCAGGCTCTTTAAATATACATGCACGAGTGTTTGTAAATAGCGTCGACAGTTGCTACCGCAGGCGCTATACCTCCGAGACCGGCAAGGCCATTGGACAGAGACGATGGTGCGAAAGACAAAGGCAGAAGCAGAACAAACGCGCGAGGCGCTCCTGGACGCGGCCGAGATGATCTTCTTCGAAAAGGGTGTGGCGCGAACCACCCTGGAAGAGATCTGCCGCGCCGCGGGACTGACCCGCGGGGCCTTGTACTGGCACTTTCGCAACAAGGCCGACCTTCTGGCTGCGTTGATCGAGCGGGTTGAACTGCCCGTCGACAGCTTGCTGTCAGAAATTGCCGAGGCTGACGCCAGCCGACGCAATCTTCTGGGACGAACGCGCGCGGTCTTTCTTCGGGTGTTCCGGGAATTGGCCGACGACAACCAGCGCCGGCGAGTCTTCTCCATCCTCATCCAGGGGACTGAACTGGTCGGCGAGATGAAGCCGATTCAGGATCTGTTCGATGCCAAGGGCGCCGACCTGGAGAACGCCCTATGCCGGATCCTGGAACGGTGCCGGGCCAATGGAGAAATGTCGCCGTTCGTAGACCCGCTGACAGCAGCGCGTGCCATGCACGCCCTGGTGATCGGCATCCACATGCTCGCTCTCAACGGTGCGCGCCCGCTTGATCTCGCGGGCGATGCCCCGAGGATGATCGACATGTTCTTCGATGGCCTCACGGCGCAGCTCCCCGCCCCCGACGGCGGCGCTCCAGGCGCCTCTGAAAGCCGGGGGGGCCGCGCCCCGGCGACGGCGTGAAGCCTGATCTTCCCCCGAAAGCCGGTTCCTTCAGAGGGTGGCCTCCTTCTGCGGGGCAGGCCCTTGAGTGGGATGTTGCCTTGCGGTTCGCAGTTTCCTAAGTATAGACCTTGCTTGGGTGATTGAGGTGGCGATGTCAGCGGAGAACTGGATGCTCGACCATGAACCGCTCATCCGGCTGAGCTTCTTTCTGGGCGTCTTTGTTCTCATGGCGGTGTGGGAGGTTTTTGCCCCGCGTCGCCGGCTTGCTCATCCGCGCCGCTTACGCTGGACCAGCAACCTTGGGATCGTGGTCCTCAACACGGTAGTCGTGCGGGTACTTTTCCCTACGGCGGCGGTGGGCGCGGCGTTGCTGGCGGTGGAAAGCGGCTGGGGCGCTTTCAACGTGCTTGACCTGCCGTTTGCGGTCGCCGTGGTCGTGTCGGTGCTGGTGCTGGATCTGGCAATTTACCTGCAACACGTGATGGTGCATGCCGTGCCAATCTTCTGGCGTCTGCACCGCATGCACCATGCCGACCTTGATTACGACGTGACCACCGGCGCCCGGTTTCATCCGTTGGAGATCGTCCTGTCGATGGTCATCAAGCTGGCGGTGGTGGTGCTTCTCGGGGCGCCGGCCGAGGCCGTGCTGATCTTCGAGGTCCTGCTCAACGCCACGGCCATGTTCAACCACGGCAACGTGCGCCTGCCCCTGTGGCTGGATGCGGTCCTGCGGTGGTTGGTGGTGACGCCGGACATGCACCGGGTTCATCACTCCTCCATCTCAGCCGAGACCAACAGCAACTTCGGCTTTAATCTGCCGTGGTGGGACCGGCTGTTCGGCACCTACCGCGCCCAGCCGCAGTTGGGACACGAGGGCATGGAAATCGGTCTCGCCCGTTTCCGCGAGCGCGGCGACTTGCGCCTGGACCGCATGCTGGTCCAGCCGTTCCGGGGAGAGGAAAAAGGTGCCGGCAACAGCGTCGGAGCCGCTCCCTGAACTGACGCTTGGGCCTGCTCGGTGTAAATTTCGGGCTTGCCGACTGCGCAGTCGGCACGACCTCGACCTACTCGATGACCCCGTCCGGTCCGACGATCTTGCCGTGCAGCGCACAGCCGACAGAGGCCAGTTCGACGAACATGTCGCCGTGGCTTTCGGGCGGCGGGAGGGTGGACTCATCCTCGCCGGGGAAGGCCGAGGCGCGCATGCGGGTGCGGGTGCGGCCGGGGTCGTAGAGGTTGACGCGGACCGCTGTCTTGACGGTCTCCTCGGCGTAGATGCGGGTCATCATGTCCAGCCCGGCCTTGGAGACCGCGTAGGCGCTCCAGTAGGCATGGGCCTGACGACCGGCCGAAGACGTCACGAAGATCGCCCGGCCGCTGTCGGACTGGCGCAGCAGCGGGTCCATGGAGCGCAGCAGGCGCCAGTTGGCGGTCAGGTTCGACGCGATCACGTCGTCCCAATCCTTGGGCTTCATGTGGGTGATCGGGCCGAGCACGCCCAGCACCCCGGCATTGGCGACCAGCACGTCGAGCTTGCCAAAGCGTTCGAACAGGGCCAACCCCATGCGGTCCACATCGTCGCCCTTGCGCAGATCCTGGGGCACCAGCACCAGCGGAGTGCCGCCGTCGGCGCGGACTTCGTCGTCGAGTTCCTCCAGCGCGCCCTGGGTGCGGGCCACGGCGATGACCGTGGCACCCTCGGCGGCATACCGCTTGGCGATGGCGCGACCGATGCCGCGCGACGCTCCGGTGACAAGGGCAAGACGCCCCTCAAGTCGCTTGCTCATGGGGTCAACCTGCCTTCTTGCGTTCGGCCAGACGCGACACGACGCGGCGCGGGTCGGGGTTGCTGAGGTCGGTGAGAGCGGCAGCGTATTCGCCGGTGAAGCAGGCATCGCAATACTTGGGGTCGTCGTTGTTGCGCGCCGCTTCGCCGGCGGCCCGGTACAGGCCGTCCACGCTGACGAAGGCGAGGCTGTCGACGCCCAGGACGCGGGCCATGCCCGGCACATCGAAACGGGCGGCGAGCAGTTTGTCGCGTTCGGGCGTGTCGATGCCGAAGTAGCAGGGGTGGGCGGTCGGCGGCGAGGAAATGCGCAGGTGCACTTCCGAGGCGCCGGCCTGCCGGACCATTTCCACGATCTTGATGGAGGTGGTGCCGCGCACGATGCTGTCATCGACCAGGACGACACGCTTGCCTTCGAGGTACTGACGATTGGCGTTGTGCTTGCGGCGCACGCCGATATCGCGGGTCTTCTGAGTCGGCTGAATGAACGTGCGGCCGACGTAGTGGTTGCGGATGATGCCGAGTTCGAACGGGATGCCCGAGGCCTGGGCATAACCGAGCGCGGCGGGGATGCCGCTGTCGGGCACGGGAACGACCACATCGGCCTCGACCGGGGCTTCGCGGGCCAGTTCGGCACCGATGTTCTTGCGAACCTCGTAGACGCTGCGCCCTTCGGCCTGTGAGTCGGGGCGGGCGAAGTATATGTATTCGAAGATGCAGAACCGCTTCTTCTGGCGCGGCAGCGGGAACACCGAGCGGACCCCGGCCTTGCCGATGATCAGCATTTCGCCGGGTTCGACATCACGCACATACTCGGCGCTGATGATGTCCAGGCCGCAGGTTTCCGAGGTGGCGATGGTCGCCCCGTCCAGGTTGCCCAGCACCAGCGGCCGGTAGCCCATCGGGTCGCGCACGGCGATCAGCACGTCGTTGGACATCACGACCAGGGAGTAAGCGCCCTCGACACGCTCCAGGGCGTCGATCAGGCGGTCTTCGATGGTGGCCTTTTCCGACCGTGCGATAAGCTGGAGGATGACTTCGGTGTCGGAGGTGGACTGGAAGATGCAGCCCTTGCGGACAAGTTCGTCGCGCAGGGTTGCCGCGTTGGTCAGGTTGCCGTTGTGGGCAATCGCCACGCCGCCGAAGCACAGGTCGGCATACAGCGGCTGAACGTTGCGCAGGACCGTCTCGCCCGACGTGGAATACCGGACGTGGCCGATGGCCATGGTGCCTTCCAGGCGTTCGGTTTCCTTTTCCCGCTTGAACACGCGGTGGACGTGGCCCAGGCCGCGATGGGAATGGAAGCTTTCGCCGTCCGTCGCAACGATCCCGGCGGCTTCCTGCCCCCGGTGTTGCAGGGCGTGAAGCCCCAGCGCGGTGTGGGCGGCGGCGTCGGAGTCACCGAAGATGCCGAACACGCCGCATTCCTCGCGTGGCTTGTCATCGTCGAGGTCGGGCAGCGCGAAGGGGTGCGTGGTCGGGAAGTGGTCCAGCATGGCGGCAGCCTTCAATCCATCAGGGGCGGGGCGGCGGGGGCGAATGGTCAACGGTTTATCTGGCTTTCAATCAACCGATTCAGATCCTGGCGCGGTGCCGGGTCATATCCCGGTTCCTTTTCAGGGGGAGCCGGAGCAGGCGCGGCGCCAGACGGGGCAGTCGTGGCCGGTTGCGTCAGGCGGTCGTAGGTGTTCTTAAGCTCGATGGCCTGGCGGGCCTTTTCCTCGGCCTCGCGGGCGGCGGTGCGGGCGTCCTCGGCTTGGCCGTCCAGGCTAGCCGGCATCAGGGAGCGGACCAACGTCGCGCCGGTTTCGACCAGCGGCAGGGACCGCGCCTCTTGGATCCAGCCGGGCCGCTCGTCGGGTTCGGGCCACACCCACGCCACAACGACGAAGCTGACCGCCACGACAAAAGCCCCACGGCCTAGCCCGAAAACGAACCCCAGACTGCGGTCCAACGCGCCGAGGGAACTGCTTTGAACCCGCTGCGACAGGCTGCGGGTTATCAACGCCAGAACCAGCAGCACCACCAGGAAAATCGCGGCGGCGGCGGCGGCATCGGCCGCCCAGGTCAGCGGAATGTGCTCGCGGGCCACAGGTTGTAGGTAAGGCAGGCCGTACAGCGCCGCAAGGGCTGCTCCGGCCCACGCCGCAATAGCCAGGATTTCGTGAACGAACCCCCGGAAGAAGGCGATCACGGCCGAGATCAGGAGGACTGCGATGACCACCAGATCGAAGGCGTTCACGGGGAGCGAATCCATCGTGTTATCCAACTTCCCGGTCGGTTCCCTTGGCGGGAGCCTTCTCAGGGGTCGCGCCGCGCAGCGCGTCGGCAGGGAACAGGGCCACCAGATCCTGAAGGTGGCCGATTTCACGCACCTTCAGGGCATCAATCGCGGGTTTGGCCGCCTTGGCGCGGCGGGGCGGAGCCAGGGCTTCGGCAAATCCCAATTTGGCCGCTTCCTTCAGTCGGGCCTCGGCCTGGGAAACGGCTCTGATTTCGCCTGACAAGCCGATTTCTCCGAATACCGCCAGATCTGCCGGAACCGGCGTGCCGCTGGCCGAAGACATCAAGGCCGCGGCGACCGCCAGATCGGCTGCCGGCTCGTTGATGCGCAGGCCGCCTGCGACGTTCAAATATACGTCATTTCCCGCCAGCGCAAGACCGCAGCGGGCTTCCAGCACGGCCATGACCATCGCCAACCGGCCCGAATCCCATCCCACCACCGCGCGGCGCGGGCTGCCCGAGCCGGATGTGGCGACCAGGGCCTGGATTTCCACCAGCATGGGGCGGCTGCCCTCCATGCCCGCGAAGACGCACGATCCCGATACGTTGCCGCGCCGTTCGGCCAGGAATAAGGCAGATGGATTAAGGACTTCGACCAGTCCGCCCTCGGTCATTTCGAATACGCCGATCTCGTCGGTCGCCCCAAAGCGGTTCTTGGTAGCGCGCAGAATGCGGAACTGGTGGCCGCGTTCGCCCTCGAAATAGAGCACCGTGTCGACCATGTGCTCCATGACGCGCGGCCCGGCTATGGAGCCTTCCTTGGTGACGTGGCCGACCAGGAACAGGGCGAAGCCGCGCTTTTTCGCCAGACGGATCAACTCGTGCGAACAGGCCCGCACCTGCCCGACGCTGCCCGGCGCCGAGTCGAGGCTGTCGAGGTACATGGTCTGGATCGAGTCGATGACCACCACGCGCGGCCCCGTCGGGTCGTCCAGCGTCGCCACGATATCGCGCAGATTGGTCGCCGCCGCCAGCCGCACCGGCGCCCCCGCTAGGCCCAGGCGGGCAGCGCGCAGGCGCACCTGATCGATGGCTTCTTCGCCCGAGATGTAGGCCACGTCCACGCCCGACCGGGCGAGAGCGGCGCTCGACTGCAACAGGACGGTGGACTTGCCGATGCCTGGATCGCCGCCGACCAGCAGGGCCGACCCCGGCACCAACCCGCCGCCGCACACGCGGTCCAACTCGCCGATGCCGGTCGGCATCCGGGGCGGCGGTGCGGCGCTGCCGGTCAGGGGTACGAAGTCGATCTTGCGGCCACCCTTGCCGGCTGTCACGGCCTTGGGGCCGGTGTCGCCTCGGCTTTCCTCAACCAAGCTGTTCCATGCCCCGCAGGCATCACACTTCCCGGCCCAGCGGGGAAAAACCGCGCCGCAGGACTGACAGGTGTATTGCGTGGTCGATTTGGCCAAGGGGGCAGTGTCCTATTGGGGGCCTTGGTTTTCTAAACCCTAGGCGCGGTCGGGCACAAGGCGGGGCGCGCGAGCTACTTCCGCAATTGCATCGTGATCGGCCCCTGGGCGCGGCCGTGGACGAACTGGTCGACGTAGTCATTGCCGGAGGTGAACACCTCGGACGCCGGGCCGACCCAGATCAGGCGGCCCTGCCACAGCATCGCCACCCGGTCGGCGATCTTGTGGGCCGAGGCCATGTCATGGGTGATCGACAGTGCGGTGGCCCCGATCTCCTTGACGCACTTGACGATCAGATCATTGATGACGTCGGCCATGATGGGGTCGAGACCCGTGGTCGGCTCGTCGAAAAAGATGATCTCCGGTTCGTCGGCGATGGCGCGGGCCAGAGCAACGCGCTTTTGCATGCCGCCCGACAGTTCGGACGGGGCCAGGTCGGCGACGTCGGCGCTCAGCCCCACGGCGATCAGCTTTTCGAGCGCCTTTTCGCGTGCCTGTTTGCGTGGCATGTGGTCGCCCTGGATGAGGCCAAACGCGACGTTTTCCCATACCGGCAGGCTGTCGAACAGGGCGGAGCCCTGGAACAGCATCCCGAACTTGTGGTTGATGCGTTCGCGGTCGCGGCGGGACATGCCGATGACTTCCTCGCCGTCCACCTGAATGGAGCCGCTGTCGGGCTTCATCAGGCCGAGGATGCATTTCAGCAATACCGACTTGCCGGTCCCGGACCCGCCAATGACCACCACCGACTCGCCGGGCATGATGTCCAGGGTCACGCCGTCGAGCACAACTTTCGGCCCGAAGCTCTTGCGGACGTCGCGCAGCCGGAGTTTGGGGACAGCCTCAGTCATCGCGCGAAGAACAGCTCCGTGATCATGTAGTTGAACACCAGGATGAGAATTGACGCCGACACCACCGCATTCCGGGTCGCCTGCCCCACGCCCTGTGCGCCGCCGCGCGACTGGAACCCGTTGTAGCACCCCATCAGGGTAATCAGAAATCCGAACACCGAGGCTTTGACCAGCCCCGAAATCACGTCGATCGGCTCCAGGAATTCCCAGGTTCGCGCGATGTAGTTGGCCGGGTTGAAGCCCAGCTTGTACGTCCCGATCAGATAGCCGCCGAACACCCCGATGATGTCGGCGATCAGCACCAGGACGGGCAGCATCAGGGTTCCGGCCACCAGACGCGGGGCGATAAGGTACTTGAAGGGGTTGGTTGAAAGGGTGGTCAGGGCGTCGATCTGCTCGGTCACGCGCATGGTGCCGATCTCGGCCGCCATGGCCGCGCCGACGCGTCCGGCGACCATCAGACCGGCCAGCACGGGGCCAAGCTCGCGGGTCATCGACAGGACCACGACGGTTGCCACCGCGCCTTCGGCGGAGAAGCGGGCGAATCCGGTGTGACTTTGCAGGGCCAGCACCATGCCCGAGAAAATCGCCGTCAGGCCAACCACGGGCAGGGAGTAATAGCCGATCTCCAGCATCTGCCGGGACAGCGTGCGGAAATAAAACGGCGGCCGGAAGATGTGATAGACCGAGATCGCGGTGAACTCGGCCAAGCGTCCGGTATGGCGCAGGAATGCCAGGAAGTACCGGCCGATCACGCTCAGGAACGCCAGGATGCCGTTGCTCATTGGGTTGGTCCGCCGCCATAGGTGCGGGCGAAGCGATGGCCCAGGCTGGTCAGAATCTCGTAGGAAATGGTCCCGGCCTCGGCCGCCATGGCGTCGAGCGTATGGCCCCGGCCGATCAGCGTGATCGACTGACCGGGCCGTGCCAACTCGGCCGGCGCTGCGGTGACGTCGAACACGATCAGGTCCATGGATACGCGCCCCACCATCGGCACCATCTGGTCGCCCAGGATGCCTTTCCCAACGTTGCTCAGCGCCCGGAACACGCCGTCGGCGTAACCCGCCGCAACGGTTGCCAGCCGGGTTCCCCCCGCGCTCTGGTGGGTCGCACCATACCCAACGGTCCTAGGGGTGTCAACGCGGCGGACCTGGAGGATTCGGGCATCCAACGTCACCACTTGGCGCATGGGATTGGGCGCGCCGGGGGTCGGATTTCCACCATAGAGCGCCACGCCCGGCCGCCCCAGATCGAACCCGTAGTCCGGCCCCAGAAACACCCCCGACGAATTCGCCAGCGATGCCTCGGCCGCCGGGTAACGCCGCCGGGCCTCGGCAAAGGCCGCCAGTTGCGCGGCGTTCAGGGCGTGGCCCGCTTCGTCGGCGCAGGCCAGATGGCTCATCACCAGACAGGGCGCGAAACCGGAGGGCAGGCTGCCCAACTCCTCTGGCGGCAGGCCCAAGCGGGTCATGCCGGTGTCCACATGCAGGGCATGGGAGGCGCCAGCGGGGGCATGGGCCAGCCAGTCGGCGGCTTGCTCCAGGGTGTTCACCACGGGGATCAGGCGATGG
>JBAYSM010000048.1:0-19682 GCA_041676205.1 Rhodospirillaceae bacterium | reverse complement strand
CTCCATGGGGCCTTACATCGACCGCACCCGCGACGCAGTGCAGGGCATCTACAAGCGCATCGAGGCCGCTGGCCTGATGGACCGGGTGAAGTTTGGGGCGGTCGCGTTCCGCTCTGCCGCCGATAGCAACCCCCAGCTGGAATACACCGCCCGCATGTTCGCAGACCCCGTGACGGTGGCGACCGGCGATGAGTTCCTGAGAAAGTTCGCCGGGATAACGCCTGCAACGGTGTCCACGCCCAGCTTCAGCGAGGATTCCTATGCGGGCGTCATGACCGCCCTGAACGATGTGTCGTGGTCCGCGTTCGGCGGCCGCTATATCGTCATGGTCACGGACGCCGGAGCCTTGCGTGGGGCCGATCCGCTGTCGAGCACCAAACTCGATGCCGAGCAGGTCCGCCTGGAGGCGCAGCATCGCGGCGTCGCCATCTATTCGCTGCACCTCAAGACGCCGGTCGGCAAGGCCAACCACGCCGAGGCCGAAGGCCAGTACAAGGCCCTGTCGTCCCATCCGCTGCTGTCCAATCCCTTGTACTATCCGGTCGATGCCGGGTCGGTGGAGGACTTCGGGCAGATCGTCGGCCTGCTCGGTGATGCCATTGTCGATCAGGTCAACGCCGCATATCGCGGGGACGAGGTCGTGGGAGCGGCCCGCACCGCCGATCCCGCCTACGCCAAGCCTGCTGCTGCCAAGCCTGGGCAGAACGACGCCGCCCAACGCATCCGCACCGATGCCGCGATGCTCGGCCACGCCATGCAGTTGGCCTATCTCGGCCGGGCTGAGGCCACGGCCGCGCCGCCGCTGTTCAATGCCTGGATCACCGACCGCGACTTGGCCCGCCCGGACGTGGCGACCACCGAAGTTCGCGTCCTGATGACCAAGAACCAGTTGTCGGACATGCAGCAGGTGCTGCAAAGCATCGCCAAGGTGGGGCAGGCGGCGCAGCTTTCCCCGGCCGATTTCTTCGCCAAAATGCGCTCGGCGGCAGCGGTGATGGGCCGCGACCCCAACGCCATCAACGACCCCAACGCCACCAAATTGGCTGACCTCGGGCTATTGGGCGAATACCTGGACGGCCTGCCCTACCGCAGCAAGGTGCTCGACATCGATCAGGATACGTGGTCGTCGTGGAGCATCGGTCAGCAGCAGGGCTTCCTGGATGAAGTCAATCGCAAACTGAGGCTGTATCAGATCTATCACGACGACGTGGACCGTTGGGTGGCCCTGGACGGCGGGGCCGATCCGGGCGAGGCGGTTTATCCGGTGCCGCTGGACTCGCTGCCCTGACCATGCTTCTGGACCTGCGCGATATGGCCTGTCAGCGGGGCGAGGGGGAGTCGGGGTTCCGTCTGGAAGTCCCCGCCCTGTCCCTGCGCGCGGGAGAGGCGGTGGCGATCACCGGCCCCAGCGGCTGCGGCAAAAGCACGCTGCTGGACGTCATCGGGCTGGTGCTGCAACCGACCGCCCTGGGCGCGTTCCGCTTCAACGGCCAGGACGTCGGCAGCCTGTGGGCTGGGCGGCAGCGCGACCGGCTGGCCGGATCGCGGGCCAGCGGCATCGGCTATATCCTGCAAACCGGCGGCTTGCTGCCGTTCATCACCGTCCGGGAAAACCTCCGCCTGTCGCGCACCCTGTTGAATTTGCGCCACGACGAGGCGGCCGAGCGCCGCTTGGTCGAGGTGCTGGGCATCGGTCGGTTGCTCGACAAGATGCCGTCCGCCCTGTCGATTGGCGAGCGGCAGCGGGTCGCCATCGGCCGCGCCCTGTCGCACCGCCCGCCGCTGATTCTGGCCGACGAGCCGACGGCCTCGCTCGACCCTGCCCACTCTGATGCCGTCATGGCCCTGATGCTGGCCTTGGTGGCGGACTTGGGCCAGACCGTCGTGGTGGTCAGCCATGATTGGGAACTGGTCACGCGGTTCGGCCTGCGCCGCATTGAAGCCCAGGTGAGCGCCGGTCCCGGCGGCACCGTCACCCGGTTCGCGGCATGAGGAGGGACTCCCCCACCGCCCCCGGCGCCGCCCGTGCCACCCTGCGGCTGGCCGTTTCGGATTTTCGGCATGAATGGCGGGTATCGGCCTGTCTGGTGCTGGCTTTGGCGGCGGTGCTGGCGCCCCTGCTGGTCCTGTTCGGGTTGAAGTCGGGCATTGTGTCGACCATGCGCGACCGGCTGATTACCGACCCCCGCAACCTCGAAGTGGTGATTGCCGGAAGCTATGCGCTCGGCCCCGAATGGTTTGCTGCGCTGGAGCAACGGAACGACGTCGGCTTTTTGGTGCCGCGCACCCGGTCGCTGGCGGCGACGGTGGACTTGCTGGAGCCGGGCGGGAAATCGCTTGCCGCCGTTGAAATGGTTCCCACCGGGGCGGGTGATCCGTTGCTGCGTCAGGTGCTGCCTCCAGCCGGGCCGGGGGAGGTGCTGCTCAGTCATTCCGCCGCCCGTTCGTTGGGCGTGGCCGACGGGGCCATCGTCACGGCGCTCATTGCCCGCACCGTCCAGGGCGAGCGTCAGGTGGCGCGCCAACCGCTGACCGTGCGCGGTGTTCTGCCCGAGGCGGTGTTCGGCCGCGACGGGGCGTTCGTCACGCTCGATCTTCTGGTTGGGGCCGAGGACTATCGCGACGGCAAGGCCGCCTCTCTCAACGGCGCACCGCCCACCCCCGACCGCGCTTACTCCAGCGCGCGGCTGTTCGCACGGGATCTGGATGCCGTGGGGCCGCTAGCTGATGTGCTGCGTGGTGGTGGCATGGAGGTGCGGACCCGCGCCGACGATATCGAAACCGTCAAGGCCATCGACCGCACGCTCAGTTTCATCTTTACCGTGGTGGCGGGGATCGCTGTGACTGGCTACCTGCTGTCGCTGGCCGCCAGTCTGTGGGCCAATGTGGACCGCAAGCGCCGTGAACTGGCGCTGATGCGGCTGGTCGGGTTCCCCACTGCCTCGGTGGTGGCGTTCCCGGCCATTCAGGCGCTGCTGATCGCGCTTATCGGCGTCGCCTTGTCGGCGGCCGTGGCCTGGGGGGTGGCCGAGGCCTTCAATGTCACCCTGTCGGCCAACCTCGCCCAACAAGAATTCGTCTGCCGCCTGCTGCCCGGCGATCTTGCCGTGTCGGCGGCCGTCACCATCGTCCTTGCCCTGATCGCGTCATCCATAGGGGGATACCGTGCCGCACGTTTCGACCCGGCGGAAAGTCTCCGCGACATTTAGCGCCGTTTGCCTTGCGCTGACCGTGTCCGGCGGAGCCTCCGCCGAGCCGTCGTGGGACGCCAAGCTGTTCAATCCCAAGGCCGCCGCCGACGACGTGGTTCTGCCCATGCCGTGCGGCGGGGCGATGGCGTTCCGCAAGGTGATGGTGCCGGGCGAAGGCCCCTTTGCGGACTATCAGATCAGCGTCGGCGGGACCGAGGGCACCCATGGCTACGCCGAGGGCACCCGCACCGCCCACGTTGCGGGCAGCTTCGCCGAGGGCAAGAGCCAGCGGTACTTCCTGATGGCCAAGTACGAACTGACCGAGGCCCAATATGACGCCGTAATGCAGCCCGACTGCGCCAAGCCGACCATGGTCAAGCGGTTGCCAAAGGCCGAGGTCGGCTGGATGGACGCCGTGGCCTTCGCCGACGCCTACAGCCAGTGGCTCCGCAAGAACGCCCTGGCCGCGCTGCCCAAGGACGAGGGTGAGGCCGCCTATGCCCGCCTGCCGACCGAGGTCGAATGGGAATTCGCCGCGCGCGGCGGCATCAAAGTCTCCCCCGCCGAGTTCAACGAGCGGGTCTTTCCGACGCCCGACGGGCTGGCCCGCCACGTGTGGTTCGCCGGGACCCAGTCGTCCAACGGCAAGCCGCAACTGGCCGGGCTGCTGGAGCCCAACCCGCTGGGCCTGCACGACATGCTGGGCAACGTGGACGAGATCGTCCTGGAGCCATTCCGCCTCAACCGCCTGGACCGCCTGCACGGGCAGGCCGGGGCGTTCCTGGTGCGCGGCGGCAATTACCTGACGTCGGACCAGGACATCCGCAGTTCCTACCGCCAGGAGGTGCCCTACTACGACGGCGACGGCCCGCGCCGCAGCAAGACCACCGGCATCCGGCTGGTCGTCGCCGCGCCCGTGGTGACGTCTCCGGCCAAGCTGCGCAGTCTGCAATCGGGGTGGGCGGCGTTGGGGGCGGTGTCGGCGCCCGAGGCCAAGGCGGCCGATGACCCGCTGGAGGAACTGGCACTGCTGGCCGACGCCGCCCCCGACCTCGCCACCAAGACCCGGTTGCAGAACCTGCAACTGGCGCTGCGCGGCAATATCGCCGCCCGTGATGAACAGCGCGACCGGGCGGCCAGGGCGTCGGTGCGCCTGGGCGCGTTCCTGGGCCGCAAGCTCAGCGACGACAGCCGCGCGGTGGATACGCTGGAGCGGCTGTACAAGGCGCGGGTGGAGAGCGGCAGCGCCGACGATCCCCGGACCAAGGATTTCAAGGCGCAGTTGGACCGCGAACAGGCGGTGATGAACGACAATCTGCGCTACTACGCCGACACCCTGATCCGCACCGCCGAGGACTTCGGCAACGACGTTCTGCTGCGCCAGAAGGACATTCTGATCGTCGAGCTTCAGGGCATGGGGCTGACCGAACTCAAGCCATACGTCGAAAAGCATTACGCGCACGTCCTGTCCTATCGCAAGGACCGCAAGGTGGCGCGCGCGCAGTGGCTGAGCGACTGGAACAAGCTACAGTAGACCGAGTTTTCAGAGGGGAATGAAGATGCGCGCATTTTTCAAGCCAGTCTCGGCCACCATCGCCGCGACCCTGTTTCTGTCCGCCTGCGTCACCACCAACGGGGCGTCCAACCGCCAACTGACTCCGGCCGAGCAGCGGATGCGCGAGCAGGCCGCGACCTATAACCAGACCATGATGGAAGGCGCGCTGATGGGCTGCGCGGCCGGTGGCCTTCTCGGCCTTCTGGTGTCAAACAGGAAGAACCAGGTCGAAAACGCCCTGCTCGGCTGTGCGGCCGGTGGCGTCCTGGGCGGTGGCGCGGGGGCGTATGTGGCCGAAAAGCAGGAGGCCTATGCCAACGAGGAACAGCAGCTCGACGCCATGATCAACGACGTCCGGCAGGAAAACGACCGGCTGGCCGGACTGGTCAGCGCCACGCAGGACGTGATCGCCGCCGACAAGTCCCGCATCGAACAGATCGACCGCGATCTGGCGAGCGGCAAGATCACCATGGAACAGGCCAAGATGCGGATGGCAGCCGTGGACGACAACACCGCCTATCTGGACAACACCCTGGCTGAACTGCGCAAGCGTCAGCAGACTTATGCCGAAGCGTCCAATCAGGTTGATGGGTCCAAGTCTCAGAACCGCGCAATGGACGAGGAACTGTCCAAGCTCGAAGACCAGATTTCGCAGTTGCAGTCCGAACGCGATGCGCTGGTCGAGCGCCGCACCGTGTCCCGCGTCGGTTGAGGAGGATGGTCATGCGCATTTCCCGTATCCTGACCGCCGCGGCGTTGGCGGGGCTTGTGGCGGCCTGCACGCCCAATAGCGACCCCGCCAAGGGCGGTTTCATTTCTGGTTTGAGCAACATGGCCAGCGGGGGCTATGACAAGCGCATCGACGAGCGCAACAAAGCCCTTCAAGACCAGCAGGACATCAATGTCCAGCAGAACCGCTCCCTGGAGCGGGCCACGGCCCAAAGCGAAGCGGTCAGCGCCGAACGGTCCGCCGCCGAGGCCCGTAACCGCGCTTTCCAAAAAGAGTTGGACGCCATGCGGACTCGTCTGGCGAGGGCCGATGCCGTCTCGGCGGCGAAAAAGCGCGAGGTTGCCGACCTTCAGCGCCAGATTGACGCGCTCCAGGCGAAAAGCACCATGGTGCAGCAGGACAGCGTTACGTCCGACGCCGACAAGCAGAAGCGCCTTGAGGCTTTGCGGCGGGAGCGCGAGGCGCTGGATGTCGAAGTTGAAATGCTGATCGGCCGATAAGCATCGGCTGACGGCAGCGTGGAGTTCGGGGACGATGACGATGCTTAAACCTTTGACCGTGGCATTCGCCGTGTGTGCCTTTGCCATGGCCGCACCGGCCGCCGCACAAACGGCGCCCGATGCAGCGGCATCGCCCACCGTCTCCGCGCTGCAACAGCGCATTGACAGCTTGAAGGCAGCCTTGGCCGGGGACGTCTGCGCCGACCCGGCCGAGGCGCGACGGCTGGTTGCTGTCGCGCCCCTTGTGGCGGGCGGTGCAAGCCAGTCCATTCCCGACAGGCCGCCCGTTCCGGCACCGCCCAGCGGAGCGGCGGAAACGCCATTGCCGCGCAAGGATATCGTGGATCGCCTGCATACGGCGGTGGTCCTCGTGCTGTCGGGGGAGGATACCGGGTCGGGCTTTTTCGTGACGCCGGATACCGTGATCACCAACAATCATGTGGTTGAAAATGCCGGGTCTGACGGCGTGGTCGTCGTGGGGCGCGGTATTCAGGGGCCGATGGAAGCGGTCGTGATTGCTCGCACCGGCTCCCAGGAGGGTAACGACCGCGACTACGCCATCCTTCGGGTGCCGGGCGCACGCATTCAGGGCGTGTTGCCGATCACCGCCGTGGCGACCGAGCTTGCCGCCGTGGTTGCCGCCGGGTATCCGGGGCTGCTTCTGGAAAACGACAGGAACTTCCTGGCGCTTATTCGCGGCGACATGAATGCCATGCCCGACCTCGCCCTGAGCCAGGGGGCCGTGATGGCCATTCAGAATCGGGCACAGGGCCTTCCGATCCTCGCCCACTCTGCGCCGATCTCGGGCGGCAACAGCGGCGGGCCGCTGGTCGATGGCTGCGGCCGGGTCATTGGCATCAATACGTTTATCAACGTCGCCGTGGACCAAGCTTCAAGCGCCGGCTTCGCGCTGGGTAGCGCTGATTTGATCGCTTACCTCAAGGAAAACGGCGTCGCCCCCGACCTGCGGACATCAGGTTGTGGCGAGTAAACCATAAACTCATAGCGCCGACTGAAAGCGGATTTGAGTTCACGGTCTTGCTACCCTTTCCTACTCGGCCGGGGTGGTGCGGCGCATTTTCCGTTCGACCACCAGCAGCGGAATCCCGGCCAGCAGCACGAGGATCCCGACCAATGCCCCGGCCCCTGTATAGGCAAGGCTTGAATACATTAATGCCAGGCAGGTCAGGCTGAACACCGCCGGCAGCACCGGATAGAGCGGCACGCTGAAGCCGCGCGGGCGGTCGGGGTTGCGGTGGCGCAGGACGAACAGCGACACGCTGGTCAGCAGCATGAAGAACCAAAAGACCGGGGCCGTGTACTCGACCATGGACTGAAAGCCTTCGCGCGTCATGGCTCCAAAGCCGATCAGGGCCAGTGTCACCGCGCCCTGGGTCAGCAAACCGTTGGTCGGCGTGTCTCCGCGCGTATCCCACATCCCAAGGCCCCGCAACGCCGGAACATCCTGGCCGAGCGCATAGTAGGCCCGGCCTCCGGTCAGGATGGTGCCGTTCACCGAACTGAGTGCGGCGATGCAGACGATCAGGCTGAGGAAGACGGCTCCGGTATCGCCTGCCGCCTGGACCATCAGGTCGGCGCCCGCCGCGTCGGACGCGCGCAGGCCATCGAGGCCCAGGGTGTTCAGGTATGCCAGATTGATCACGATATAGGCCGCCGTGATGACGACGACGCCGATGATCAAGGTTCTCGCCATGGTCCGCCGGGCGTCCCGCATTTCCCCGGACAGATACGCCACTTCGTTCCAGCCGCCGTAGGTCAGCAGCACGAAAACCATTGCCATGCCCAAGGCGGCGCCGGCCGGAATGGGGGACGCAGGTATTTCGGCCGCCTCGGCGGGGCTGGTGAAACCGGCCAGAGCAACCACGGCCACGGCCAGCAACGCCAGGACCGAAAACACTTTTTGGAGGGTTGCGGAGGGGGTTTTGCCGCTGACGTTGAGGGCGGTGAACACCACTACGGCCAGCGCCGCGTGAACCGAGGCACCATGAGGCCCCAGTCCCAGCAGATGCTGGGCATAGTCTCCATAGACGAAGGCCAAGGCGGCGATGGCGCCGGTCTGGATGACCGATACCCGCGCCCAAGCGAAGAACAAACCCGTCGTGGTCCCAAAGGCGCGGGTTAGAAAGCGGTATTCGCCGCCGGCACTGGGGTAGGTGGACCCCAGTTCGGCGTAGCATAACGCTCCGACCAGGGTGATCAGCCCGCCCACCACCCACACCGCCATGAAGGCCGCCTCGCTGCCGACATTGGCCGCGACCACGGACGGCGTGCGAAAGATGCCGATGCCGATCACCACGGCGACGATGACGGCAATGCCTTCAAAGACGGTCAGGCTCGCTTGAGGCCGGGCGGGGGGCTGCATGATAGGGCGCCCCGGTTACTGGGGGGCTTCGGCGGTCGCCGGGCGGCGGGCCTGCCATTCGTCACTTTCATCCAGGGATTCGATGGTGTCGCCGTTCACGCGCCCGGCAAAGGTCCGTGGCTCGCCGTCCTCGGGCGCGACGGTGAAACGGATCTCATCGCCGCGTAATGAGGCGTTCTGGAGAGGCAGGGTGCGGCCGCCCTCGGTCATGGCCTCGCCAGCTATCCTTTGATAGGTCTGGCTCAGGGAAATGGTCAGCGGACCCTCCTGGCTGTCGATCTGCCATTGGCCAGCGACCTGCGCCGGAACGACCCACAGGAACACCTGCCGCGTGCCGACCTTGTCCTGGGCGTCGGGCTGCCAGTCATCCATGTCGAAGGCGTGGGATACGACGCGGGTGCCGGGTTCCAGTTCCTCCAGGATGCGTGGGCGTAGCCTCAGGTTGACCTGCGGCAGCAGGTACATGGTCAGGACGGTGGCCTGGCTGATGTCGGTATCGAACAGATCCTGGACGCGGAACTCCACGGTGTCCTCGACCCCGGCCTCGCGGGCGCCGGCCTGAGCTTCCGCCACGCGGACGGGGTTCAGGTCGACCCCCATGCCCCGCGTCTTGTGCAGGCGGGCTGCGGTGATTGGGATGCGCCCGTCGCCAGACCCCAAATCTATGAGGTAATCGTCGGGTCCCACCTCGGCCATTTCCAGCATGCGATCGACCACCTCCTGCGGCGTGGGCACGAACGGCACGTCGAGGGACTGCGCGCTGGCGGTGCCGGCAACTCCCATGGCTAGCGCGGCGGCAAGCACCCATGTCTGAAGCGGCGGGAGGGCGAGTGTCGGCATGGGGGCACCTCGGCTGGTTGTGATGGGCGGTCCTTCTTCCAACGGCGCCCGAGGTCAGGGGTTGCCCGAGTGCGGCGGGTTTATCATGGGGCGGAGCGCTGGAACGGCGCGCAGGACACCTGGCGGCCCAAGCCGGATATCGTCCGCAAGCGCCGCGTCGTCCAACGTGAGCATTTGGTAGAGCTTTTCGTCCTCAAGCGCGCTGCCCAATGGCTCGGAACTATTGCCGACCGCTCGGCCGGTATCGTCTGGGTCCATCCCCAGTTCGAAACGGGCGGCCAGTCGGCGGGCCATGCCCGCCGTTTCGGCCCGCACCAGGACCTCGGAAAAGATCGGCCGGTCCTGCCAGCGAGGGTCGGCGTCATGGGTGGAGGGGATAAGCATCCAGACGGTCATCGCTCAGGCCTCCGATCGTGTGTCGGTGTCGGTGCAGGAGTACCCGAATGCCGCCAAGCCTTCTTCGAGGTAGTCGGGCAGCAGGGGCATGTCGAGCAATCGCGCGGCCACCGCGCCGTCGCCGTCGCTCTGCACGTCGCGCGCATCACGCAGGGCATCGGCCCAATTTTCCTTGTCGTGGGTGCCCCGCCCGACCAGCGCCAAGGCCAGCAGGGTCAGTTCTTCGGCCTCGTTCAAGTCGTCGAGAACAGCGCGGATTTCCACCTCGGGATCATAGCCGTCCTCGTACAGGCTGGTGGCGAAGCCGTCATCCAGGGGGTTCGACGCTTCGGTCGGGGCGCCAAGTCCGGTCTGAGCGGCCCATTCGCGCGCCTTGACGACAATGAAGCAGGCCTTATCGGGATTGAGTCCCAGATCCATGGGCGGCCCTCGCATGAAGATGGCAGGCCCGAATCAACGCGGAGGTCGCAAAAGCGTTTCGTTCATGCGTCCAGACGCGCGGCGGCGGGACGCTCCACCGCCGGGGCGATTCTTGGAAAGCGGATGCGGAACGTGGTGCCACTCCGGCCTTCAGGAGACTCCAGGATGACCGTGCCGCCCATCATGGCAGTAACCAAATTGAATACGATATGCAGGCCAAGACCGCTGCCGCCCTGACCGCGCCGCGTTGTGAAGAACGGATCGAAGATGCGGTCACGGTATTCGGGTGGAATACCCCGGCCATCATCGGCAAAGTGCAGGTCCACCGTGTCGGGGTCCGGCTGGGACACGGTAATGCGCAGCGTGCCGGAGTCGCCGGGACCATAGGCATGGGTCAGGGCGTTGACGACCAGATTGGTCAGCACCTGCGACAGCGCGCCGGGCATCCCCTCGACGTCGAGGTCGGGCGGGCAGTCGGCGATCACGCGATGCCGGGTCTTGCGCAGCATCGGCCCGCAACTGACCAGCACCTCGTCAATGTAGGCGCCCAGCCTGAAGGTGCGGCGTTCGCCGCTCGTCTGGTCCACGGCAACCTGCTTGAACCCCTGGATGAGGTCGGCGGCACGCTGGATGTTGGCCAGCATCAAGCCCGTCGTCTCGGCCGCTTGATTGACGTAACGGTCGAGGTCGGATCGCCGGATGCCGCTTCCGGCCATGGCCGCCGCCAGCTCTGCCGTGCGCTCTGACAGGAACGATGCGGCGGTCAGAGTAATGCCGACCGGGGTGTTGATCTCGTGCGCCACGCCGGCCACCAATTGGCCGAGGGACGCCATCTTTTCCGCCTGGATAAGGCTCTGCTGCGTGTCGGTCAGGTCGCGCAAGGCGCGTTCGGCGTTATGCCGAGCGGCGATCAATTCTGCCTCGCGACGGCGCTCCTTGGTGACATCCAGGAACACCTGGACTTGACCTCCATCGGGCATGAAGGTCCGGCGAATCTGGATAAACCGCCCATCGTCCAATGCGATCACCCCGTTTTCAGGATTCCCCGCCACGAGGTCGGCGAATGACGCTCCCGACGGCGTCGATCCAAGCAACCGCATGGCGCGGTCGTTCCAAACCAGCAGGCGGTCGTCCTCGTCATAGGCGACCAATCCGTCGCTCATGTTTTGCAGGGTCGCTTCAAGCAGGCGGGATTTTTCGGTGGCTTCGCGCGTGCGTTCGGCGACTTGGCCTTCGAGGGTGCGGTTAAGCGCCGACACGTCTTCGTACAGGCGGGCATTATCCAGCGAAATGACCACCTGGGCGGCCAGCATGTTGAGCAACTGCACGCGGGTCGCGGTGAATGTGCCTGCCGCGAGGTTGTTCTCCAGGTACAGAACCCCGCGCAGTTCGCCTTGGTGAATCAGCGGCAGGCAGAGGACGGACCGGGGGCGGCGGCGCACCACGTCCGGGTCGCTGGTGAACGGACCTTCCTCGGCCGCGTCACGCAGCACCACCGTTTCCCGCGTGCGGCTGACCAGATTGAACACCGACCGCGCGAACGGCGGCCCGTCCGGTGCCGTGGTTGTCTCCTCCCCCACGGCCACACGGCTGCGCAACAAGGTGAAACGGTCCCCGGAGGGGCTTCCGTCGCCGGTTTCGCCCTCGGCCTCCAAGGCCCAGCCGTCGGGGCCATGCAGGAACACCATACCGCGCTGGGCACCGGCGGTGGCCAGGGTGATGCTCAACAGGCGCTCCATCAAGGCCGGGCGGTGAATTTCGCCGGAGATCGCCTGCGTTGCCTTCATCACTGCTAGCAGATCGATGCGTTGTCCCATGCCAGGAGACAGATCGACCGCCGCTCCGGTAGTGGGGGCCAGGGCCTCGACCGCCAAGTCGGGCCACTCCTCCTCCATCTGCCGTGCCTTGGCGGCGGCGCCCCACAGGCGGTAGACGTGGTGGGCTTGGCGGACGTAGGCCTGGGCCATCATTGGACGGCCAAGGGCTGCGTGGAACTGCGCGGCCAGTTCGAGGAACAGTGCCTGCTCGTGCTGGAACCCTGCCGTCTGGGCGGCGGCGATGGCCTGATCGTACAACTCGCTGGCCAACAGCCCCTGGCCGCTGAACCGCGCCTCCATCGCCTGGAGCAAGAGCTGGCGGTGGCGGGCATTGGCTGGTCCCAGCGCGGCCCATCGGCGGAACCGGCGCAGGGCATGGCGCACGGCGCGCAGGCGTACGCGGTGACTGATGGTGTCGGGGCCGAGCGAGTCGGCCAGGGCGCCGTAGAACGTGAAGACCGCCCCAGTCGCCGTCCCGCGCACCAGCGTTCCGTGGCGGCGCCCGACCTCGGCCGAGGCCACGGCGTCGCCCCACCGCCCGAAGATCACCGCAAGCATGAGAACCAGGGCGTGGGATTGGCACTGTTTGAGCAGGCTGCGGCCTTCGGGCGGGAAGGCGCGCAGCAGCCCGGCATCCTGGGCCGGTCCGGCCAGATCGAGCGGATCGCGGGTCTCGCCGGTGGTGCCGGACTCAGCCCCGCCGTATTCCAGATTATGGACCGCGCGCAGGACCAGCCGGGCGACCGGCAGGAACGTCGGATCGTCAGGCCGCCCAATTCCTTCGGCGCACTGGCGCAGGGTGGAGAGGTCGATGCCCGCATAGAAGCCGTATTGTAACGCCGTGGTGGTGGCCAGCGCGGCGGTTTCCATGTCGCCTTGACGCTCGGCGCGCTGGCGGCAGTCGAGCAACCGCTGGTAAAGAGTCCGCAGCGGCTCGTGCCAATGGCCGCCCAGCGCCGTGGCAAGATACAGAGCCCGCGCCGCCAACGGGGGTGTCGCATCGCTGCCCGGCGGCGGCAGCGCGGCCAAGGCTGCGCGGGCTGCCAAGCTGGCCTGCTTCGGCATGCCGAGGGTTGACAGCAAGGAGGAGTAGAGGGCCAGCGCGAAGGGCCGCAAACCGGCATCGCCCAGCACCACGACCTGCCGCAGGATCTCCGTTACCATCAGGATGAGAAGATCGTGGCGTCCGGCATAAAGTGCCGTCCCGGCGGCATTGAGGATGTGCAGCAGGGCGCGGCGCCGGGCTGCATCGGGGGGCGGGGGCGACGGTTGCTGCGTGGCGGGGCGGGCGAGCTGGCGTCCCAGCCGATACATCGTCGCCATGGCGACGGCCTGGGTCACAGGCCCGGCCCGGCGGGGCAGGCGCAGGCCTAGCGCGGTGGCGCCCGACAAGGCGGCATCCACCGCCGCCGGATTATCGCCCGCCATGACGTGGCGAAGGATGCGCAGTTCCCACATGCGCGCCGCCTCCAGGCCATCGGTGGCATGGGTGATGACGGCGCTGGCCATCGCTTCCATGGTGGCCATGTCGCCGACCATGTACGCGGCCTCGGCGGCTTCGTTATGCAGATCCAAGGTCAGCGTGCGGTCGCTGTGCCAGGGGTCGGCAGCCTCGTCATCGGGGGCGATGCCGCGCAGGGCTGCGATGCCCTCGCAGGCCAACGCCAGGGCGGAGGCGTTGGCCGCCGTGGCCTTGGCCTTGCGCGCGGCGGACAGGTTGAGGGCGGCGATATGACGGCGTAGGGCGGGGTCGCGGGCGTGCTGGAGGCCCCGGTTGAACTGATCGCACACCTCGAACAGACGTTCGGCCACCGCTTCTTTGGGCAGCGAGGCGAACAGGCTGCGTCCGATGTTGAGATGTCGTAGCGCCCGCTCCTCGGGGGACAGCAGGGTGTAGGCCGCCTCGTGGACGCGCTCGTGCTGAAATCGGAACCGGGCCTCGCGCGGGGAAATGTTTGGGTCGTGGGTCGTGACCGCGGCGTCCTGCCGGAAATGCCGATAGGCATCGCCGATGGGCACCACCAAGCCTTCCTGAAGGGCCTCCCACAATTGGTTCAGGGTGGCGGCCGGACCGATGTCGTTGATGGTCGAAAGGGTTTCCAGATCGAACGATCCGCCGATGCAGGCCGCCCGTTGCAGCACGCGCTGCACCGTCGGCCCCAGGTCGCGGATGCGGCTCACCATCAGATCGACCACGTTGTCGGTCAGGTCGAGGGCCTGCACTGCCGCGATGTCCCAGCACCAGGCGTTGGCCGCATCGTCGTAGGCAATCAGCCCCTGCTCATGCAGCGATCCGAGAAACCGGTTCAGGAACAGCGGGCTGCCGCCGGTCTTGTCCAGGCAGGCGGCGGCCAGCGGGGCCACGACCTCGGGCGTGGTGCCCAGCACCTCTGCCAGCAGCGTTTCCACCGCCACCGCATCGAGCGGCGGCACCGCGATCCTGGTCACGGGCAGGCGCCGGGCGGCCAAGCGTTCCAACGTGAAGGGCAGGGGGTGCGCGTCGTCGATCTCGCCATCATGGACGGTGCCGACGATCAACAACCCGCGTGGCCCGGCGCCCAGCAGAAACTCCACCAGATGCAGGCTCGACCTGTCGGCCCAATGCAGGTCGTCGAGGAACAGGACCAAGGGGTGATGCCGCGCTGCCTGTACGAACGCCAGAACCGCGCGGTTGAAGCGGTATTCCGTCTCGACCGGCGGCAGGGCCGGCACCGCCGGTTGCGGCCCGAGAAGCACCTCCAGATCGGGAATTAGGTCAGTGAGCACCGCGCCATTGCCATCCAGTGCGCGGTCGAGGGTGGCGCGTATGGCGGCCAAATCCTGCTCCCGTCCGCCCAGCAAGCCCCGCACCAACTGCGTGAAGGCGGCGGCGAGTGCGGCGTAAGGCACGTTGCGGCGGAAAGCATCGAAGGCGCCCGAGATCAGCAATCCGCCGGTCGCCGCCACCGGACGGAAGGCATGACGGACCAGCGCCGTCTTTCCCGCGCCGGTCGGTCCATGGACGAGGACCAGCGCGGCCTGATCGGTGGTCCGCGCCAGATGCTGTTGCAGGCGGGCAATCAGGGCATCGCGGCCATAGAGGCGTGGCGGCAGGCGGAACCGCTCCCGGCGGTCATGGGCGGCCACCGCAAGGACGGCGGGCACTCGGCCGGAGTCGCGCAGGGCGGTCCGGCATATGTCGAGGTCGGCGCGCAGGCCGTGCAGGCTCTGGTATCGGTCCTCCGCCGCCTTGGCCAACAGCTTGAGCACCACCTCCGACAGCACTGGCGGCACCCGCGTATTGCGGGCGTGGGGCGGCTCGGCCTGACGGCTGAGGTGGGCATGGACCAGATCCAGGGCGTCTTCGCCAGTGAACGGGGGCCGTCCGGTCAGCATTTCGTACAACACGGCGCCAAGGGCATAGTGGTCGGCCCGCTGATCGACCGGGCGGTCGAGGCGGCCGGTCTGCTCGGGCGCCACATAGGCAGGGTCGACCGCAGGGGTGTCGAACACCGCTTCGTCGCTTGCCTGGGCAATCTCGGTCGCACGGCCAAGGCCGATCAAGCGGGCCGTGCCGTCCGGGTCAATCAGGATCTTGTTCGGGCTGATCTGGCCATGGATGAGGCCAGCCCCATGCACCGCCGCCAATGCGTCGCAAATCGACACGGCAACGTCAAGGAAGGCCCCGGTGTCCATCGGGCCGTGGCTCAACAGCACGGTCAAGGGCCGGGCGCCGGTATCCGCGACGACCAGGGCAATCCCCGATTCGCCGCGTTCGAGGCTGATCGCGCGGGGGGCGCCGTGGCCGTTCAAGCGGCGCAGAAGATCGTATTCGCGGCCCAAGCGGGCCAGGAGTTCAGGGCTTGGAAAGGGGGCGGCGGGGCACTTCAGGATGACCGGCATGCTGTCCCATGAGCGGCGTCCGCGGAATACCACATGGCTCGGCCCGCGATGGAGACGTTGCTCCAGCACGTATCCAAGGATCTGGGTCATGGGTGGCGCCCCCCTATAGCATCGCACAAACTTGCCGATGCAGGGTTTCCAACGCAAGCGCATTCGCCGCCGTTCCGAGCGGAGCGGCGGTAATCATCACCCAAGTCGCCGCGATGAGGTTTCTCGCGGGCGACCGAAGGGGTTCCCGAGACGGCCGCGTTGGCGGCGTCACGGTCCCTGGTGGCTTGAGGGGTTCAAGCCACCGTGCGGAAAGCGTTCTGCGGCTGACCGCCAACGGGGCGTTCAGGGGCAGCCATGCCGGTTCCCGTAGACCCCATGGGCGCCGGTCCCGAGACGGCCGGACCACCGAATCCACCCAGTCCCAGGCCAGTGTCTGCGGCTGGTTCGAGGGGGGCGGCATCCTGAGGCGCGGCGTCCTTCTGGCCCTTTTCCGCAGCCAGGGACACCCCTGGCGGCTCTTCCCGCCCATAGGGGTCGAGGCCGAGTGCGGCGCGAGAGCGATAGGTTTCCAGCATCGCGGGTTCGGGAACCTGCTTGCGGACTTCGCCGGTACTCACATTGCGATACTCGGTAATCAGTACCGAGACGTCAGCGTCATAACTGATACGCTGCGGCATGTAGGTCGCTTCAGTCGCTTCTTGTTCAACTGTCTTTAGGGCTTGTTCCGCTGCTTCGTCCACCGGAGAGGGCTTGGCATAAGGATAAGCGTGCCCAGTCGTTTCTATCGATCCAATCATGGCACTTACTCCACGCATTCTGCGCCGTCGGTACAAGTTACCGTTTTTTCACTAAAGAGTCGATGATGCTCTTTAAGATACCCGCGTCACGATGAAAGGGGTGTGCGATCGATCACCTATCGTGCATCGGTAAAGCAGCCGTTAAAGCTTTATTCGGTTTGATGGAGCACATTGTATAGTCCCGTGGTGAACGGATTGCCGCTCACGCCCCAGAGTCTGAGTGGTTGCTGCAAAGAGGGAGAACGCAGACGTCATGGTCGAGCGCGCGCAGGTGGAAAAGGTCTTTCGGGAGGTATTCCAACTGCCCGATGACGTGGACGTGCCATCATTGGCCTATCGGCAGAGGCCCGAATGGGACTCGGTCGGTCACATGCAACTTATCGCCGCTCTGGAGACTGAATTCGACGTGATGCTGGAAACTGACGAAGTCATCGATATGTCCAGCTTCGACAAGGCGGTGGAAATCCTGGAAAGGCATCTCGTCCATGCCTGATGCTGCCGTTGAGGGGCGCGGCCGCTTTGCGGGACAGGTCGCTGTCGTCACCGGAGCGTCGCGTGGCATCGGTCTAGCCACCGCGCGCCGGCTTGCTGCCGGCGGCGCCAATGTGGTTCTGGCCTCAATGGCGTCGGAAGACGGACTCAAGGCCGAAGCCGCCGCGCTGGAGTCGCGCCATGGTGTGCGCTGTCTGGCCGTCGCGGTGGACGTGGCCGAACCGGATCAGGTCAAAGCTCTGTTCCGCGCCGTGTTTCAGACCTTTCGCCGCCTCGATATCCTCGTCAACAACGCGGGAATCCTGGGCGATGCGTTGATCGGCATGATCGACGACGCGACCATCGAGCGCACCCTGCGGGTCAACCTGCACGGCGGCCTGCATGTGTTGCAACAGGGCGCGCGACTGATGCAGCGCGGTTCGGGCGGCGCAATCGTCACCGTCAGTTCCATCATCGGGACGCGCGGAAATGCCGGGCAGCTTGTCTATGCGGCATCCAAGGCCGGATTGATCGGCGCGACCTTATCGGCCGCCAAGGAACTCGGTCCCAAGGGCATCCGCGTCAATGCTGTGGCTCCCGGCGTCATTGAAACCGACATGATCGCGCATCTGGACGACGCCACGCGGGCCGAGCGCCTGCAGGGCATCGCGATGGGGCGGCTGGGGACGGCCGACGAAGTGGCGCGGGTCATTGCGTTCCTGGTGTCCGACGAGGCTGCCTATGTGTCGGGGCAGGTGCTCGGCGTCGACGGCGCGATGGTCATTTAACCATGATGTACGCACACGCACCGTTGCTGCTCGACCTTTTGGGGCCAGTCCCACCTGAGCGTGGCGATGCCCCGGCGGTCATCGACGGCGATGCCGTGGCCGGGCCGTGCGTCGTCTATACGCAGTCCTCCCTGCGTGCGGCGGTGGCCGCCGCCGCTGCCGCGTGGCCGGCACCGGCCCGGTCGGTGGCCGTGTTCGCTGTGCGGTGGTCCCCTGCCTTCGTCGTCGCCTACTTTGCCGCTCATGCAGCGGGACAGGCCGTGTGTCTGGTCGATCCGGGCCGCCCCTGGCAGGACATCGCCACCCGCCTGGGGGCCGAGGTCGTGGTCAGCGACGCGGAGGATGGCGCGGGCAACGGTCCGGTGGCCGGGCTGAATGTCACGGTGGGAGCGGCCAGACCGCCGGTGCATCCCGATCTGGCCCTTCTCCTGCCGACCTCGGGCAGTACCGGGAGCGCCCGTCTGGTGCGCCTGACCGGACAGGGCCTGAAGGTCAACACGGCCGACATCATCCAGGCGCTTGGCATCACGGCGGATGATTGCGCCGTGGGTCATTTGTCGCCGTGGTATTCCTATGGCCTGTCGGTCCTGCACTCCCATCTGATGGCCGGGGGCGGCATCGTGGTGACGCGGCGCGGCCTGCTGGACGCCGGCTTTTGGGATATGGTGCGGCAAGCCAAGGCGACGACATTGCCCGGCGTGCCGTTCCACTATCAGACTCTGCGCCGTTTTGATCTGGATAGGCTTGACCTTCCCGCCCTGCGCACGATGACCCAGGCCGGGGGGCGGCTGGATGCCCGGCTGGTCAAGCACTTCGCCGATCTGATGGCGGCACGCGGTGGCCGGTTCTTCGTGATGTATGGTCAGACAGAGGCCGCACCGCGCATTGCAGTTCACGCCCCCGAAGACGTTGCGGTGCGCCCGGCGTCGGTGGGGCGTCCGTTGGCCCATGTGGACGTGACCGTCGAAGACCCCGATGGGCGGGTTCTTGCCCCTACCGAGGTCGGCCAAGTGGTCGTGCGCGGGCCGAACGTGATGATGGGCTACGCCACCGAGCGGGCCGATCTGGAACGCGGTGACGAAATGGGCGGCGTGTTGCGCACCGGCGACCGGGGATTTCTGGATGCCGATGGAGTGCTCACGCTGGTCGGCCGCGAGGCCCGGTTTGCAAAGATGTTTGGCCTGCGTCTCGACCTGGAGGCCATTGAACGGGCAATAGAAGCGCCGTCCGTGGTGGTGGAGAAAGGGGATCGTCTCATCATCCTGACCGAAGGCGACGCCGCCGCCGCGCGGGTCGCCGCAATAGCCCTGACCGGACTGACTCCGGCGGTCGTGGTGGGGCGGTCGGTCGAGTCCCTGCCACGGCTACCCAACGGCAAGATCGACCTGCGCGGCGCGGAGGCTCTGGCGTGACGACGACCGACGACCTGCTGGCCGGGCTGCCGTTTGCCCTGCCCGCTGCCGCGCGCACCGCCACGCTGTTACCGCTGTTCCGGGACCTGACCGCGCACCATGCCGCCGCCTGTCCGGCCTATGCCCGGTTGCTGGACCTGTTTGCCCCGCGCTGGACGGCGGCGGAGACATTGGCCGACCTGCCGCATGTGCCGGTTGGCTTGTTCAAGAGCCATGTTCTGACCAGCGTGCCGCCCGAATCGGTGGCGACTTGGGTGATGTCATCGGGGACGCGCGGCGTGCAGAGCCGGGTCGCCGTCGATGCCACCGCCGCCTCGGTCCAGGCCAAGGCGCTGGGCGTGGTCCTGCGCGAGGCGCTGGGTCCCAAGCGCCTGCCGATGATCCTGGTGGAGAACCACGCGGCCATGGGCGGCGGCGGAGCCTACTCGGCCCGCGCCGCTGGTGTGCTCGGGCTGATGAAGTACGGGCGGGACCACCTGTTCCTGCTCGGGGCCGACGATCAAGTGGAT
>JBAYSM010000047.1:0-19736 GCA_041676205.1 Rhodospirillaceae bacterium | reverse complement strand
TGGACAGGCTGCCGCCCTCATAGGCGATGGCGTATTCGTCAGCGGCAGTGGTCAGCACCACCGCCAGAACCTTGGCGAGATCGGGTGCCGACAGTTTCGGTTGAGCACCGGCGACCGTGGCTTGCACCTTGGCCTGGAGCGCGGCGACTTCGGCCTGCGGCTTCTTGGCTTTGACAGCGGTGGACAGGGCCTGAAGCTCGGCCGCCATGCCGGTTACACCGCGCGACGACAGCGCCGGGGCGATCTCGTCATAGATCTCCTCGCTGGGGTGCAGGTAGTGGATGACCGCGTCATCGGCCAGGCCCGCGCCGTACAGTTCCGATCCGACGAACAGGTGGCCGCGCAGCAGCATCAGGTTGCCGGCCAGGGCCTGATCCTCGGGCATTCCTTCGAACCCAGCGCGCTCATGCCCGGCCTCGCCGCCTTCGCCACCCTGGGCGATCTGCGCCATCGCGCCGTGAGCGTGGGCATGGACCCCCACCTGGGCAGGCTGATCCGCCGCAACCGCCATGCCGGACGCACCGACCATCACACAGGCGCCAAGGCCCACCCACAGCTTCATTCGGTTTTGGCTCATCGCCGGAAAACTCCCTTCGGGTTGAAAGAGATAAAATCAGTATTGCAATCAATTCTCATTTGCAATAGCAATCTCCTCATCTTAATTCCGGCTATTGGGGAGTCCGCTGGCGTGCTCCGGTGCATCGCCGACGGAAAGACGCCGCTGTTCGACACCCTCAGTAAAAGCCACGCCAACCTTCTGCGCCTATGGGCCGACGTGTAGCAGCAGTTGCAGTCGGAGCGGTACAGAGATACAACCCACGGTAACGTAAAAAAGGGAGCCTCACAACCATGACACCGCCCCGCATCCTGACTGCCCTAGCGGTCCTCGGCATCACCGCTGCCCCGCTTTCAGCCATGGCCGATGACGGCATCACCCTTAGCGTCACCGTGCCCGTCTACGGGCAGTACGACAACACCTACACGGCCACCGACAATTCCGAAGGCTCAGACCTTTACGCCACCATCGAACCCGAAATCATCGTCGGCCTGCCGCGCGGGTTCTCACTGCAAGCCGGTCTGGTGTTCGAGCCTGTGAGCGACCGCGATCCGGGGCGGGACCGCGCATTCAAGAGCCACGGCGCCTACGTCCAGACGTTACAACTTGTGTGGGAAGCCGAACCATTCATGGTCCACGCTGGCAAGTTCACGCCGACCTTCGGCTTTGACGAAACCCACGGAATGTACGGCGACACGTTCCTGAGCGACTACGAACTGACCGAGCGCCTGGGCTTTGGCGGCGCTGTCACCGTGCCCATCGACGGCATTGCCGACGTCACCCTGGCAGCCAGCCTGTTCACCCGCGACCGCTCGTTCCTGAGTGAGAGCACGATCACCAGCCGCGACCACCTGCGCACGTCGGACGGCACGCCGGGTAACACCAAGGGCCTGAAAAACGGCGCCGTTGCCATAGATCTGCGTCCGGCTCCGCACCCCGAGCTGCTGATCCGCGCCTCGTATCTGCGTCAGGGCAAGGGCCAAGGCGATGCCTCGGGTCAGACCGCCTATGGCCTAGGCGCAACCTATGAATACGCGCTGTCCGAGGACGTCGCCATCGCCCCGATGATCGACTGGGTCCGCGCCCACGACACCATCGGCTTCACCGATGGCACCAGCACGCCCGGCGCCCGCACCGACACCATCACGGCGGGTGGGCGGCTTTCCTATGGACAGTGGTTCGGCACGCTCACGCACGGCGCGCGCATCATCAAAGACCCGGCTGCCCCGACCATCCGCGACCGCTTCACCCAGGTTTCGGCCGGGTACGAGTTTGATATCGGCCTCGCGCTGGAGACTGGTTGGATGCGCCTGCACGACACCGGCGAAAAGTCGTCCACCGTCGGCGTCGTCGCAAGCTATGCATGGGAGTTCTAACGGAACCACCCCTAGACGGCGGGCCGGAATGGATTATCTTTAGGGTCATTCCAGGGGTGCCATTTCGGCGACCGCCTGCCTTGCCCGGAGTTCCGCATGCCGCTGTTACGTCAGGGCCTTATCGTCCTTATAGTCCTTGTCGTGGCGGCTGGCGGCTGGTGGTTGTGGACCGACACCCAAGGCGCGCCCGCTGAACAGGCCGCCGCCGGTCCGCGCCCCGTTCCGGTCACGGTGGTCGAAGCCCGCCTCGACACCATTGTCGATGTGTTCGAAGGCGTCGGCACCACCCGCGCCCGCCAGTCGGTGGAAATCATCTCCACCGTCTCGGGCCGGGTCAGCGGCATCCTGTTCGAGGCCGGGCAGCAAATCAGCAAGGGCCAGCCGCTCATCCAGTTGGACCCCACCCTCGAAGAAGCCAATCTGGCCGAAGCCCGCGCCATGATGGAGGACGCCCGCAGCCAGCTAGAGCGCGCCCGCCAACTGGTCGCCAGCCGCACCGTCGCGCAGGCACGGGTGGAGGAACTCCAGGCCTCCTTTGCCGCCGCCCGCGCCCGTGTCGCCGCCGCTGAACGGCGGCTGGCCGACCGGGTAATTCTGGCCCCCTTCGATGGCATCGTCGGCCTGCGCGAGGTTGATGTCGGCAGCCGCATTTCCGACACTACCGTCCTCACGCGGCTGGATGACATGTCCGCCTTGCAACTGGAATTCCAGGTGCCCGAGATGTTCTTTGGGCAGGTGGCGGTTGGCCAGACGCTTGAGGCGGTCAGCACCGCCCTGCCCAATGCCGTCTTCACCGGCACCATCGTTGCCCGCGACACCCGCATCGATCCGGTGGCCCGCGCATTTCGCGTGCGGGCCGAACTTCCCAACCCCGACCATGTCCTGCCGCCCGGCCTGTTCATGACCGCACGCCTCGCCCTGGCGACCCGCGAGAATGCCGTCATCATCCCCGAACAAGCCGTCCAGGCCGAGGGCCGCCTCACCTACGTCTACCGCATCCGCGACGGCAAGGCCGAGCGGGTCGACGTGCGCCTGGGCCTGCGCCGCGTCGGCGAGGTCGAGGTGCTCGAAGGCCTTGCGGCGGGCGACGCCATCGTGACCGAAGGGCTGCAACGCCTGCGCCCCGGTGCCCCCGTCCAGGTCGGTGCCGAGCCTCCGGCCGGAGGGCCTGCGGCATGATCCTTTCCGACGTCACGATCAAGCGGCCGGTCTTTGCCACGGTTCTCAGCGCCCTGATCGTGGTGGTCGGGATCTATGGCCTGCTCAACCTGCCGATCCGCGAACTGCCCAGCGTCGACAACCCCGTCGTCACCGTCACCACGCCCTATGCCGGGGCGGCGCCGGAAATCATCGACACCGAAGTCATTGAAATCATCGAGGGCGCCATCAGCGGCGTTGACGGCATCCGCTCAATCACCTCCAGCAGCCGACTGGGGCGCGGCCGGACTGTGATCGAGTTCGAGTCCACCCGAAACATCGACGAGGCCGCCAACGACGTCCGCGACGCCGTGGGGCGGGTGCTCAACAGTCTGCCCGAAGACGCCGACACGCCGCGCGTGCTCAAGGCCGACAGCGACGCACAGCCGATGATGCGCATTTCCATCACCAGCGACCGCATGACCCCGGCCGAGATTACCGACTACACCAGCCGCTTCGTGGTCGACCGGCTTTCCGTACTGGAAGGCGTGGCGCAGGTCGAGATCTTTGGGGAACGCCGGTTCGCCGTGCGCATCTGGCTGGACCGTCCCTCGCTGGCCGCCCGCCAACTGACCGTGGCCGACGTCGAGGATGCCCTGCGCCGCAACAACGTCGAACTGCCTGCCGGCGAGATCGAATCCTCCACCCGCCAATTCACCGTCCGCACTGACACCCGCCTCCGCACGGTCGAGGAATTCGCCGAGATCGTCGTTGCCACCCACTCGGGCTATCCCGTGCGGCTGGGCGATGTCGCCAAGGTGGAACTGGGCGTGGTCGATGATCGGACCACGGTGCGATCGAACGGGCAGTCGGCCATCGGCCTTGGCGTGCAACGTCAAACTCAGGCCAACACCATCGCGGTCAGCGAGCGGGTGCGTGAACAGCTTGCCCTGGTCGAACCGACCCTGCCGCCGGGCATGACGATCTCGGTAAGTTCCGACGACGCGACGTTCATCAAGCAGTCCATTGAAGAAGTCCTCATCGCGCTCGGCATGTCGGTCGCCCTGGTGGTCGCGGTGATCCTGCTGTTCCTGCATTCCGTGCGGGCGACCATCGTTCCGGCCATCACTATTCCGGTCGCCGTGATCGGCACCTTTGCCTTCATGTCGGCGTTCGGGTTTTCCATCAACACGTTGACATTGCTGGCCTTGCTGCTGGCCATCGGGCTGGTGGTGGACGATGCCATCGTGGTGCTGGAAAACATCCAACGCCGCATCGAGCATGGCGAAAAACCCCTGTCGGCGGCCTTCCTCGGCACCCGGCAGGTGACGTTTGCGGTCATCGCGACGTCGATCACCCTGATTGCCGTGTTCGTGCCCATCGCGGGCCTACAGGGCAACGTCGGGCGACTGTTTACCGAATTCGGGCTGGTCATGGCCTCGGCGGTACTGATTTCGACCTTCGTCGCGCTGACCCTGTGCGCCATGTTGTGCTCGATCCTGCTACGCGAGAAGGAGGAAACCGGTCCGGTCGGCCGGTTCCTGGAGCGCACCTTCACCGGGCTGGCCGAGGCGTACCGCAAATCCCTGGCCATTGCCTTGCGGATGCCGCTGGTCGTACTGGTCGGGTGCACGCTGCTGTCGGCGGGCGGGTTTGCGCTGTACCAAACCCTGCCGCGCGAGTTGACGCCGCCTGAGGATCGCGGCGTGTTCTTCATTCCCGTAACCGCACCGCAGGGCGCCACGGCGTCCTACACAGACGATCAGGCCAGCCGTATCGAGGCCGTGGTCGCCCCCTTGCGTGAGTCGGGAGAGGCCCATCGCATCTTCTCCGTGTCGGGGTTCCGGGGCCAGCCGGAGCGCGGCTTCGTGGTCATCGGGCTGGTCGATTGGAGCGAGCGCGAACGGTCCCAGGCCGAGATCGTGCACTCGGTCATCCCCGGCGTGTCGGCGGTGTCGGGCGTGCGCGCCTTCCCCGTCAGCCCCGCCGGGCTCGGTCAGCGCGGCTCCAGCCAGCCCTTGCGGGTGGTGGTCGGCGGCCCGGACTATGAGAGCGTCAAGGAATGGGCCGACCAGATCGTGACCCTGGCCGAGGCCAACCCCGGCCTGCTTAACGTCGAAACCGATTTCGAGGCCACCCGGCCCCAGTTCAACGTGGTCATCGACCGCCGCAAGGCCGACGATCTGGGCATCGGGGTCGAGCAGATCGGGCGCACCCTGCAAACCCTGCTGGCCTCGCGCGAGGTCACGGATTACGTGGACCGGGGCCGCGTCTATCCGGTCATCGTGCAGGCCCGCGCCGGCGACCGCAGCACTCCGTCGGACCTGACCAATGCCTTCGTGCGGTCTGCCGCAGGCGACCTTGTGCCGCTGTCGGCCTTGGTGACGCTGGATGAACTGGCCTCGGCGCCCGAGTTGCGGCGCTATGACCGCTTGCCGTCGGTGACGATCACAGCCGCCCTGGGTGAAGGCTATGACCTCGGCTCGGCCATCGACTTCATGCAGGACGCCGCGAGCCAGGTTCTTCCGCCCGAAGCCCGCCTGGACTTCGCCGGTCAGAGCCGCGAATACCTGGAAACCTCGGGCGGGGTGGCGTTCATCTTCGGGCTGGCGCTGCTGATCGTGTTCCTGGTCCTGGCCGCCCAGTTCGAGAGCTTCATCCACCCGCTCATCATCATGCTGTCGGTGCCGCTGGCAATCGCCGGGGCGCTGGCGTCGCTGGCCTTTACCGGCATGTCGCTGAACATCTATTCGCAGATCGCCATGGTTCTGCTGATCGGCCTGATGTCGAAAAACGGCATCCTGATCGTGGAGTTCGCCAACCAGCTCCGCGACGAAGGCATGGACGTCCGCACCGCCATCACCGAAGGATCGGCCCTGCGCTTCCGGCCCATCCTGATGACGGTGCTGTCCACGATCCTCGGCGCCGTGCCGCTGATCCTGGCGACCGGCGCGGGGGCGGAAAGCCGGCTCGCCATCGGCGTGGTGGTGATCGGCGGGTTGAGCATCGCCTCGGTTCTGACCCTGTACCTGACGCCGGTGCTGTACGACCTGCTGGCCCGCTACGCCAAGCCGGTCAACGCCGTTGCCGTCAAGCTCGATAGCGAACTGGCCGCCCGCAAGAAGCACCCGGCGGAGTAACGAACCTTCCGCATTCCGCCGCGTTGACCAACAGGTAAACGCGGTCGCGGAGGGCGGGACATGGCACTTTTCAGACGACACCCGGCTGCCCTCGCCGTCCTCGCCCTGGCCGCCTGCGACACCGGCCCGGCCGACCATCAACGGGTGGCCGGAGGGGATGCCGACGCCGGACGGGCCACGGTGATCGCCGAGGGGTGCGGCGCCTGTCACACCATGCCGGGCATCCGGGGCGCGCGCGGCACGGTGGGGCCGCCCCTTGAGGGGTTCGCCCAACGCGGCTACATCGCCGGGCAGTTCCCCAACGAACCGGCCGAGCTGATGCGCTGGCTGGCCGACCCGCCCGCCGTGCTGCCGGGCACCGCCATGCCCGCGACCGGCCTGAGCGCGCAGCAACAGCGCGATGTGGCCGCGTTCCTCTATGCGCAGCGTTGACGCCATGCAGTCCACCCTCCACCCCGCCGGTCCCGAAGCAACCGAGGTTGCCCTGCTATGGTGGGTGATGTTTGGCGCATCGGTCTTCATCATGGGGCTGGTGGTCGGCCTGATCGCCTGGGGCCTGACCCGCGCGACGGGCCGTGAACGCTTTGCCGGGATGCCGATGATCGTCGGCCTTGGCATCGTGTTTCCGGTGGTCGTCATCACGCCGCTAATCGTGTGGAGCGTCGACATCACCAGCCGCGTGCGCGCGGCAATCACCCCCGCCGTCACCGTGGAGGTCGTCGGGCGGCAGTTCTGGTGGGAGGTCCGCTACCCCGGCCATGGCATCGTCACCGCCAACGAGATCCGCGTCCCCGTCGGGCAGCCGGTGGAACTGGTCCTGACCACCGCCGACGTCATCCATAGCCTGTGGTTCCCCGAGATCGCCGGAAAACTCGACATGATCCCTGGCCGGGCCAACCGGATGGTGATCCAGGCCGACCGCGCGGGAACGTTTCGCGGCCAGTGCGCCGAGTTCTGCGGCATCCAGCACGCCCTGATGGCCCTGGTCCTGGTGGCCGAACCGCCCGACGCGTTCGAGGACTGGGCCACCGCGCAATCCCAACCCCCGCCCCCGCCCGAGGACCCTTTTTTGGTTTGGGGCCGCGATGCCTTTCTGGCGGCGGGCTGCGGCACCTGCCATGCGGTGCGCGGCACCCCGGCCAAAGGCACCTTTGGTCCCGACCTCAGCCACGTCGGGTCGCGCGTGACCTTGGGCGCGGGCGTCCTCCCCAATGGAATCGGGCCGCTGGCCGGGTGGATCGCCGACAGCCAGGCGATCAAGCCGGGCAACCACATACCCGCCTTCAACACCCTGGACGGTGAGACGCTGCGCGCCGTGGCGGCATGGCTGGAGAGCCTGAAATGACCCCCGCCGCACTCCAATCCGCGTGGCGTAGGCCGCCCGGCTTCCGGGCACTGAGCGAGGTCAACAACGTCTATATCGGGCGCTATTTCATCGTCACGGGGTTCGTGTTCTTCCTGATCGGCGGCATCCTCGCGCTGCTCCTCCGGCTGCAACTGGCGGTGCCCGACAACACCCTGATCGGGCCGGATGCCTACAACCAGATCTTCACCATGCACGGCACAGCCATGATGTTCCTGGTCGCCGTGCCGATCATGGAAGGCTTTGCGGTGTATCTGCTGCCGCAGATGCTGGGCGCGCGCGACCTGCCGTTTCCGCGCCTGTCGGCGTTCGGGTACTGGTGCTACGTGCTGGGCGGCGTGCTGCTGTATTCGAGCTTCCTGTTCGGGGCGGCGCCCAAGGACGGGTGGTTCATGTACACGCCCCTGTCGCTGTCCGAGTTCTCGCCGGAGGTGAACGCGGATTTCTGGCTGCTCGGCATCACGTTCGTCGAGATTTCGGCCCTGACGGCGGCGGTCGAGATCGTCACCGGCGTCATGAAGACCCGCGCCCCGCACATGCGGCTCCAGGATATCCCGATCCTCGGGTGGTACTTCCTGGTCACGGCGTTGATGATCGTCGCCGCCTTCCCGCCGTTGCTGATGGGCGACGTGCTGCTGGAGGTCGAGCGGGCATTCGGCCTGCCGTACTTCACGGCGGCCAAGGGGGGCGACCCGCTGTTGTGGCAGCACCTGTTCTGGATCTTTGGGCACCCGGAGGTCTACATCATCTTTCTGCCCGCCGCGGGCATCGTGTCGACCATCCTGCCGGTGATGGTGCAACGGCCCCTGGTCGGCCACGACTGGTTCGTGCTGTCGGCCGTCAGCACCGGGTTCATCAGCTTTGGCCTGTGGGTCCATCATATGTTCACGGTGGGTATTCCCAACCTGTCCCTGAGCTTCTTTTCGACCGCCAGCATGGCCGTGGCGATCCCTTCGTCAATCCAGGTGTTCGGGTGGATAGCGACCCTGTGGGGCCGCCGCCCGCGCATGACCACGCCCATGCTGTTCATCCTGGGGTTCCTGTTCATCTTTTCGTTCGGCGGGCTGACCGGGGTGATGGTCGCCTCTGTCCCGTTCGACTGGCAGGTGCACGACACCCATTTCGTGGTGGCGCATTTTCACTATGTGCTGATCGGCGGGATGATCTTTCCGCTGTTCGCCGGGCTGTACTACTGGATGCCCTTGCACAGTGGCCGGATGCTGTCCGAGCGCGTCGGACGGTGGGTGTTCTGGCTGCACTTCATCGGGTTCAACCTGACTTTCGGGCCGATGCACGCCGCGGGCCTGCTGGGGATGCCGCGCCGGGTGTACCTGTACCCGGAAGAACTGGGGCTTGGGTGGCTGAACATGGCGAGCACCATCGGCGCCTTCATCATGGCCGTCGGGACGCTGGTGTTCCTGATCGACGTGGCCCGCCACCACCGCCACGGACGCCCCGCCGGGAGCAACCCGTGGAACGCCGGAACCCTGGAATGGGCCGGAGACACGCCGATGCAGGAGTGGGGCAGCACCAGCCTCGCCCCCGTCCACAGCCGCTATCCGCTGTGGGACGACCCGACGCTCGGCGCCCGCATACAGGCCGGGGAGTTCCACATGGCGACCCCGGCGAGCGGCGGGCGGGAAACCATGCGCACATCGTCCCTGCACGGCTATCCCGAGCAGATCATCGTCCTGCCGGGGCCGACGTGGCTGCCATTATTGTCGGCGCTCGCCGTGGGGGTGCTTGTCGTCGGCGGGCTTCTGAAAAACCCCTGGATGCTGGCCGGAGGCGGCGGCGCCACGCTGATTCTTTTGGCGCGTTGGGCGTGGGATACCGACACATTCCCCGACAAGGCCGAGGTGGACGCCGGGCACCGCCTCATCCTTCCGACCTACGGCATGGGCGACCGCAGCCACGGCTGGTGGGGCATGTCGGTCAGCCTGCTGGCTGACCTTGCGGCCTTTGTCGGGGTGGCGTTTTGCTACTACTTCCTGTGGACGGTGTCCGAAGAATGGCCGCCGCCCGGCATTGAGCCAACGGGCGACCTGGGCTGGGCGGGCATCGCCGCCGGGGCGCTTATCCTCAGCAGCATTATGGTTCAGGCCGCCCTGGTCCTGCATAAGCGCGGCCACGGCTGGGCGGCGCGCGTCTTGCTGCCGCTCGGAGCGTTTGCCGGATTGAGCTGGGCGGTGATCGAGGGCGCGGTGGTTTATGGCGCGTGGCCGGACCCGACCGTGCACGCCTATCCAGCGATGGCGTGGACAGTGATCGGCTATGGCCTTGTGCACATGGCGGTCGCGCTGCTGATGGCGAAGATGGTTTCGCTGCGGGCGTGGCTCGGGCTGGTCACGGTGGAACGGTCGCAGATGTTCGACCTGACCGCCTTGTTCTGGCACGCCACCACGGCCTTTGGGTTGATCGGAGCGGCCACCGTCCATCTGTTCCCGTTGGTGATCTAGGGGAGGGCCGCCGCCATGCCCACCCTGCTGGCCGCCCTGTTGCCGCCGATCCTGTGGATGGCCTTTTTCCTGATCGTCTATGTGGTTGAGGCGCTTGGCTGCCGGTACGCCCTGGACGGCGGAGTAATCCTCGCACTCAACGGCGCGGTGACGGTGGCGACGGTGGCGGCCATCGTCGTGATAGCGGGGCTCGCCTGGGTGCGAACCCGCCGCCTGCCGCCGGAAACGCCCGGCGGGTGGTTGGCGCACTTGTCGCTGTTACTCAGTGGAACGACCCTGGTGGCGACCCTGTGGGTGGGGCTGCCGTTGCTCGTGGTGCCGCCATGTCAGTAAGACCGCTTCTCATCGCCCTGTTGTGGATCAGCCCGGCCTTGGCCGAAGGCGACGCGGAGCGCGGCTGGTTCATCGCCTCGGGCGGCATCCCCAGGGCCGGGGCGTGCTTTCCCTGCCATGGCCTCGCGGGCGAAGGCGACGATGCCCAGGCCGCGCCGCGTCTGGCCGGACTGAGCGCGTGGTATCTTTACAAACAGATGAAGAACTACACCGACGGCACCCGCGACAACTCCATCATGTCGCCCATCGCCAAGGAAATGCAGGTACAGGACTGGTGGGACATCGCCGCATTCTATGCCGGCCTGAACACCCCATTGCCCCCCGCCCCGCCGCCTGACGACAATGGCCGGACCATCGCCGAGGAAAAGTGCGCCTCCTGCCACGGGGACGAGGGCAAAGGCGCACCGTTCGCCGTGCCCGCCCTGGCCGGGCAAGGGGCCGCCTACATGCGCAACCAGCTTACCGCCTGGGTGGCGGGACGTCGCCGCAACGACCCGGCGGGAGCCATGCAAACCATCACCCGCGACCTCTCGCCCCAGGAGGCGGCCGCCGTGTCGGCGTATTACGAGGCGTTGCGGGCTGACTAACCCACGACGGGCACCACCATCCACGCCGCCTCGACCACCCGCAGGACCACCAGCAGGACCGCCACGCCCGCCAGAATCACGCGGATGTGGCGGGCCACGGTCATCAGCAGCAGCAGGATGGCCCCATGCGCCAGCCCGATGAGCCACAGAACCCCGGTCCACATCCCGCCGGATCGGTCCAGATACCACACCACCTCATGCGGCAGGTCGGTGGACCAGATGACCAGAAACTGCGTGAAGCCCAGGTACGCCCACAGCATGGTTGCGGCCAGCAGCACGGCGGCGAAACTTTTCCACTCCTTGGGCGGCGGGCCGCGCAGCAGGCAGGCAGCAGTCACGAAGGCCAGCGCGCCGACGACAAGCTGGCTCATGAACCACAGCCCGAAGATCGAGGAATTGAACTCCGGGTCCAGGGTCATGACCCAATCCACCCCGGCCAGCGAGGCGGTCAGCGTGAACACCGTCAAGGCGACCACCGCCGGTGCCATGCCCTGTCCCGGCCTGAGCAAAAAGCGTTCGGCGGCAATCCAGGCCACGAAGTAGAACACCGCACGGCCAATGAAGAACGGCTCGGACAGCCACACCGCCTTGCCGCCCTGCCCTTCCCACCCCGGCCGCGCCCACGGGTACAGCACGTCCAGCCAGATCAGTACCGGCAGGAATAGAACCCCCGTCACCGGCAACAGACGGCAGGCGCGCACCAGCACCGGCTCGGCCAGCCGCCCCCAGGTGCCGCCGAACATGCGGTGCAGCGCCAGCAAAGCGAGCGACCCCAGCGGCACCGTCAGCCACGCCACGAACAGGGCCAGATACAGCGCGAGGATCATGGCACGCCCCGCAGGCGGTCCACATGCGCGGCGATGGCCCAACGGTCGGCCAAGGGGATGCGGTCGCCGTAGGGCGGCATGGGGCCGGACCCTTGGGTGATGACCTCGACAATGCGCTCCACCGAGGCATCGACCTTGGTGAATGGCGGCGGGAACGGCATGGTCCGCCCGGCCACCGGCCCATCGCCCCGCCCCTGCGGCCCGTGGCAGGGCACGCAGTAGATGGCAAATCGCGCTTCCCCCCGTGCGACGAGGTCGGGCGTGACCTCGGGCGGGGAGAACTCCGCCAAGGTCCCGCGCGCCACCGTGCCGGGGATGGGCGGCGCGGCGGGACCGTCATAGGCATCGACGCGGTCTTGGCGGGCCATGTCATCGCAGGCGGTCAGTGCGAGGAGCAGGAGGACGCGCTTCATGCCCCCTCCTCCGTCAAAACCGCTTCCAGGGCAACCGGGTTCAGGCGGGTCAGGTCGCGCCAACTGTCCTCGGCCTGAAACATCGGGTCCGAGGCCGGCAGCGACAGAAAGAACGTGTCGTCCGACGCCAGATGGAACCGCTCCACCGCCAGCAGCGGATGGGTGGTGTCGGGCAGCCGGTTGAGGACCAGCATGGCGGCCACCCCCGCCACAGTGGCGCCCAGGGTGCCGATCTCGAACGTCGGCAGCACGAAGGCGGCCCACGCCACCAAGGGCCGCCCGCCGATGTTCAGGGGATAGCTGTAGGCATTGGCCCACAGCATGATGCCCAGTGCCACCGCTCCAGCCGCCAGCCCGGCCATCACATGCACCGGATCGACGCGGTTTTCCTCAAAGCCCATGTGCTCGGCCAGTCCCTCGATGGGAAACGGCGTGTGGGCGTCGAAGTGGGTGTAGCCCTCGGCACGTAGGGTGCGCACGGCCTCGATGAGCTGGGCGGGACTGTCGAATTCGGCGAGGTATCCCCACAGCTTCATTCGGCGGCCTCCTCGCGCTGGAGGTCTTCCTTAAGCTCGAACATCGACACCAGCGGCAAAAACCGGGCGAACAACAGAAACAGAACCCCGAACAAGCCGATCGAGCCGATGAACAGGCCCCATTCCGGCCACGTCGTCTCATACACATGCCACGCCGACGGCAGATAGTCGCGGTAAAGCCCCGAGACGATCAGCAGGTAGCGTTCCAGCCACATGCCCACCGTCACGCCCGCAGCAATCCCGAACAGCAGCGGCACGTTGGTCCGCACCCGGCGGAACCACAAAAGCTGAATGAGCAAGATGTTCAGGAAAATCGACCCCCAGGCGCTCCAGGCATAGGTGCCGAACAGGCGGTCATTCAGCGTCTGCATCTCGTAGGGATTACCCGAATACCAGGCATGGAAACCCTCGGCGAGATAGCCGTAGGCGGTCAGCAGCCCGGTTCCGAGCAGCAGTTTCGCCAGGATGTCCAGGTGTCGTAATGTCAAAAGGTCATACAAATGGAAGGCATGGCGCAGCGTGACCGCCATCAGGATCACCACCGCCACGCCGGAAAACACCGCGCTCTGGACGAAGAACGGCGGGAATAGGGTGGAATGCCACCCCGCCACCAGCCCGGCGGCGAACAGCATGGCGACGCCGCTGTGCACGGACACCACCAGATGAAACGTGATAAGGGCCGTCGCCACATAGGCCTGCCGCCAACGCACCCAATGCCGCGCCGACCCCCGCCAGCCCAGCGCCAGAACCCCGTAAAAGATCTTTAGGCGGGGCGAGGTCGTCTTGTCGCGCAGGGTCGCCAGATCGGGGATCATGCCGATGTACCAGAACAAAAACGACACCACGATATAGGCCAGGAACGAGAACACATCCCACGTCAGCGGGCTGCGGAACTGCGGCCACAGGGCCATGTCGTTGGGATAAGGCAGCATCCAGTAAAACAACTGCGGCCGTCCCAAATGCAGGATGGGAAACAGCGCCGCGACCATCGCCGCGAACAGGGTCATCGCCTCGGCAAACCTGTTGAGCGACGTCCGCCAGTGCCGCCCCATGATGAGCAGCAGGGCCGAGATCAACGTCCCCGCATGGCCCAGTCCGACCCACCACACGGTATTGATGATGTCCATGCCCCAGTTGACGGGAATGTTCAGCCCCCACACCCCGACGCCCAGCCAGAACAGCCAGCCGGTCGACACGAAGAACACCCCAAGCATCAGCAGGGCCACCGCCATGAGGATCCACCAGTTCCGCCGCGCGCCGGGGTGCAAGGCGATGTGGGTGACTTCCTCGGTGACGTGCTGGAAGGTGTCCATCACACATCCTCGGCCCGGACGGCGGCCAGATAGGACGTGCGCGGCCACGTATTCAGTTCATCCAAGAGCCGGTAGTTGCGTGGGTCGGCCCTCCCCCGGCTGACCGCCGAGGCGCTGTCGCTGAGATCGCCAAAGGTGATGGCGCGGGCCGGGCAGGCATCCTGGCAGGCGGTGGTTATCTCGCCATCGCGGATGGCACGGTCTTCCAGTTCGGCCTGGATGCGGGCGGCATTGATGCGCTGGACGCAGTAGGTGCATTTTTCCATCACCCCTCGGCCACGCACAGTCACATCGGGGTTGCGCTGTGGTGCGCGGCCCTCCTCCTCTGCCGCATAGCTGAAGTAGTTGAACCGCCGAACCTTGTAGGGGCAATAGCTGGAGCACGTCCGCGTGCCGATGCAGCGGTTGTAGACCATCTGGTTCAGCCCCTCCGGCCCGTGCACCGTGGCATTGACCGGGCAACCCACCTCGCACGGCGCTTTCTCGCAGTGCATGCAGGCCACCGGCAGGAAGCGGGTCTGGCCGTCCTCGGCGTGGTAGCTGTCCACCCGCAGCCAATACATTTCCCGCCCAATCAGGACTTCCTCGCGGCCGACTACGGGCACGCTGTTCTCGGCCTGACACGCCACCACGCAGGCATTGCAGCCGGTGCACAGGTCGGTGTCGATGACCATGCCCCAGGCGTGCCCCTTGTACTTCCACGGCGGATAAAGCGACGGCCGAGGCACTTTGGGCTGAGGCATCGCCTCGCCCGCCGCCACCACCGGCACCAGCACGCCCGGTCCGGGATCGTGGTGAAGCTGGGTGCGTGCGATGCGCCGGGTGCCGGGCCGCGCCGCGACCTCCGCCCCGCCGACGCACCACTCCAAGCCGGGCCGCAGGGCGTAGGCGTCATAACCGACACCTGTGCCGACCCGCCCGGCCCGCGTCCGGCCATGGCCGAGGAACAGGGTTACGGTTTGCGCTGCCTGCCCGGCGACGACCCAGGCCGGAGCCTCGATGGTCTTGCCGCCCGCCGTGACGGCGATGGTGTCCCCGCCTGCCACGCCCAGGCGTTCGGCGAGGGTGGGGGCAATCAGCGCCACGGCGTCCCAACTGATCTTCTCCAGCGGCGTCGGCAATTCCTGGAGCCACGCATTGTTGGCAAACCGCCCATCCCAGACGGTGGGGTCCGGGCGAAACACCACCTCCAGCCCCTCCGATGGCTCCGGGGCGGCGGCGGGCACCAGCCGGGGAGAGACGTCCAGCGGCGGCGCGGCCGTGCCCTCGACCAACCCGTCGTGCAGGGCGCGCCGCCACGCCGTGTCATCCAGCATGGACCAAGTCGCGCGGACCTCGGCCAGCGGATCGATCCGCGCCCCCCGCAGGGCAGCAACGATCTCCAGCGGATTGACCCCGCCGGTCAACGGCGGGATGAGCGGCTGCTGGAGGACCGCCGTACCGTCCACCGCCTGCCCGTCGCCCCAACGTTCCAAATCATGAGCCAACGGCAGGTGCCACGTGCACAGGGCCGCCGTCTCGTCGGCGTACACACCGGCATGGACGCTGACCGGCACATCCTTCAGCACAGCGGCAAAGGCGGGGGCGGTGTAAACCGGATTGCAGTCCAGAACGACCAGGGAGCCGATTTCCGAAACATCCGCTAAAGACCCTTGAGCCTGAAACGCCACCGGCTCGGAATATCTCACTCCCGCCGACCCCAGTGCGCCATTGATGGCAAAGCCGACCGCCTGGATCTCCGGCGACAGGGTGGGCGACACCGCAACCACCCCGCCATGACGGCGCAAGGCCCGGACAACGCGGTCCACCCAGGCCCGCTCGCCCTCGCTCAACGCGCCCTCCTCGGCCACCCCGAAGGCAGCCCCGATGCCGAGCACCAGGGCGGGCAAGCGGTGCTCAGACACGGCCAGCCGGGCAGTGGCGCGGGCGCCGGTCAGACTGGGCGTCGCCTCGGCCACGAACAGCGCAAGGCGCGGGCTATTGGCCCACTGCGCGGTGTGCAGCACCTGATGCGGCCCCGGCCCCAGGAGGTCGGCCCCGATGCTGACCAGAACCGGCGCACGGTCCAGGTGCCAGTGAACGTCCAGCGTCCGGCCGAACGATAGCTCCGTGGCGGGGGCCGCCAGCGCCGGTTCGTGCACATGCCAGCGGGCATCCGGGCGGGCCTGCATCACGGCCTCGATCTGCCGGGCGAGACTCGGTGACGTGACGGCCCCGGTCAGCAAGACCAACGGCGGCGGCAGGCCGCCCAGCGCCGCAAGCGCCGCCTCCGTCGCCACCGGCACGCCGCCGCGCAAGGCGGTGGCCGAGCGGTCCGGGTCATACACCCCCAGCACGGCGGCCTGAAGGAACACGTCGCTGCCGCCCCGGCTGGCCGGGTGCAGGGTGGTGCCGTCCAGTTTGGTCGGGCGGCCCTCGTGCACCTCGGCCACGGTGGGTTGGGCGTACCCGCCGAGCATGGTGGCGGTGGCAAACCAGCGCGGCTGGCCGGGCACCACATCCTCGGGCTGCTGGACATAGGGCACCGCCTCGCGGGGGCCGTCGCCGCATCCGGCCATGCCGGCCATCGCCAGGGACGCGGCCATGACCTTGAGGAACTCGCGGCGGTCGGGAAGGTCATCCATGGCGGCCCCTAGCGATGGCAGGCGTTGCAGTGGGTCAGGGCCTCGGATGGCCTCGACCCGGCGGGCGGATCTCGGTGACAGTCCAGGCACCACCGCATGGTGAAATCCCGCGCCGGGCGCAGGCGGTCCATGGTCGCCACCGCGCCGTGGCAGTCTGCGCAGCCGATGCCCTTGGACACATGGATGCCGTGGTGGAAAAACACGTGGTCGGCCACCTGGGCGACGCGCTGCCAGCGCAGGGGCTCGATCAGCGGGTGGGCGGCGGTCGGATAGTGGCACCCGGAACAGGTCGTCATGGGCGGAAACCCGGCCTGCGCGGCGCGTTCCACCCCCGCGTGGCAATAGCGGCAGTCAATGCCGAGTTCGCCGGCGTGATGGGCGTGGCTGAACGCCACCGACTGTTCAGGGGCGGGCCGCAGGAAACCCGGCACATAGGCGGCAGCCAACACCAGCGCGGCCGCCACGGCCACCGCGCCTAATAGTCCCGCATAGACCCTCAGCGGCCGCTTTCTGGACATTTCGGGCGTCCCCGCGCTGCTCCTGGAGAGGTCAACGCCAAGGAAGCGGCTGGCGTTCGGGCGTGGTCCCTTTCAACGGTCCGTCCACGCCAAAAGTATTATTGCTCTCCCCTTCCCCAAGGCTCATGCTGGAACGTGAACAGAAGGCGCAAAGCGCCCGCGAGACAGGACCCCGGAGGAAACCCCATGCAGAAGTCCCTGCTCATCGACCCTGGCAAGTGCACTGGGTGTCGGCAGTGTGAAATGGCGTGCTCCCATGAAAAGGAAGGCGTCTTCAACCCCGCCAAGTCGCGCATCCGCGTGTTCGACTTCCACACCGAGGCCAAGTTCGTGCCGTACACCTGCACCCAGTGTGCGCAGGCGTGGTGCATGACGTCGTGCCCGGTCGAAGCCATCACCGTGGACCTTGCGACCGGCGCCAAGGTGGTCAACGACAATACCTGCGTGGGGTGCAAAGTGTGCACCATCGCCTGCCCGTTCGGCACGGTGAACTACGTCGCCGATACCGGCAAGGTGGCCAAGTGCGACCTGTGCGGCGGCGATCCGGCCTGCGCCAAGGCGTGCCCGACTGCGGCCATCGTCTATATCGACGCCGATCAGACCGGCTTCGAGAAGATGAAGCTTTGGGCCGCCAAGACCGCCACCGGGTCCGCAGCGACCGCTTGAGGGGAGACACCACCATGAGCTGGACCGGAAAAGTTCTCCGCGTCAACCTGACCGCCGGAACCTGCAAGAGCGAGCCGCTCAACCGGGAATGGACCCGCCAGTACCTCGGGCAGCGCGGGCTGGCCACCAAGTACCTGGCCGAAGAAATCGATCCCAAGTGCGATCCGCTGGGACCGGACAACAAGCTGATCATGACCACCGGGCCGCTGACCGGCACCATGGCATCCACCGCCGGGCGCTATTCCGTGGTTACGAAAAGCCCGCTGACGGGCTGCGTGGCGTGTTCCAACTCCGGTGGCCATTTCGGTAACGAAATGAAAAATGCCGGCTGGGACATGATTATCTTCGAGGGCCGCTCGCCGACGCCGGTTTACCTCTATGTCGAAAACGACAAGGCCGAACTGCGTGATGCCTCGGGCTACTGGGGCAAGTCGGTGTGGGACACAGATGCGGGCCTCAAGACCGCGCACCAGGACCCGCTGCTGCGCGTCGCCGCCATCGGCGTGGCCGGTGAAAAGGGCGTGCTGTTCGCCGGGGTGGTCAACGACCTGCACCGCGCCGCCGGACGGTCGGGCGTCGGCACGGTGATGGGGTCCAAAAACCTCAAGGCCGTCGCCATCCGCGGCACCAAGGGCGTCAAGGTGGCCGACTTCGCCGCCTTCATGAAGGCGGTCAACGACGGCAAGGCGGTGCTGGCCGCCAATGCCGTGACCGGCCAGGGCCTGCCCGCCTATGGCACCCAAGTCCTGATGAACGTCATCAACGAAACGGGCGCGCTGCCGACCCATAACTTCCGCGACGTGCAGTTCGACGGCGCGGCCGACATCTCGGCCGAAGCCATGGTTGCCCCGCGCAAGACCGACGGCAAGCCGAACCTCGTGACCAATCAGGCGTGCTTTGCCTGCACCATCGCGTGCGGCCGGGTGTCACAGATGGACCGGGGCCACTACACCGTGGCGAACCGTCCCGAATACTGGGCCGCATCGGGCGGTCTGGAGTACGAAGCTGCGTGGGCCTTGGGCGCCGCCACCGGGGTCAACGACCTGGAGGCCCTGACGTTCGCCAACTTCCTGTGCAACGAACACGCCATCGACCCGATCTCCCTGGGCGCCACCATCGCGGCGGCCATGGAACTGTACGAAATGGGCGTCATCACCACGGCCCACACCGGCGGGCTTGAAATCCCGTTCGGATCGGCCGAGGCGTTGACCACCTTGACCGAACTGACCTGCAAGGGCGAAGGCTTCGGAGCCGAAATCGGCCTGGGCTCGCGCCGCCTGACCGAGAAGTACGGCCATCCCGAACTGTCCATGACGGTAAAAAGCCAGGAATTCCCGGCCTATGATCCGCGCGGCGTGCAGGGCATGGGGCTGACCTATGCAACGTCCAACCGGGGCGCCTGCCATCTGCGCAGCTATACGGTGTCGTCGGAAATCCTCGGCATCCCGGAAAAGACCGACCCGCTGACCCACGAAGGAAAGGCCGGTCTGGTCAAGGCGTTCCAGGACGCCACCGCCGCCGTGGACAGCGCGGGCATCTGCGTGTTCACCACCTTTGCCTGGACCCTGGAGCACATCGCCCCGCAGATCGCCGCGGCGACCGGCGAGGCGCACACCCCGGCGTCCCTGCTCGAAATCGGCGAGCGCATCTGGAACCTGGAGCGGCGGTTCAATCTGGCCGCAGGCATGACAGCGGCGGACGACACCCTGCCCAAACGCCTGCTCAAGGACGCCGCCAAGACTGGCCCGGCCAAGGGCATGGTGGTGCCGTTGGACAAGATGCTGCCGGAATACTACCAGCTTCGCGGCTGGACCACCGACGGCATCCCGACCAACGAAACCTGCGAGCGTCTGGCGCTGTAGCCTGCGTGCATCCACCGCCCCCATGC
>JBAYSM010000046.1:0-19776 GCA_041676205.1 Rhodospirillaceae bacterium | reverse complement strand
CGATCAAGCGCCCGAACCGCCGCTTCGCCGTTGCTGACCGAGGCAATTACCTGAATCGCCGGGTCGGCTTCAAGCATGCGCGTTTCCAGACCCCGCACCACGGCGGAGTCGTCGACCACCATCACACGATATGGCTGCTCGCCGGTTGCGATGCTGTTGTCACCAGACACCAAGTGGTACCCCCTGAACACCCCTGAACGTAATAGTCTTTTTTAGTCGAGCAAGCCAACCTGCACGAACTTTGCCGCCAGAATTTCGCTGTCGAACGGCTTCATGATGTACTCGTTGGCGCCGGCTTCGATGGCTTCCTGGATATGCTCGATGTCGTTCTCGGTCGTGCAGAACACCACCTTCGGACCATCGCCGCCCGGCATCTTGCGCAGTTCGCGCAGAAACTCGATGCCATTCATGACCGGCATGTTCCAGTCGAGCAGCACCGCATCGGGCATGTTTTCCGTGCAACGGTCCAGGGCGGTCTGGCCGTCCTCGGCTTCCACGGTCTGGAAGCTCAGTTCCTGCAGAATCTTCTTGGCCACCATGCGGATGACCTTGGAGTCATCGACGATCAGACACGACTTCATGTGTTCCCTGCCCCCTGAAGGGTTGCCTTCCGTCGACGCCCATCCCACCGGAGCGCCGCGACACATGCCTGACTTAAACGGCAAACCGGGCAAGCGTCAAGAAAAGTGGATGATTGACTACAACTTCACGGTGGGGCAGCCAGAGTTCGCACCGACTGCCCCACCAAATCACGCGGCGACTTGCCCCAGAATTTGGGCCAGCGTATCGAGCAGAGCGTCGCGGTCGAACTTGGCGACATAGTCGTCGAACCCGACTTCGCGACCGCGCTCGAAATCGCGCTCCGTGGCGTGCGAGGACAGCGCCACCAGCGGCACGCGACCCCAACGGTCATCCGCCCGCACCCGTTCGGCGAACGTGAAGCCGTCGATGCCGGGCATCTCGATATCCGAGATAATGGCGTTAAACATCATGCCCTTCTCTCGCATCTCCAGCGCCTTCTCGGCACTGTCGACGGCGGTGACGTCGTACCCGGACACACTGAGCAGCGGCGTGAGAAGATTGCGGAAGAAGGGGCTGTCATCGACCAGCAGAACCGTGCGGCCACAACCGATCTTACCGGCCTCGGGCGCGGCCTCATGGCTGCCGAACCAATCGCCGAAGGCCTTGGTCAGATAGTACCCGGTGTCGATGACGTCGGTGGCTTTCTCGCCAATGATGGCAGTGCCGATCACGCCTTCGACATCGGCCCGCAACTCCACCCGCAGGCGGTCCTCGACGATATCGACGATCTCGTCGACGATCAGGCCCATCGACCGTTCACGATCAGAGAACACCAGCACCTGCTGACGGCCTTCGGTGTTCATGGTGTAGCTGTCGTTGATGGCGATCAGCGGCATGAGTTGGCCGCGATACTGGACCACCGGGCGGCCGTAGGAGTGTTCGATCGCCGACAGCTCGATCTCTTCCAGACGCGCCACCAGGGCCAGCGGCACTGCCTTGAGGTGCTTGGACCCGGCGCGGAAGATGAGCAGGCTGGTGCGGTCGTCGGACGTCGTGGCGCTGTCGGTTGCGTGGCCTTGTTCCTGGCCGGCCCCGGACATGGACGTCTCGCCGGTCGCCGTGGCGATGCCGTTGGGATCGAGGATCATGATGACCGACCCGTCGCCCAGGATGGTATTGCCCGAGAACATGGAGATATGGCGCAGGATGGGGGCCACCGGCTTGACGACGATTTCCTCGGTGTCGAACACGCGGTCGACGATGATGCCGAAGGTGTAGGTGCCGACCTGGGTGACGACGATGAAGGTTTCCTTCAGGGCGTGGCTCTCGTCGGCAATGTTCTCGGCAATCTGCTCGACGTCTTCTTCGCGCAACTTCAACAGGTTGGCGAGGCTGACCATGGGCAACAGGCGGTCGCGCAGACGCAGGACCGGAGCCTGATTGATCTTTTCGATCTTGGTGTCGGAACTGGCGGTGACGCGCACCAGTTCAAGCACCGAAATCTGCGGAATGGCAAAGCGTTCCTCGGCACATTCGACGATCAGGGCCGACACGATGGCCAGGGTCAGCGGAATCTTGATGGTGAAGGTGGTGCCGCGCCCGGTGAAGGTCTTCAGTTCGACGGTGCCGCCGATCTTTTCGATATTGGTACGCACCACGTCCATGCCGACGCCACGGCCCGACACGCTGGTTACTTTCTCAGCGGTCGAGAAACCGGCCTTGAAAATAAACATGGCGATCTGCTGATCGTTCATGGCGTCCATCTCGGCCTCGGACGCCAGGCCGTTCATGATCGCCTTTTCGCGGATGCGGTCGATGTTCAGGCCACGCCCGTCGTCGACGATCTCGATGATAATGTGACCGCCTTCGTGGTACGCGTTCAGCTTGATCACGCCCGTCTCGGACTTGCCGGCGGCGATACGGCCGGGGGTGTCTTCAAGACCATGGTCGGCCGAGTTACGGACCATGTGGGTCAGCGGGTCCTTGATCAGTTCCAGCACCTGACGGTCGAGTTCCGTCTCGGCACCGTACATTTGCAGGTCGATCTTCTTGCCCGTTTCAATGCCCAGATCGCGCACGATGCGGGGCAGCTTGGCCCACGCGTTGCCGATCGGCTGCATACGGGTCTTCATCACGCCTTCCTGAAGGTCAGTGGTGATGTGCGACAGGCGCTGCAAGGGCGCGGCAAATTCGCTGTCATCACGGCCACGTACCATCTGGAGAAGCTGGTTGCGGGTCAGCACCAGTTCCGACACCAGGGTCATCAGGTTTTCAAGCAGTTCCACGTTGACGCGGATCGACTGCGACGCAACGGAGCCTTCTTTGTTGGCGCTGCTCGAACCACCACCGGCGGCGGACTGCTCCTGCACGGCCGGCGGCTTGGCGGCGGCCTTGGCCTCGGGCGGCGGCGGCGGGGCGGCAGCCTTGGAGGCAGCCTCGCGCTCCATCTCGGCGGCCATCTCAGCCTCAAGCTGCCAATCGGTGGCGGCGCGCTTGCCCGACGCCATCGCGGCCTCGACCTCGGCCAGCAGTTCGGCGGCCACCGGGAAACCACCATCACCCTGCGCCGGGGCGGCGCTGGTGGTTTCGGCAGGCTCATCGTTGACCGATGGCGGCGCGGCGGGCGGCGCAGTTGCGGCCTCGCCCAGCGGCCGCCCTTCGGCGGTGGCGTTGAGGGCCTGAATCAGATCCTTGTCGTTGCCTTCCGGCTCGGACTCGGTGGCCTCGAGATGGTTGAGGATTTCCTTGATGCGGTCGATGGAATTCAGAATGAGGGTCACGGATTCCGGCGTAACCGACAGTTCGCGGTCACGGAACTTGCCGAGCACGTTTTCGCCGGCGTGCGCCAGACTTTCCAGGCGCGGCAGGCCGAGGAATCCGCAGGTGCCCTTGATGGTGTGAACCAGCCGGAAAATGTTCGACAGGATCGACGGATCGTTGGGGTTCTGCTCAAGATTGACAAGCTCCACGTCGAGCGTGGCAAGGCTCTCAGACGTTTCGGTCAGGAATTCACTGAGCAGGTCGTCCATGGGGTAATAACTCCGTCCCTTTACGAGAGGCCTGTGCGGCCCCGCCAAACCACGCCGGAACCGGCGCAGCTCTCCTGTTTTTTTTCCGCCGATAACCCCGAAGGGCTTTTCCACACGCTGTTTCTACCACGAAAGAACGATGGCGCGGAAGGAATCTCGGCGTTTGTTACGATGGGTTAACGATCGCCTCCGGAAGGATCGAATAAGTCGCCGCCAAAAGGACGCGCCCCGGCGTTTCTTCGATGACCAAACCACCGCCGCCGGCGGCGAGACGCTGCAACAGGTAGGCCGGCGCAGAGCGCGGCGTCAGCCCGTCCCGCCTCCCGGCCAGGGCATCCCGCAGGCCCGCGTCCAGCCCGACCCGCAGGCCCGTGGCGGTGACGGCAAAGCGGCGCGTGGACGGACTGGCCGGCTGAAGTTCGACGATCAGCCCCCCACCCCCGGCCAGACTGTCGGCGGCCACGAGGCACAGCATCAGAAGCAGACGAACCGCCCCGCCATCGCGCGCCGCCCCCGACGCCATGGCCCCGCCCTGGTCGCGCCATTCGACCGTGATGCCGCCGGACAGCGCCCCCACGTAGGCCTCGACCATGCTGCGCGCCGGAGCGCTCAGGCTTGATCGGCCCGCCTCCCCAAAGGCCGTGCGGAAGAACCGCAGCCGGGCGGAGGACGCGTCGGCGCTGTGGCGCAACAAGGCGATCGCCTCAGCCACGAACGCAGGATCGGCGTCGTCGGACAATAGCTCGACACCTGCCGACACCGCGCCCACGGGACCGGCAAGGTCGTGGCACAGGCGGGTACTCAGCAAAGCCGCCAAGTCCACGTCACAGTGTTGGTCGAGTCCGATTGTCATCCATTGCCCCTGTGCATAAAGGCACTCAGGTTAGGCCGATGCCCACCGCGCGCGCAACACTTCCGCGTTGTGACAACCGTAAGGAGCCTTTCGCCATGACCAGCCCACGGACCTTCATTAATCCGCTGATCGTGCCGGGCGCCTGGGTTCGTCACCCTGCCTGCCCGGAGTGGGGACTCGGGCAGGTGCAGTCGGCCGTCGGATCGCGTGTCACGGTCAACTTCGAGAACGCCGGCAAGCGCCTTGTCATAACGGACACGGTCAGGCTCGACGTACTGAGCGATGCGGAAATGGATCGGACGTTCGGCCGGTCATAGCCGTGCAAAGACCCAGGAAAAGGCATAAAAGCGCATGAACACTTGCCCCGCCGGCCCGGCCTGCTATATCACGGCCATAGGCAGGAAAGGCCGTTGAGCATCATGGGCATACGTACCGCCAAATTTGAAATCGGGCAAATCGTGCGCCATCGGGTCTATCCGTTTCGCGGCGTCATCTATGACGTCGACCCGACATTCGCCAACAGCGAAGAGTGGTGGGAGTCCATCCCCGAGGATATTCGGCCGCGCAAGGATCAGCCGTTCTATCACCTGCTGGCCGAAAACGCCCAAGGTCCCTACGAGGCCTATGTCTCGGAGCAGAACCTGCTGCCCGACGACAGCGGCGACCCGGTCGACCATCCAGCCATCGGGGAATACTTCGAAGCCATGGAAGACGGTCGCTACGTCGCCCATCCGCGCGCCACGAACTAGGCCTCCGTCAGCACCTTCCCCAGCGCCTCGGCGACGAGGTGGGTCATGGGGCGCCCGGTGCGGGCTGATTCTTCCTTGAGGCGGCGATAGAGCGCCATGGGCAAGCGGGCAGTGAAGGCGTGACGCGCACCGCGCGCCTTGGCTTTCGCGGCTGGGACGGGGGCTGGGGCGACCGCAAGCTCGACCACCTTGGGACGGCGCGCAACGGGATGGCGCGCAACGGGATGGGGCACTGCGGGATGGGGCGTCAGCCCGGCCGCCGGAGTATTTTCCCATGTCATCGGGGCGTGCTCCCGCTCGCCGCCCCAGGCCAGCGCAGGGTCGGTGAACGTCGCCTTGACCATGGCGGGCGCTGCCTCGCCCTTGCGGGCGAGCAGGCCGGTCGTTTTCAGGGCCACCAGTCCAGACATCGCAGCACCTCCCTTAAGTGCCCATCAACCGCCGCCCGAACCCCCGGAAGATCCCTCCCCGCGCAGCGGGGCGGACCATCGGGACAGGGTCTGCGGCGACAGGTTCAGGCAGCACTTCGGGCTGACGGGTCATTGCATCCTCCATGGCCTCTAGGGCCCGGAAAACCGCCTCGTCCGCGACGGGGGCCGACATGGCCGCCGCCGCCCGAACGGGGACTGCACGCGGAGGGGCCGGGCGAGCAACCGCCGGACGGGCGGGCGCCGCAGCCTTCGTCGGAGCGATGCGGCCGGTGTCCTCGGTGATGGCCGCGTCGTGGAGGTGAAACGGCATGTCCACCACCTCATCCTTCAGGCGCGCATGGAGGTAGTCCCACAGCGCCTTGACCTCCAGGGCCGAGCGGCTGTCGGGCTTGATCTCGATCACCGTGCGGCCGTCGATCATCGAACTGGCAAAGTCGGTGCGGTGGTGAATGGTAATCGGTGCAACGGTCCCGTGCTGGCTAAGCGCGATCGCCGCCTCGGATGTGATGCGGGCGCGCGGCGTAGCATCGTTGACCACGAACACCAGCGGCTTGCCGCACCGCCTGACCAACTGGACGGTGGCCCCCACCGCACGCAGGTCATGCGGGCTGGGCCGAGTCGGGATGACCACGAAGTCGGCCACCCGGATGACCTCGCCGATCGCCGTGGTGATGGCCGGCGGCGTGTCGATGACGACCAATCCGACCCCGGCGGCGCGCAGCACCTCCAGGTCGTCGGGCAGGTCGGCCAGGGTGGTGCGGGCAAAGGCCGGAGTGTCGGCCGTTCGTGCGTTCCACCACGCGGCCAAGCTGCCCTGTGGGTCTGTGTCGATCAGCGCCACCGGACCATGCCCGGCGACTTCGGCCTGCACGGCCAGATGCCCGGAAAGGGTGGTCTTTCCCGACCCGCCCTTCTGGGATGCCACGGCGATCACGCGCATGTTCCCTCCTGAAGTCCTCAGTCCGCCCCCGGAGGTGGAACGATAAGCCGGTCCTGCCGGGCGGCCTATGACGGGTATCACAAGGACGGTTTGCGAAACGTCCCGGCTGGTCCCATGTTGAGGCCATGAGCACCAAACGCCTCGCCCGCGCCGTCGCCCTCACCCTCGCACTGGCCCTGACCGGGCCGGTGGCCTTCAGCGCCGCTACCCACGAGATCCCGGACTTTGCCTGGCATCAGGCACCGCACACGCCAGCCGGCCTGGCCCCTGCCCCGGACATCGAACACCGCGCCGTGATCCAGGTCTATGCCGCACGCGCCTTCGCATGGCGCGGCATCTTTGCGGTGCATACGTGGGTGGTCACCAAGGCCGCCGGGGGCGAGGCCTATACCCGCTATGACGTGGTTGGATGGGGCGGCGGACGGGTGGCGATCAACCGTCACGCGCCGGATGCCCAGTGGTTTGGTGCCGCGCCCGACCTGCTGGTCGATCTGCGGGGCGAAAAGGCCGAAGCCCTGTTGCCGCGGATTGAGGCCGCCGTGGCGAACTACCCCTACGCCACCACCTACCGCACATGGCCGGGACCGAACAGCAACACCTTCGTCGCCCACATCGGGCGCAGCATCCCGGAACTGGGCCTCGACCTTCCGGCCAACGCCATCGGCAAGGACTACCGCCCGCTGACCGACCCGATCGGAGCGGCGCCGAGCGGCAGCGGCGTGCAGGTTTCACTTCTGGGCGCGCTGGGGCTGATCGTGGCACCGCGCGAGGGGGTGGAGATCAATGTCCTCGGCCTATCCGCCGGGGTGGACCTCGACCCGCTCGCCCTGCGGCTGCCCGCCGTTGGACGATGGCAGGTTCAGCCCGGCACGTAGCAGCGCGACCAGAACGACTGGGCACGCAGGCTTGCCAGCTTGGCAGGGCAGGATTGCGGTTGATTGGCGGCCTTCTGGCGCACGACATCGAGACGCTCCAGCGCGGCAAGGCGCTCGCCCTGCCTCAAGCCGCCGGGCCATGTCGCCACCACATTTCGGGCGCAGGCCGTGGCACGGGCCGCCAGAACCGGGTCGCAATACTCGGTGGCCCCGGCCAATTCTCCAGCCGAGTCGACGAATCCCGTGACATCGGACGGCGGCGACGTCTTCAGGCAGGCGGCCAACAGCCCCACGCCCACCAGAACAAGCAACTTCCGCATGTGCGCCCTCCGTCCTCGGAAAGCGTCAGCCTAGCTTGCCACGCGGGGGTGCAGCCAAGGGCGCAGGCGGAGAGCACCCTTGCGCCCCATGGCTGGGTCTATCTGCGCCAATCGCGCAGGGCGGCGGCGGCGCGGGCCATCATGTCCTCGGTCTGGCAGAACGAGAAGCGCACGAAGCGGTTGCCCTGGTCGGGGTCGAAATCCACCCCCGGCGTTGCCGCCACGCCCGTCTCGGCCAACATCCGACGGCAGAACTCCAGCGAATCGTTGGTCAGGCCGGACACGTCGCAGTACAGGTAGAACGCTCCATCCGCCGGGGCAAAAGTAGAGAACCCGGCCTTGGGCAGTTCTTCGAGCAGCATGGCGCGGTTGCGGGCGTACATGGCGACGCGGGCTTCCAGTTCGTCAACATGATCGAACACGAACGTCCCGGCGTGCTGGCTGAGGGTCGGCGGCGAGATGAACAGGTTCTGGGTCAGGCACTCCAGCGGCCGGTTCATCGCCTCGGGCACCACCATCCACCCCAGGCGCCAGCCGGTCATGCAGAAGTACTTGGAGAAGCTGTTGACGATCACCGCCTCGTCCCAATAGCGCGCCGCCGTGACCGCGCGCTGCTGGCCAAAGGTGATGCCATGATAGATTTCGTCCGAGATCAGGCGGATGCCGTTGGCCTCGCAATAGCGGCACAGGCGTTCCAGGTCCTCGGGCGGCATGACGGTGCCGGTCGGGTTTGAGGGGCTCGCAATGATCAGGCCGTCGAGCTTTTCGCCGCTGCGTTCCAGGACCTCCGCGGTTGGCTGGTAGCGCGTCTCCGGGCCGACCGGCAGGCGCACCGGCTCGATGCCCAAAGCCCGCAGAATACTCGGATAGGCCGGATACCCCGGCTGCGCGATGCCGACCCGCGCGCCCGGTTCAAAGCACGCGACGAAGGCCAGGATGAAGGCCCCCGACGACCCGGTTGTCACCACCACTCGGGCCGGGTCCACCGTGATGCCGTCGGTGCGCTGGTAATGCGCGGCGATACGCGCCCGCAACTCGGGCAGGCCAAGGGCCACCGTATAGCCCAAGGCGTCGCCGTCGATCACGCCCTTGAGGCGCTCGCGCACGCCGGCCGGCACGCCCTCGCCGGGTTGCCCGACTTCCATGTGGAGGACGCCTTTGCCCGCCGCCTTGCGTTCGGCGGCGGCGCGCATGACGTCCATGACGATGAACGGCGGAACGTTGCCACGCCCCGCGATGGTCAAGGTCATCGCTCGCCCTCCGCTCCAACGATGGCAGCAAAGCCCGCTCCGCGCGGATCAACCGCCACGGTGCAGGTATCGGTGCGCGCCGGAACACCCAGCGGACAGGAAATCAGGGTGGTCTGCGCCGCCCCCTGCAAGCCCGCCACGGCCTTCTGGGCCGGTTGCCCCCCAGGAATGGCAGCCTGCCCAGCGCGCGCGGCATTGGCCGAGGCATCGCCCCCGGCAGCCGCCACGCCAAGCCGGAATTCATTGACGTTATGGTTGACGATCAACCCGCTCGACAGCGGAACGCGGGCCATGCCGTCGCCCGGACCCGGCTCGGCGAGCAGGATGCCCATGCCCGGCGCCATGCGGCCCAGGCCGAACGGCGCGTTCATGGTCAATGCGCAAGCCACCGCAGAGCCTTCGCCATCGACCACCACCATGCCGGTGCCGCCCTCGGCACGGGCAGCGGCAGCAGGCGCGGCGGCGCCGTTCCAGACCGTCACCATGTCGTGGCCGACCATGCCCTGCGGCGGAACGTGCAGGGTGTCGTAGCCGACTGACTGCCGCACCGTGGCGCGCCACGTCGGGATGTAAGACCGAAGTTGCTCGCGCGTCAGGGCGCCCCCCGCGCGCTGCACTGCCTCCAGGAACTGATTGCCGAGCACCCCATCATACAGCGCTCCCGGCCCAAGCTGCCGCAGGCGGCCGAGGGTCGATGACAGGTCGACCTGCTGAAGGCGGTCGCCCTCGCCGATCATCCGGGTGCCGCCGACAGTGAACACATCGCGGGTGGCCGAGTCGCCGCTCAAGCCACTGCCCGCCGCCGCCAGATCGCGGGCCAGGGCGCGTGATGTCGGCTCGCCAAAGCGGGCGACCGTCTCGGCGGGGGCCATCAAGGCCTCCCACCGCAGACGGCCATACTTGGCATGCAGGGCATAAAGGCCGCGCGGCAGGGCGGGTACAGCCACCGGCCACCCCTCGCGCCCGGACACCACCCAGCCGCCCTGCGTGCTGGCAACCGCCCCGCCGCGCGCCGGCGGCGGCAGGAAGTCCAGCACCTCGGTCGTCTTGGAGCGGGCATCATGCACCACGCACACGCCGCCGCCGCCGACCCCCACCGCCGAGGGCAACGTCACGGCCATGGTCCATGCCGCAGCGACTGCGGCATCAACCGCCGAACCGCCCGCGCTCAGGGTGTCACGGGCGACCAGCGCGGCGCGCGGCTCATCCACGGCCACCGCTCCGGCAAAGCCGGTGGCATAGCCGATGGTCCCGATCTTGAGGTCACGCGCCGGGTCCCAGCAGCCGGTCAGCAGCACGACCGATGCCCCCAGCGCCAGGGTGGTTGCCAGGGGTCCCCTTTTGGCCACCCGTTGACGCACCCATTGGGGGGCCTTACCTTGAGGCGAACTGTTGGGGAACTCGTCGGTGCGCACGCTAGCGTCCTTGTCGGTCATCGTTGCTTTCGGCCTGACGTTATTGACGACTGGAGTGTCGGGCGGAGTGGCGTGGGCTCAACGTGGGCCGTCCCTCATCCGCGACGCGGAAATCGAACGTATCATCCGCTCCTACGCCAATCCACTCCTGAGGGCGGCCGGCATCCCCGAAGATGCGGTGACGATACGAATTTTGAATGATCCGTCGCTCAATGCCTTCGTCACCACGGGAAATCGTTTGTTCATCCATAGCGGCTTGCTGATGCGGACCGACAGGCCCGAGCAGCTCATTGGCGTAATTGCCCACGAAACCGGCCACATCGCCGGCGGCCACGTTGCCCGCCTGGGCGACGAGATCGAACGCGCCACCATCACCTCACTTGCGGCCATGGCTCTTGGTGCGGTCGCCGGGATGGCATCGGGCCGGGGCGATGTGGGCATGGCGGCGATGTCGTTGGGCCAGCACTCCGCGACCCGCAATTTCTTTGCCTTTTCCCGCACACAGGAAAGCGCGGCCGATCAGTTCGCCCTGCGCGTCCTGAACCAGACCGGGCAGACGGCGAGCGGCCTGCTGGAGTTCTTCGACATCCTGGGCGACCAGGAAATCCTGGTGTCATCCAACCAGGACCCCTACGCCCGCACCCACCCGCTGACCCGCGAGCGCGTCGATAGCGTGCGGACGCATGTCGAGGCCGAAAAGACCCCGCCCAAGTTGCCGACGGCGCGGCAACTGACCCACGACCGCATGGTCGCCAAGTTGTTCGCCTTCCTGGAGACGCAGGGGCGGACGCTGCAACGCTACCCCGAGAGCGACAACAGCGTGGCTGGGCGTTATGCCCGCGCCATCGCTTACTTCCGGCGCGGCGATCTGGACCGTGCCCAGCCGTTGGTGGACAGCCTGCTGGCCGAAAGCCCGCAGGACCCGTTCTTCCATGAACTCAAGGGCCAGATGCTGCTCGAAAACAGCCGCATCCCGGAGGCCCGCGCAGCCTATGAACAGGCCGTCGCACTGGCCCCGGACGAACCGCTGATTTCCTTGAGCCTTGCCCACGCCTTGGTCGAAAGCGGCCAGCCTGCCGACCTGGAGCGGGCCGAGGGCGTGCTGCGCCGGACCCTCAGCCAGGACCCGCGCAACTCGTTCGCGTGGCGGCTGATGGGCATGGCACAAGGGCGCCGCGGGCTGGAAGGCCCCGCCGCCTATGCCATGGCCGAATACGCCATGCTGACCGGCGAATACGCCCAGGCCGCCTATCATGTCGGCAAGGCACAGCGCCTGATCCCCAAGACCGATCCGCTATGGCTGCGCCTGGACGACTTGGGCCAGGAGGCCCGCCGCGCGCAAGAAAAGGCCGCCGAAGAACGGCGCTGAGTAATCAAGCCGTGACTTGCCCAGACGGCCCCGAACGCGCCATAGTGACGCAAAGTTCTTTGCGTATTTCCGTTGGAGGAACCAACCGCATGTCTCGGCTGCGCCGCTTTATTACCACGTCCGCCCTGGCCCTGGCCGTGACCTTTTCCCTTCCCGCCGCGGCGCAAAGCGCTGACGCCCTTTCGTCGGCTCAACAAGATGCCGTGCGGGCGCTCATCCGGGACACCCTGGTCAACAACCCGGACATTCTGCGCGAAGCCTTTACGGCCTTGCAGGCTCAGGAAGAGCAGTTGACCCAGGCCCGCCAGCGCGAAGCCCTCAAAGGCCACGCTAAGGCGCTATACGAGACGAAAACCGACCCCGTGCTTGGCAACCCGAAGGGCGACGTGACCCTGGTCGAGTTCCTGGACTATCGGTGCGGTTACTGCAAGTCGGTGATGGACACGGTCATGGACGTGGTCAACAGCGACGGCAAAGTGCGTCTCGTCATCAAGGAATTCCCCATCCTCGGGGCCGAGTCGGTGGTGGCCGCCCGCTTCGCCCTCGCGTCGCGCGCGCAGGGCAAGTACGAGCCGTTCCACATCGCCCTGATGAAGCATCGCGGCGCCTACACCGAGGAAAGCATCACCAAGATCGCCCAGGATGTCGGCCTGAATGTCGAGCGCCTGATGAAGGACGCGGCCAGCCCGGCCATTCAAGCCGAGTTGATCGAGAACCGCCGCATCGCCGAAGCCCTCGGCATCGGCGGGACCCCGGCATTCGCCGTCGGCGAAACCCTGTTGCCCGGCGCCGTCAACGCCGACACTCTCAAGCAAGTCATCGCTGAGACCCGCAAGGGCGCCAAGGGGTAAGGGAAGTGGCGAGGCATAGAGGTCACAGAGGTCTCCCGGCACCGGCACCATCCTGAACACGCCGGCGCAATCTCCTTAGCGTCGTGTTTTGGGACGATCCTGCGATGCCCCCTGAGCGGTACGCATGGCGTCGTGGATGGCGGTGAGGTGCTTCCTCATCGTCGTCCGCGCCGCCTCGGCATTGCGGAGGGCGATGGCCTCGACGATTTCCAGATGGTGGTCGGTGTGGCCGCCCCGGAAGGTCGTCTCGCCGATCTGGCCATAGGTGCGGTTCCATTCACGCTGCCAAGTCGCCCGCCCCCGCGCCCCGGACAGCACCTCAAGAAATCCCGTCAGGACGGGATTGCCCGTGGCCCGCGCCAGGGCGCCATGAAACTGCCGGTCGGCCCATTCACAAGCGTGCAGACTTGAGGCGGTGCGCCCGGCCTGCGCATGGACACGCAGGGCCGCAATCTGGGTGGCCGTGGCGGCGGTCGCGGCGGCGGCAGCGATCTCGGGCTCGATGATCAGCCGGGCGTTCATCAGGTCCCAAGGCGAGGTCATCTCGATCAGCAGCGGGATCCGCGCCTTTTGCTCCACCGGCCGGGGTCCCAGGAACGTTCCCTGTCCCACATGCCGCCACACCAGACCCTCGGCCTCCAGGGCATCAAGGGCGGAGCGCAACGTCATCCGGCTCATGCCCAAGCGGGTAGCCAAGTCACGTTCGGGTGGCAAGCGGTCCTGGACGGCATACTCTGCCTCGACGATGTGATGACGCAGACGGGCCAGTCCTTCGGCGCGCGATATGCGAGGCATGTCGGCATTTTCCTTCCAGACCAATTTGCGGACCAATTTACGCGCTCTATACGCTGCGGGCCACGCATTGGTGACGGAGAAGACCGAGATGACATTTCTGCTGCTGGGAGTGGCCGCCTTTCTGGCCGGGGGCCTGAATGCCGTGGCCGGAGGCGGGACCTTCCTCGTCTTTCCGGCCCTGGTGATGGGCGGAATGCCAGCCATCATGGCCAATGCGACAAGCGCCGTGGGGGTTCTTCCCGGCTACATCAGCAGCGCGGCTACCTTCCGGGGGGATATCGCCCCCGTGCAGGGCGTTGGGATTCCGGGGCTGGTCATCATCGGGCTGGCCGGGGGGCTGGCCGGAGCGCTGCTGCTGTTGATCACCCCGGCCAAAGCCTTTGATATCCTTGTGCCCTGGCTGCTTTTGGCGGCAACCGCCCTGTTCGCCGCCGGCCCCCGCCTGGCCCCGGCCTTGCGCGGTCGGGCGGCCACCAGCAAGGCAGGGGGAAGCAAGACGAGGGCCGTCCTGGTCCTGTTTACAGTTTCCCTCTATGGCGGCTACTTCAACGGCGGCTTGGGCATTCTTCTGCTGGCCGTGTTTGGGCTGCTGGGCCTGACCAACATCAACACCATGAACGGCCTCAAGAACGTCCTATCGGCCGTCCTCGCCGCCATGGCCGCTGTTGCCTTTGCTATCGGCGGCGTGGTGTCCTGGCCCGAAGCCGCCATCATCATGGGCGCCTCAACCTGCGGCGGCTACGTGGGCGCTAAACTATCCCGCAACCTGCCCCAAGCTTTGCTGCGGGCCGGCATCGTCCTGGTGGGTCTGATAATGTCGATCGCCTTTTTCATCAAGGTGTGGGGGGCCTGAACCGGGTAGCGCCCAGTTCTCCCTTATCCGAAACACTCCCGGTACAATGCCGCGATCTGGTCGGCCGTGGGGACGCGCGGGTTGTTGGCCGGGCTGCCCGAGGCCAGAGCTTGGGCGGCCATGATTTCGACGACGGCGAGAAAGTTCGCCTCGTCGATGCCCCACAGGCGGGGGCTGGGAACTTCCAGGTCAGCGTTGAGAGCCGAAAGCCCCTCGATCAAGGCGCCGATGGCCGAGGCGTCGTCGGCATCACGCGCGGCGCAGCCCATGGCGCGGGCGGCGGCGGCGTAGCGGCCCGGTGCGCCTTCGACCGAGAATGCCGTGACGGCGGGCAGCAGCATGGCGTTCGACAGCCCGTGCGGAACGTGGAAGAACGCTCCGATCGGGCGGCTCATGCCATGGACCAGGGCCACGGACGCGTTTGAGAACGCCAGCCCGGCCAGCGTCGCGCCCATCATCATGGCCTGGCGGGCGGCTCCGTCGTGGGGGCTCTGGACCGCTGTGCGGACATTGGGAAACAGTTGGCTGAGGGCAGCCAGGGCCAGAGCATCGCTGTAGGGGTTGGCCTTCACGCTGACATAGGCTTCAAGCGCGTGCGTGATGGCGTCAATCCCGGTGTCGGCGGTGATGCGCGGCGGCAGGTCCAGGGTCAGTTCGAAGTCGATCACGGCGGCATCGGGCAGGCAGCCGGTGCCCATGATGAGCATCTTCTCGTGAACCTCGCCCTCGGCGTCGGTGATGACGCAGAACTTCGTCACCTCGGCCCCGGTTCCGGCGGTGGTCGGCACGCAGATCAGCGGCAGGACCGGCACGTCGGCGCTGTTGGGCACCTTCCAGTCACGAACCTGCCCGCCCCCGGCATAGACGATGTTCATGGCCTTGGCGGTGTCCATCGGGCTGCCGCCGCCAAAGGCGATCAGACAATCGAAGTCTCCAGCCCCCATGATTTCGACTCCGCACCGCACCTCCTCGGTCGTCGGATCGGAGATGCAGTCCGGGTAGAGGGAATGGCGGATGCCCGCGTCGTCGAGCGGCCCGGTCAGGCGGCCAAGCATCGGGCTGCGGGCCAGGAACTCGTCCGTCACCACCAGCGGCCGAGAACAACCCAGGCGCTTGAGCACCTCGGGCACCCGGCGGATGGATCCACCCCCGGCAAGGATCCGCGTAGGCGTCAGCAAGGTCAGATCCATGGCCGCGTCCTCCGTACAATGGGGAAGTCCCAGTGTAGCTGGACGCGGCCCGGATGTCACAGTCCCTTAAATAAGTCCGGCCAGCGGCGAGGACGGATCGGCGTATAATTTCTTCGGCATGCGCCCGGCATGGTAGGACAGCCTTCCGGCCTCCACCGCCAGCTTCATGGCGCGCGCCATGAGCACCGGATTCTTGGCGGCGGCGATGGCGGTATTCATCAGCACGCCGTCGCAGCCAAGCTCCATGGCGATGGCGGCGTCGGACGCCGTGCCCACCCCGGCATCGACCAGCACCGGCACCCGCACGCTCTGCTTGATCAGGCGGATGGTGTAGGGGTTGATGATGCCCAGCCCCGAGCCGATCAGCGAGCCGAGCGGCATGATCGCCACGCACCCCATGTCCTCAAGCTGCTTGGCAAGGATCGGATCGTCCGAGCAATAGACCATCACCTTGAACCCATCTTTGATGAGGGCTTCGGCGGCCTTCAAGGTTTCGGGCATGTTCGGATAGAGCGTGGTCTGGTCGCCCAGCACCTCCAGCTTGACCAGATCCCAGCCGCCGGCCTCGCGGGCCAGGCGCAGGGTGCGGACCGCCGTATCGGCATCGAAGCAGCCCGCCGTGTTGGGCAGGTAGGTGTACTTCTTGGGATCCACGTAATCGACCAGCATCGGCTGGCTGGGGTCGGACAGGTTGACCCGGCGCACCGCCACGGTGACGATTTCCGCCTCGCTGGCCTCGATGGCCAGCTTGGTTTCCTCGAAATCCTTGTACTTGCCGGTGCCGACCAGCAGCCGCGACGTAAAGCGGCGTCCGGCAACCTCAAAGCTGTCCTGGGTATCGACCTTGGTCATTGGCTTCAGCCACCCCCGATGAAGTGCACGATCTCCAGCGCGTCGCCGTCGGCCAGGACGACGTCGCCATACTGGGATTTGGGAACGATCTCGCGGTTGCGCTCCACGGCGACCTTGCGGGCGTCCAGCCCCACAGCCCCCAGCAATTCGGCCAGGGTCAGGCCATCCTGATGGTCGTGGGGTTCACCGTTAATGGTCAGCTTCATGGCAACAAACCCGCGCTTGCAGAATTACAGTGCGGCGGAGTATGGGGCGGCAATGTCCGAGGCGCAACCCGCCCTGTCACGCGTTCAGGCATGACTCCCCCCCCACGCCGCGACTGCGGCGCACGGCCCCTGCCGCGTGAGCCAAGCGCACGGAGTGCGCGCCCGGCGCTTGAGGGCCATAGCAAAGACTCCGCGCGTGGCTGTTGCGCCATTGCCCCACACTGCGGTATGCCTGTCCCAGCACTGACCCCACCAGCGGCGGACATCTGGTTGCGCACATCGGTTCTCATCGTCAACGGCCCGAACCTCAACCTGCTGGGAACCCGGCAGCCCGAGGTGTATGGCCGCGAGACCCTGGCCGACATCGAACGGCTGTGCCATGACCACGCCGCCACCCTGGGCGTGGCCGCCGACTTCCGCCAATCCAACACCGAAGGCGACCTCGTGACCTGGATCCAGGAGGCGCGGGGGCGGCATCACGGCATCATCATCAATGCCGCGGCCTATACCCATACCTCGGTGGCCATTCTCGATGCGCTTCTGGCGGTCGAGTTGCCGGTGGTCGAAGTGCACCTGTCCAACATCCACCGCCGCGAGGCATTCCGTCAGCACAGCTATGTTTCCCAGGCAGCGCACGGAATGATCTGCGGCTTTGGGTCGCATGGTTATGTGCTGGCGCTCGACGCCCTGCACCGCCTGATCGCCGCCCGCCTGCGCACTAACGACAAAGAGAAACGGTAGATGTCAAAGACGTCCATTGACGCCGACGCGATCCGCCAGCTTGCCAGCCTGCTGGACGAGACCGGCCTGAACGAAATTGAATACGACACCGGCTCCTTCCGGGTCCGCCTGTCGCGCGGCGCTGCCGTGACCTATGCCGCACCGGCACCGGGTCACGCTGCCCCGGCAGCGGCAGTGGCCGGCGCCGTCGCTCCGGCAACGGCTGCCGAGCATCCCGGCGCGGTCAAGGCGCCGATGGTCGGCGTCACCTACACGTCACCCGAACCCGGCGCGGCACCCTTCGTGCAGGTCGGCCAGACGGTGACCGAGGGCCAGACCCTGATGCTGATCGAAGCGATGAAGACCTTCAACCCGGTGCGCGCGCCGCGGTCGGGCAAGGTGTCGGCCATCCTGGTCACTGACGGCCAGCCGGTGGAATACGGCGAGCCGCTCGCCATCATCGAATAGGGACTTCCCCCAGGATGTTCGAAAAGGTCCTCATCGCCAATCGCGGCGAGATCGCCCTGCGCATCCACCGGGCTTGCCGGGAGATGGGCATCAAGACGGTGGCGGTCCATTCCACCGCCGACGCCCACGCCATGCATGTGCGGCTGGCCGACGAGGCCGTGTGCATCGGCCCGGCATCGGCCAAGGACAGCTACCTGAACAAGGCGGCGATTATTTCGGCCGCCATCATCACCGGGGCGGACGCCATCCACCCCGGCTATGGCTTCCTGTCCGAAAACGCCGACTTCGCCGAAATGGTCGAGGACCATGGCATCATCTGGATTGGGCCGGAGCCCAAGCACATCCGCATGATGGGCGACAAGGTAACGGCCAAGAAAGCCGCCCTTGAGGCTGGTCTGCCCTGCGTTCCCGGCTCCCCCGGTGCTGTGGAAACGGCCGAGGAAGCCCTGCGTCTGGGTCAGGTCATCGGTTATCCGGTGCTGATCAAGGCCAGTGCGGGCGGCGGCGGGCGCGGCATGAAGGTCGCCACCAGCGACGACGACATCGGTGAGCAATGGCGCACCGCACGGTCCGAGGCTCAGGCCGCGTTCGGTAATTCCGAAGTGTACATGGAAAAGTACCTCGGCAATCCACGCCACATCGAAATTCAGATCCTGGCCGACAGCCATGGCAATGTGGTGCACTTGGGCGAGCGCGACTGCTCCTTGCAACGCCGTCACCAGAAGGTCCTCGAAGAAGCACCGTCGCCAGCCCTGAACTCAATTGAACGGGCGCGCATCGGCGAGATCGCCTGCAACGCGATGAAGAAGATCGGCTATCGCAACGCCGGGACCATCGAATTCCTGTACGAAAACGGCGAGTTCTTCTTCATCGAGATGAACACCCGCCTGCAGGTCGAACACCCCGTCACCGAAATGATTACTGGCCTCGATCTGGTCCGCGAACAGCTTCGCGTGGCCGACGGCGCGCCGCTTGGCTACACGCAGGACGACGTGACCTTCTACGGCCACGCCATTGAGTGCCGCATCAATGCCGAGGACCCGGCCACCTTCCGCCCCTGCCCCGGCAAGGTGACGGAATACCATCCGCCGGGCGGCTTGGGCGTGCGCGTCGATTCGGGGTTGTACGCCGGAGCCATCGTGCCGCCGCACTACGACAGCATGATCGCCAAGCTGATCGTCCACGGCACCACCCGCAACGAATGCCTGATGCGCCTGCGGCGCGCGCTGGGCGAATTCGTGGTCGGCGGCATCGACACCACCATTCCCCTCCACGTCCAACTGGTCAACAACGCCGACTTCCAGAACGGCGACTATGACATCCGTTGGCTGGAGGAATTCCTGAAGACCGCCTAGAAAATGGCGCGGGGGGTAGTGCCCCCGCGCGCTCCCTCTAACGCCCCCTCGCCGCGCCGTCAGCGCGTTGGTATCATCGGACAAAACGGGTCCATGACGACCAGGGAGGCGTTGCTTGCTCACATTGACCCCGGAAGTCCTGCTGCGCGCCTATGCCTGCGGCGTCTTTCCGATGGCACGGTCCCGTCAGGACCCGCGCCTCTACTGGATTGACCCGCAAGAACGCGGCGTTCTGCCCCTGGACGGCTTCCACGCCCCCAAGTCCCTGCTCAAGACCTTGCGCCGCGACACCTTCGAAGTCCGCTGCGACACCGCCTTCGCTGAAGTCCTCGCCGGCTGCGCCGAAACCGCCCCGGACCGGCCCGAGACCTGGATCAACGACGAAATCACCGAACTGTTTACCCAACTCCATGAACTGGGATTGGCGCACAGCGTCGAATCCTGGAAGGACGGGCGGCTGGTTGGCGGCCTCTATGGCCTCGCCCTCGGCGGGGCATTTTTCGGCGAGAGCATGTTCTCCCGTGCCACCGATGCCTCCAAGGTCGCCCTCGCCCACCTGGTCGCCCGCCTCCGCAAAGGCGGCTTCACCCTGCTCGACACCCAGTTCGTGACCGACCACCTGCGCCGCTTCGGCGCGATCGAAATCCCCAAGGCCACCTACCTGGAACACCTCGCCGCCGCCATGACCCAAGCCGCCCGCTTCCCCGCGATCATGACGACTGGGGAGGTGGTG
>JBAYSM010000045.1:0-20152 GCA_041676205.1 Rhodospirillaceae bacterium | reverse complement strand
GCACCACCGGGTCGACATCGAGGATCTCGGCCACCTTCGCCATGTCCGGCGGCACGTCCTTCCCGATGGGCAGCAGGGTCCACATTTGGTCGAGCGGCACCTGTGCGGTCACTTCGGCGACCGCGATCCCGTCGCCTTGCGCCAGAACTTGACCACGGGCGGCATATTGATCGACCTCAACGGTGGCCGTCCGAACGCGGATGTCGAACGGGGTGGCAATGACCGTGCGGGTGACGTCGCGCGCCGCGTCGGCACGGCGGGCTTCCAGCACGGCGCGTTCCTGGGGCAGCACGCTAAGGGTGCTCTCCAGGGATTGCACCTGCTGTTCCCCCTGCAACAGGGCGCGTTCGGCCGAGTCGATGGAGGACTGCGCGGCGGCGCCTTGCTGGCCGAGCGTTCGCTTGCGTTCCAGGTCCTTGCGCAGGGAGGCCAGGGTGCGGCGTTCGATTTCGAGGGATTTGCGGGTGTTAACCTCGCGTATATCCATTTCCTTGAGTTGCGCGGTGATCTGAGCCAGGGCCAGTTCCGCTGCGCTAGGGTCGATGCGGGCGAGCACCGTTCCTGCCGACAGGACGGCGCCGTTCTTGAGATCGGGATGGACCTCCAGCACCCGTCCGGCGACTTCGGCCACGGCATCCCAGGTGCGGCCGGGCAGCACGGTTCCATGGGCGGTCACATGCGGTACCACGTCCAGGCGCGGAGCGGACACCACGCGCGCCGGGCGGGCGACTTCCTCGGCCGCGACGCGTGTCGGGGCGGGGCGGCCTTGGGTTGCCACGACCAGGACCAGCACGGCCACCAACAGCGGCGGGAGGACCAGGAAACGCCGCCAATACCGGCGCAGGAATCGCTTCACCATCGTAGACTCATCCTCTTGCCGACCGGGTCCAGTTTGCCAGTTCCCGCGACGGGTGTATCGCAGGACTGAAAGCAACGCCTTGCTTTTCATCAATATGAGATTTTTTGCATAAACGCCATTTGAACCGCCGTCGAGCACCCCGACGTTCCCCCTTCACCTCTGCCCGCCAAGACCCTATAAGTGCCGCATGAGCGGCGACCCACTCCAGATCCTGCGGACAACCTTCGGCTATGAGTCCTTTCGCGGGCATCAGCAGGAGGTGGTCGAGCATGTCATTGGCGGCGGCGACGCGCTGGTTCTCATGCCGACCGGCGGCGGCAAGTCACTGTGCTATCAAATCCCCGCGCTCGCCCGGCCCGGCGTCGGCATCATCGTCAGCCCCTTGATCGCCTTGATGCAGGATCAGGTGGAGGCGTTGCGGCAGGTCGGGGTGCGTGCCGCCGCCCTCAACTCCAGCCTGGGGCAGGAGGACAGCGCCGCCGTGGCGCGCGCCATGATGAGCGGCGCCATCGACATGGTTTATGTCGCCCCCGAACGCCTGATGCAGCCGGGCTTTCTGGACCTTCTGGCGCGCTGCCCGCTGGCGCTGTTCGCCATCGACGAGGCGCACTGTGTATCGCAGTGGGGCCACGATTTCCGGCCGGAATACCTGCAACTGGCCGCCCTGCACGAGCGGTTTCCGGGCATTCCGCGCATTGCCCTGACCGCCACCGCCGACGGTCCCACCCGGCGTGAGATCGTCGAGCGCCTGAACCTGGGGGAAGGGCGGCAGTTCATCAGCGGATTCGACCGGCCCAACATCCGCTATCGCATCGGCCTGAAGGACAATCCGCGCGCCCAGTTGCTGCGCTTCATCCGCGAGGAGCACAAGGGCGAGAGCGGCATCATCTATTGCCTGTCCCGCCAGAAAGTCGAGGACACCGCGACGTGGCTGCGCGAGCAGGGCATCGACGCGCTGGCCTATCACGCAGGTCTTGGCAAGGACATCCGGGCACGGAATCAGGATAAGTTCCTGCGCGAGGACGGCCTGATCATGGTTGCCACCATCGCGTTCGGCATGGGCATCGACAAGCCCGACGTGCGGTTCGTCGCGCACCTGGACCTGCCCAAGTCTCTGGAGGCCTACTACCAGGAAACCGGCCGCGCCGGGCGCGACGGTCTGCCGTCCGACGCCTGGATGGTCTATGGCATCCAGGACGTCGCCAAGGTCCGCCAGATGATCGAAGGGTCGGAGGCTCCACCTGAAAAGAAGGCCCTGGAGCACCGCAAGCTCAACGCCTTGACCGGGTTTTGCGAAACCACCCGCTGCCGCCGCCAGGTGCTGCTGGAATACTTCAATGACAGTTGCGCCCCGTGCGGCAACTGCGATACCTGCCTGGAGCCGGTGGACAGCTTCGACGGGACCGAGGCGGCGCAGAAAGCCCTGTCAGCCATCTATCGCACCGGCCAGCGGTTCGGCGCCGGTCATGTCATCGACGTGCTGCGCGGGACGGTGACGGAGCGGGTGCGGTCATTGGGCCACCACCGCTTGCCGACGTTCGGGGTCGGCGAAGCCGATTCAAAGGACGTGTGGCAGTCCGTTATGCGCCAACTGGTCGCCATGGGGCATATCGTGGTGGACGTGGCCGGGCACGGCAGCCTGATGCTTGGCCCCAACGTGCGCCCGGTGCTGCGTGGGGAGGAAAAGGTCCTGCTGCGCCGCGACGCCGGTAAGGCCAAGGGCAAGAAGGACCGCACGACCGAACGCCGCACGGTGCTGGACAGCCCCCAGGAGGAAGCATTGTTCCAGGCCTTGCGCGCCCGCCGCCTGGAACTGGCCAAGGAGCAGGGCGTACCGCCCTACGTCATCTTCCACGATGCAACGCTGGTCGAAATCGCCAAGGCCAAACCCGGCAGCCTATCGGCGCTGGGCGAACTCCCGGGCATTGGGGCCAGCAAACTGGACCGCTATGGCCGGGAGTTTTTGGACGTGGTGACTGGGTTCGTCGCGGCGCTCTAGGGGGCCATCAGTTCGGCCAGAGTCGCTTGCGCGCCGCCTCGGAAGGTAATCAGGAAATCGCCGTTGGATGCGGCGCTGGCCGATTTGATCGTGATCGTATCGCTCGTACCAGCGAAGCTTATCACGAGGTCGGTTCCGGCGCCGGTAGTGACCTGGGAGAAGCTTACGTCCGTGGGGCGGGCATCTTTCAGGTTCAGGGTGCTGTTGCTGAGGTCGCCCTTGATGATGTCGTTGCCATCGCCCCGGCTATATTCGATGTCGGCGGCGGCATTGGACACGAATATGGTGTCGTCGCCTTCGCCTCCGACAATCTTGGACGGCGTGAAGTCGGTGCCAGAAGCCGGGCCTTCCAGTTTGATGGTGTCATGGCCGTCGCCGCCCATGATGGTGCTGCCGACTCCAGCGGTTATGGTGTCGTTGCCGGTGCCACCGTCAACGACGGAAAGGCTGCCGGCCGTGATGATGTCGTTGCCCTGGTCGCCCGTCACGGTGGAGCCATCGCCGACCATGATGCGGTCGTTGCCGTTACCGCCACGTACGGCAACGCTCGTTCCGCCGATAATGAGATCATTGCCTTCGCCGCTGATCACTACGCTCTGATTGCCGACACGGATGGTGCTGTCGATATCGCCTGTAACCGTGACGGTCGAGGTCGCCCCGGTCAGGACGTTGGCGCGGCCCGAAGCCTCCACCACCGATCCGTTGCCGACCTTCACATGCTGGTTCCAGCGCGCGATGGCGTGGGTGTTTGCGTCGCCGACGAGCGGCCCGCTGGTGCCCGTCAAACGGGTCAGCGTCGTCTCACTTTGCCCGCCGCCGCTACCGCCGCCGCCGCCGAACTGCGCCAGCATCATGGGATCGACCTTAAACATCTGGAAGTGGTTGGGCGACCGCGAGGCGCCGCCCATAATGATCGCCGGCCCGAACGTGCTCGCCGAAGGAGTCGCTTTCTGCGCGCCAGGCAGAGTTGCGGAATACCTTTCGCTCCGGCTGGGAAAGAGTGTCTTGAGCATCGAGATCGGGTCCATGGCGGACGTTCTCCTAAGGTAGAGGTGTCCGCGATGATACTCTCAAGAATTATGTATCGCAATTGGCGATACGTCATATGCACATCCCGTTAAGATGTTGTAGGGGGTCGCTTGTGATGGGGACCTGATTTCGGGGCGTGGACGCTTGACATGCCATCGTCGGGCGTCGGAAGGTGTGGTATTGGCCGCAGGGCTTACGTGCGAAAGGCGCTTGATTTTTCATGGCAAAACAACCGCTTCCCTTGTTCTACACCCGCCCGCGCTTGCTTAAGGCCGATAGCGATACGGACCTTTCACTCTCTGCGGTCCTGAACTATGGCTTTGCGGCCAAGACCAATTCCGTGCCGTTGAACGGTGTGGAACTTGCCATTGCCAGCAAGGATTACCCGATCGTCTTCGCCGGTTCGGACGTCAACATCCCGGTCGCTTTGCTGGGATTCCGGGCAGACAGGAATGAGTTCGTCGAGTCGGACGGTCAGTGGAGCAGTGGGGTCTATGTCCCCGCCTACGTGCGCCGCTATCCGTTCATCTTCCTGGAAAGCCCCAGCAGCGACACGTTCGCATTGTGCATCGACGAGGCCGCGCCATCCGTGAAGACAGGCCGGGACAATCCGTTATTCATCAACGGTCAACCGACCGATGTGACCAAGCGTGCGCTGGAGTTCTGCCAAGCCTACCAGGGGCACCACCGCACCACTGCCGAGTTCTGCGCCGCTGTCGCGTCGGCTGGTCTGCTGGAGGAACGCCGCGCCGATATCGCCATGGCCTCCGGCGAAAAGTTGAGCCTCAATGGGTTTCGGGTCATCGACGAAGCCAAGTTCAATGCCTTGCCCGACGACGTGTTCCTGCAGTGGCGGGCCAAAGGGTGGGTCCAGTTGGTCTACTGCCACCTTCTGTCGATGAACAATTGGGGCAGACTGATCGACCGCACGGCACGGGCTGGCGTGGCCGCCTGAACCAAATCTTCTTGTGGGATGCCGGGTCGGTGGGGTTTACTTGAGGCTTCAACTAACTCTTACGGTGGAGGCCCCATGTTCGTTCCGCAGGACCCCGACTTCGCGGCCAAAACCCGCGCCAGTTTCGACCGCCAGGCCATCATGAAGACCATGGGGGTCGAAATGACCAGCGTGGAGGCCGGGCGGTGTGAACTGGTCATGCCGTTCCACCCCGATTTCACGCAGCAACACGGCTACCTCCACGCGGGGGCGGTGACGACGGTAGCGGATTCAGCGGCAGGGTATGCGGCCTTTACGCTGATGCCCGCCAATTCGTCCGTGTTGTCCATCGAGTTCAAACAGAACCTATTGTCTCCTGCCGCTGGCGAGGCCCTGATCGCGCGGGGCGAGGTCGTGCGTGCTGGTCGCACCATCACCGTGGTCGAAGCCCGCGCCTTCATGCGAAAGGATGGGGCCGAAAAACTTATAGGCATCATGGTGGCAACGATGATGTGCATGCACGGGCGTTCCGACGCGCAGGGGTAAACTAGTCCTTGGGGCGCGGCGCGGGGCGATTGCGTGGGCGGGCTTTCTTCTTGTCCTGCCCGTTTTCCGTATCCTGCCGCGCGTCCAACTCGTGCATGAAGCAGGGAGGGGAACTGCATTCGATCGTGACGTTGGGGTCCTCGTCGGGACCGGCGATCTGGGGGCGCTTGGCCATGGGCAAGGTCCTTTATAGGGCTTTCCCTCCATATCAGGGCACCGGGCGGGCTTTGCCAGGGGTGGCTTCGGCTTGACTCAAGGACCTGAACGGAAGATCGTGCCCGCACAATCCTTCACGCTCGCGATCCCCCACTGCCGGACCCTAGCCCGCCCATGCCCGACCGTCGTCCCGATCAGGTGGTCTATCGCGTTCCGACCAGCCTTTTGCGGCTGGACGTGGGGCGCAGGCTGATGGTGGCGGGCGGACTGGCCGCCGTGCTGTGGCTGGCCGTTCTGTGGGCGACCGGGCAATGACCAAGCCCCACATCGTGTTCGAAAACGTCACTCTGGGCTATGACCGCCACCCCGCGGTACATCACCTGGACACTGTGCTGGCGCCGGGTACCCTTACGGCCATCGTCGGGCCGAACGGCGCGGGAAAGTCCACGCTGCTCAAGGGCATCATTGGCATCCTGCGGCCGTTGGAGGGGCGCATTGCGCTTAAAGGCATCGCCCGTGACCAGATCGCCTATCTGCCGCAGCAGGCGGAGATGGACCGCTCCTTCCCGGTGTCGGTGTTCGACATGGTGGCGATGGGCCTGTGGCGGTTGATCGGCCCGTTCGGCGGCCTGTCGCGCGCCCACGAGGACCGCGTGCACGAGGCCATGGCCGCCGTCGGCCTGACCGGGTTCGAGCATCGCGCCGTGGGGTCGCTGTCGGGCGGCCAGATGCAGCGCGCCCTGTTCGCCCGGCTGCTGCTTCAGGATGCCCCGATCATCCTCCTGGATGAGCCGTTTAACGCCATCGACACCCGCACCGCCGCCGACCTGCTGGCCCTGATCAAGCGGTGGCATGGCGAGGAACGGACGGTGGTTGCCGTGCTGCACGATCTCGATCAAGTGCGCGGCCATTTCACCGACACACTGCTGCTGGCCCGCGAACTGGTCGCCGCCGGTCCCACGGCCGAGGTGATGACCGCCGAAAACCTGTTCCGCGCCCGCCAGTTGTGCGAGGCCTTTGATGAACAGGCCGCCATCTGTGCCCGCGCCACCGGCGGGTGGAGGTTGCGCTGATGCTCGATAGCCTGATCGGCCCGTTTGTCGAGTTCGGGTTCATGCGCCGCGCCCTGGTCGGGTGTCTGGCCCTGTCCATCGGCGCAACGCCTGTCGGCGTGTTCCTGATGCTGCGCCGCATGAGCCTGACCGGCGATGCCATGGCTCACGCTATCCTGCCGGGTGCAGCCATCGGCTACTTGATCGCCGGTCTGTCGCTGGGCGCCATGACCATCGGCGGCATCGTCGCGGGGCTGACGGTTGCGCTGTTGTCCGGGTTCGTCACGCGGGCGACCATTCTGCGCGAGGATGCCAGTCTGGCGGCGTTCTATCTGGTATCGCTGGCGCTGGGCGTGCTGATCGTGTCCACGCGGGGGTCCAACGTGGACCTGCTGCATGTGCTGTTCGGCACCGTGCTGGCCCTCGACAATGCGGCAATTTATCTGATGGCCGGGATTGCAACGGTAACGCTGGTGGTGCTGGCTCTGCTGTTCCGGCCCCTGGTCATGGAGTGCCTGGACCCGGCCTTCCTGCGCTCGGTCAGCCGGACCAGTTCGTTGGCGCATTATGCGTTCCTGACGCTGGCGGTGCTCAATCTGGTGGGTGGATTCCATGCTCTCGGTACGCTGATGGCGGTGGGGATCATGATCCTTCCAGCGGCGGCGGCGCGGTTCTGGGCGCGAGAGATTTTCGGCCTGCTGGTTGCCGCCGTGCTGATCGCCGTGATGAGTTCGGTCGCTGGGCTGCTGCTGTCCTACTATCACAACCTGCCGTCCGGTCCGGCGATCATCCTGACGGCGGGCATCGCCTATGGCCTGTCGTTGATCGTCGGGCGGGAGGGCAGCCTGCTCGCCCACTACTGGCCGGGCCGTCATCTGGAGGCCTGAGCCCTTGCGCGTCCTGATTGCCCTCATCGCCTGCTTGATTGCCTTTCCCGCCGCCGCCGAGCCGGTCAAGGCCGTTGCCTCGTTCAGCATCCTCGGCGACATGGTCGGCCGTATCGGCGGCGACCGCGTGCGCGTCACTACCTTGGTTGGTCCCAATGGCGACGGCCACGTCTATCAGCCCACTCCGGCCGACGCCCGCACCTTGGCCGGGGCGGAGTTTCTGGTGGTCAACGGCCTGGGGTTCGAGGGCTGGATGGACCGCCTGATCGCCTCGTCCGGGTATGCCGGAGCGGTGGTGGTGGCGGCCGAGGGCGTCACCCCACGCCGCATGGACGGCGGCACGGCCATCGACCCGCACGCGTGGCAAAGCCTGGACAACGCCCGCACCTACGCCCGCAACATCGCCGTCGGTTTGAGCAAGGCCGATCCCGCCGGGGCTGCCGTCTATGACGCCAACTTGACCGCATGGCTGGCCGACGTGGCGACTTTGGAGGCCGAAGTCCGCGCCATGGTCGCCGCGCTGCCGCCCGACCGCCGCAAGATCATCACCTCCCACGATGCTTTTGGATACTTCGGAGAGGCCTACGGCCTTACGTTCATAGCCCCCCAAGGCGTCAGCACCGAAGCCGAAGCCGCCGCTGGCGTCGTCGCCGCGCTCATCCGCCAAATCCGCCAGGAAACCGTCCGCGCCCTGTTCGTCGAAAACATCTCCGACACCCGGCTGCTCGAACAGATCGCCCGCGAAACCAATGCCGTTATCGGTGGGACGCTGTACTCCGATGCTTTGTCTGAACCGACCGGCCCGGCGGGCACGTATTTGGACATGATCCGGCATAACGTGCGGACGATTGGTTCGGCATTGGGAATGTAATTATGGTGTAGCTGTAACAACGAAAGCGGGCCGCCCCTTGGGGCGGCCCGTCTCCCATGGCGGGACGTGCTTTAGCCTCAGCCGGCGCGAACCTCACCCAGGAAATCCGTAACTGCCGTTTTCAGGACGTCGGCGTTCTGGGCGAGTTCTTTCGAGGACGCCACCACTTGGGACGATGCACTGCCGGCCTCGCTGGCCGCAGTGGTCACGCCCTGGATGTTGGACGACACTTCAGCAGTGCCGGCCGAGGCTTCCTGGACGTTGCGGGCAATTTCCTGCGTAGCGGCGTTTTGCTCCTCCACCGAGCCGGCGATGGCACTGGCAACTTCCTGAACTTCGCGAATAATGCTGACGATGTCCTTGATCGCCGTCACCGCCTGTTGAGTCTCGCTCTGGACGGCCGAGATCTGGCCGCTGATCTGGTCGGTCGCGCGCGCCGTCTGGTTCGCCAGGGTCTTGACCTCGTTGGCAACGACCGCAAAGCCCTTGCCAGCATCACCGGCGCGCGCCGCCTCTATGGTGGCGTTGAGAGCCAGAAGGTTCGTCTGGCTGGCGATGTCCGTGATCAGGTTGATGACGTCCCCGATCCTGTTGGCCGATTCAGACAGGCCTTGCACCACAGTTTGGGTATCGCGGGCCCTATTTACGGCATCTTCCACGATCCGGGCGGAATGCTGCACCTGACGGCCAATCTCCGAGATGGACGAGGAGAGTTCGTCCGCGGCCGCGGCCACCGTTTGGACATTGGAACTGGCTTGCTCGGACGCTGCGGCGACGGCGGCGGCTTGTCGGCTGGTCTCCTCGGCAATGGAGGACATGGATTGGGCAGTGGACTCCATCTCCAGAGCCTGGCTGGAGAGGCTGTCCACCACGCCGCCGACGGCATTCTCGAAGTTGTCGGCCATTTCGTTCATCAGCCGCTTGCGTTCCTCCTCGGCGCGGCGTTCCGCCTCCACTTGCTCGGCCTCCAGCGCCTTGACGCGGATGGCGTTGTCCTTGAACACCTGGACGGCCTTAGCCATGGCGCCGATTTCGTCGCGGTGGTCGAGGGCCGGCACCATGGTCTGTAGGGCACCGCTGGCGAGGGCGTCCATGGCGGAGGTCATGGAGCGGACAGGGCGGGTGATGCCCATCGCGATCAGGAGCGCGAACGCCATACCGAGCACCAAGGCGAAGATTGAAAGGGTCAGGCTGGTTTTCTGCGTCGAACTGATTGAGGCGCCCGTTTGTCGCTCGATCTCGCCCATGCGCTGCGCTTGTTCACTCTTGATGAGGCTGGTCAGCGCGCCGGCTTCATCGGCAACGCGGGGTAACTCCACCATGACCTGAGTATTGGTGGCGAAGGCGGCCTCGGCCAGTTCGTTGAAGGTGGTGCGGTACTGCTCGGCAAGAGTTTGCACCTCGCGGGCAGCTTTGATGTCTGTGGGGCTTGGGAGAAACGTCCCGAGTTCGGCGGCCCGTTGGAGGAACAGGCCAATGCGTTCGTTGCTCTCTTTGAGCAGGTCCTGCGATGGAGCGCTCAGAAAACGCACCGCTGCGAGCCGTGCCAGCAGCAAGGCTTCCTGTGCCTGACCGACCTTGGCGGCGGCCAAGTGTGCATCACGTTCCATCAGGCTTTGAGTAAGGGAGGCCAGCTTCTTGCGTGCATCCGGCCCGATGGTATTGATGCCCGCAGAGGTGAGCCGCTCGCGGCGCTCCACGTTGGCCGCCGCCTCGTCGAAGGTGGTGCCGTAGGTCGTTAGTAGGGCGCCCAACTCGGTAAGTTTGGCGCGGCGCTCGACATTCGCCGTCGTATTACTGACGTCGGTGATCTGCGCGTTCAGTGTCCGCCGCAGTTCGCCAATCCGCTCCAACGTCTTGGGGTCGGCCGAGTTGGTATAGACGATGACGTTCCGCCGCAGCCCGGCGACATTTCGGTCAATTTCCGCCACCTTCAAGGAATTGCCGCTGACCCGCGAAAATGTGTCCAGGGTCGAGGAGAAATCGGTCCCACTGGTGTAGCCCTGCACCGCCAGTAGTGCCAGCAGGATAAGAATTAGCCCAAAGCCAGAAAAAATTCGGGCCCCCACGCCGACGCGCGCCATTATCTTTAGCATTGCTCTGTAATTCCCTTTCCGTGCTTGCTGGCCAGTCTGCCGCCTAGCCGGAAAGATAGGTTGTTCCAGCGTCCTGTTATCGGTTGAAAACGTAGGGAATGCTGGGAAAACGGGATACGAATAATATCCAAATGTATATGGCCGTCACCTAATATGCGTACCTGTTGCCCTTATTCCATGCCGAAGAGTGGAAAGGCCTATCGTAGCGCTGCATCCAAGCGCATCCACGCAGCCTCGTCGCTTGGCAGCCCAAAACGCAGGCGGTCTGGGTGGGCCGGAAAGGGACGGGTGAGGATGCCATGGCGGGCGGCGAGGTGGGCGTGAATGCGGGCGGCGTCAGGTGTCGCGGCAAGTCGGAACAGAGGCGTTCCTCCTGCGACCCGTAGCCCGGCGGCGTGGAGAATGTCGTCCAGGCGGGCGGCGTCGGCGCTTAATCGGGCGCGAGTGGCCTCTGCCCAGGCGCTGTCCTCCAGCGCGACGGCTCCGATTTCCAAGGCCATGCCGGATACTGCCCAGGGGCCGAGGGTGGCGCGCAAGGGCTTGGCGCGGTCGGGGGCGCAGATGGCGAACCCCAGGCGGACCCCGGCCAAACCATAGAACTTCCCGAACGAGCGCAGCACCACGATGGGCGCGGTGTCAACCAGCGCGTCGACGGCCTCGCCGCCGGTGTCGAGGAATGCTTCGTCCACGATCAGCAGGCCCACCGTCCGCGCCACGTCCAGCAAAGTCGACGCAGAGTGCAGGCGGCCGTCGGGGTTGTTGGGGTTGACCACCACGGCCAGATCGGCCCCGGCGAGGTCGTCCAGGCGGGGCACTTCCTCCACCGTGTGCCCGGCCAGCCCGGCGGCGCGGGCGTGCTCGGCATAGGTCGGGCTGAGGACGCGGGCGATGCCCGGCCCGATGCCGCGCGCCAGGATCGGCAGCAGGCTTTGCGTGCCCGGCGCGGCGACCACATGGGCGGGCGAGGGCGCGCCGTAGCGCACCGTGGCTGCCTTCAGCAAGCGGTCCAGCGCGTCGCGGCCGGGCAGGCGGGTGAACGCCTCGGCGGGCAGCGGCGGTACCGGGTAGGGGTGCGGATTGATGCCGGTGGACAGGTCGATCCAAGGCTCCGGCGCGTCAGGATGGCGTGCCCGCGCGCCAGCGAGGTCGCCGCCATGGAACAGCGGGGTCATCGCGCCAACTCCAGCAGGCGGGGCAGGGGGATGTGGGCCTCCAGATGGTCGGCCAGGGCGTCCAGGGTGTCCTCGATCTGGCGCGTATAATTGACCTGCGCGGTGCCGCCGCCGAGGCGTTCCAGCCACGCGCCGCGCTGGGCGTCGTCGGCGAACAGGCCGTGGATGTAGCTGCCGAGGATGCGCCCCGCCACCGCGCCTTCCGGCCCGTCGGACAGGCGGGCGAAGGGGGCGGCGGTGGCCGGGCCGGTGGTGCGGCCCATATGCATCTCATAGCCGGTGAACGCCGTGCCGTCGAACGTCGTGCCGCTGGCCGGGGCGAGGCGTTTGGCGCCGGTCAGCACCGTCGTTACGTCGAGCAGGCCGAGGCCATCCACCCCGCCGGGCGGGCCTTCGACGCCATCGGGGTCTTCGATCCGGCGTCCGAGCATCTGATAGCCGCCGCACAATCCCATGACCCACCCGCCGCGCCGGGCGTGGGCCAGGATGTCGATGTCCCAGCCGTTTTCGCGTAACGCCCCAAGGTCGGCGATGGTGGACTTGGAGCCGGGCAGCAGGACCAGCGTTGTCTCGGTCGGCAGCGCCATGCCGGGGCGCAGGTGGATGACGTCCACGCCCGGCTCGGCCTCCAGCGGGTCGAGGTCATCGAAGTTGGCGATGCACGGCAGGATCGGCACCGCCACCGTGATCCGCCCCGTGGTCTTGGTCGCGCGGGAATGGGTCAACGCCACGGCGTCCTCGGCGGGCAGCCGTCCGGCATCCGCGAAGTGGGGGACGAGGCCCAGCGCCTGCCAGCCAGTGCGGGCGGCGATCAGGTCCATGCCGGTGGCGAACAGGGCGGGATCGCCTCGGAACTTGTTGATGATGAAGCCGACGATCATCGCCGCGTCCTCGGGGTCCAGAACGGCTTGCGTGCCGACCACGCTGGCGATCACGCCGCCCCGGTCGATGTCGCCGATCAGCACCACCGGTACGTCGGCGGCACGGGCAAAGCCCATGTTGGCGATGTCATTGCGGCGCAGGTTGACCTCGGCCGCGCTGCCCGCGCCTTCGACCAGCACCAGATCGGCGTCGGCCCGCAGGCGGTTGAAACTGTCGCGCACCGCGTCCATCAGGCCCGCTTTGAGACCCTGAAAGTCCGCCGCGCTGCGCCACCCGATGACCTTGCCCTGCACCACCACCTGCGCGCCGACGTGGCTTTGCGGCTTGAGCAGAACGGGGTTCATGTGGACTGTGGGAGGCACCCCGGCGGCCAGGGCCTGCAACGCCTGCGCCCGGCCGATCTCGCCGCCGTCGGCGGTCACGGCGGCGTTGTTGCTCATGTTCTGCGGCTTGAACGGCAGAACGCGCAGGCCCTGCCGGGTAAACGCGCGGGCGAGCCCTGCGACCAGCAGGGACTTGCCGACGTCGGACCCGGTGCCCTGAAACATGAGGCTGCGCGCGGTCAAAATTCGATGCCCTGCTGCGCCTTCACCCCGGCGGCGAAGTGGTGCTTTACCAGCGCCATTTCCGTGACCAGATCAGCCGCTTCGATCAGCGCGGGCTTGGCGTTGCGGCCCGTCACCACGATATGCAGATCGGCCCGCCGCGCGGTCAGTTCGGCTACCACGGTGGCCAAGTCCAGGTAGTCGTAGCGCAGTGCGATGTTCATTTCATCGAGCACCAGCAGCCCCAGGTCCGGGTCGGCCATCAGCTCGCGCGCCTTGTCCCAGGCCCGCCCGGCGGCGGCCACGTCGCGGTCGCGGTCCTGGGTTTCCCAGGTGAAGCCTTCGCCCATGGTGTGCCAGGACACCAGCGGTCCGAAGCTCTCCAGGGCGTCGCGTTCGGCGGAGTGCCATGCGCCCTTGATGAACTGCACCACGCCGACCTTGCGGCCATGACCGATCATGCGCAGGGCGAGGCCAAAGGCAGCCGTGGACTTGCCCTTGCCGGGTCCGGTGTGGACGATCAGCAGGCCCTTTTCCTCGGTCTTGGAGGCGACCTCGGCATCCTGCACGGCCTTGCGCTTGGCCATCTTGTCGCGGTGGCGGGCGGCGTCGTCGGTGGTCATGGGCTTGCGTCTCCTGCGCCTCTGGGGGTAGGACAGTGGGACCGATCAGCAACAACGGAAATTCGATGGCCGCGCAGGATACACCGCTCCGTCGCGGTTGGACCACCGGGGCCTGCGCCACGGCGGCGACCAAGGCGGCTTGGGCCGCGCTCAACGGCGGCGGGTTTCCCGACCCGGTACGGATCACCCTGCCGCGCGGCGAGCAACCGGCCTTTGCCCTGGCCGTGGCGCGGATGGAGGACGATGGCGCGGCTACGGTCGGGATCGTCAAGGACGCGGGCGATGACCCGGACGTCACCCATGGGGCGCTCATCCTGGCGACCGTGCGGCGCGGGGCGGCGGGCCGCGGCGTGACGTTCCGCGCCGGGGCGGGCGTCGGCATGGTGACGCGGCCGGGCCTGCCCATTCCGCCGGGCGAACCGGCCATCAACCCGGTGCCGCGCCGCATGATGGAGGAGGTCATCGGCGGCGGCGATGCGGAAATTACCATTTCGGTGGAAAACGGCGAGGCCCTGGCCGCTAAGACCCTCAACCCGCGCCTGGGGATCGTCGGCGGGCTGTCCATCCTGGGTACAACGGGGATCGTCGTGCCGTATTCGTGCGCGGCGTGGATCGACACCATCCATCGGGGCATCGACGTGGCCCGCGCCCTGGGCCTGACCCATGTGGCAGGGGCCACCGGCTCGACGTCCGAGGCCGCCATCCAGGCTCGCCACGGCCTGAGCGACCCGGCGCTGATCGACATGGGCGATTTTGTCGGCGGGATGCTCAAGTACCTGCGCCGTCACCCGGTCGAGAAGGTCAGCATCGCGGGCGGCATCGGCAAGATGACCAAGCTGGCCCAAGGCCGTCTGGACCTGCACTCGAAGCGTGGCTCCGTGGACCTCGCCGCCCTCGCCGCGCTGGCCGGGGGCGATGCGGCGTTGAGCGCCGCCATCACGGCCGCGAACACCGCGCTGGAGGCGTTCCAGTTGGCCGAGGCCGCAGGCGTGCCCCTGGGCGATGCTGTGGCTCAGGCAGCCTGGATCACCGCCGCCCACGTCATCGCCGGGTCCGGCATTGCGCTGGAGGTCGTGGTGTTCGACCGGGCGGGGCTGCCGGTCGGTCACGCGCCGTTCCGCGTCGCCTGAGCCGACGGCCGGAAGCGGCGGTCGTAATCGGCGTCGTACAATGCGCTTTCCCGGAAGTCCTTCACCGCCAGGGCCGGGCCGATCAGGATCAGCGCCGTGCGTTCGATCTTGGCCTCGGCCACCTTGGCGGCGATGTCGGCCAAGGTGCCGCGCAGGACCACCTCGTCGGGCCAGGAGGCGCGCACCACCACGGCCACCGGACAGTCGGCGCCGTAGTGGGGGAGGGTTTCCTCGACCACCTTATCAATCACATGCACCGCCAGATGCACCGCCAGGGTCGCCCCGGTGGCGGCAAAGGCGCTGAGGTGTTCGCGGTCGGGCATTTTGGAGGCCCGGCCCGACACGCGGGTCAGCACCACCGACTGCGTCACCTCGGGCACCGTGAACTCGCGCTGGAGCAGGGCGGCGGCGGCGGCAAAGGCCGGAACGCCCGGCGTCAGGGTGTAGGGAATGCCCAACCGGTCCAGGCGGCGCATCTGCTCGGCCACCGCGCTATAGACCGACAAGTCGCCCGAATGCAGGCGCGCCACGTCCTCGCCCGCCTCATGGGCCTTGACGTATTCAGCCTCGATCAGGTCCAGGCTCAGCGGCCCAGTATCGACCAGCCGCGTGTTCGGCCCGCAATAGGCCAGCAGGTCCTGCGGCATGATGGACCCGGCGAACAGGCACACCGGGCACGTCTCCAGCAACGTCTTGCCCCGCACGGTAATGAGGTCGGCAGCACCCGGTCCGGCGCCGATGAAATGGACGGTCACGGCGTTTGATCTCCTGATTGGGCAATGGCACAGGTCACGGGACCTACCGCCAGGCGCGGCACGATCAGCCGCGCGTCGGGTCCGGCGGCGGCCAGGGCGGAACATTCGGCGACCGAGGGCACCCCGGCTTCGCGCAGGGAGGCCAGGGACACGGTGACGGCGGGGGCGGCCTGCATGGCCTCGACGCTGACGCCCAGCAGGGGCAGGCCGAGGGTGTGGGCCAGCGCGCGCAGGCCCGGTTCATCGACCTTGCGGTCGGCGGTCGCCAGGGCGGTCGCGGTCACTCCGGCGGCGTCATAGGCGGCGCGGGCCTCGGCCTCGGTCGCCCCACGGCGGCATCCAAATCCGGCCACGATCATGGCTTTGTCCAGGTCCATTGCACGATGGGGATGGCCTGCCGCCATGCGGTCATGGAGGCCAAGGGCGCGGCGCGGCCAATGGCGATGTGGGTGAGGTCGCCGCCCAGCTCGGCGTACCGGCCGAGAACCAGGGCCTCGGTTTCCAGGGTCACGGCGTTGACCACCATCCGCCCGCCGGGGCGCAGGGCGTTTATCGCCGCCTCGACCACGCCGGGCACGGTGGCGCCACCGCCGATGAACACGGCGTCGGGCGTGGGCAGTCCGGCCAGGGCATCGGGGGCCTTGCCCTCAACCAAGCGCAGGTGCGGGACGCCAAATCTCAGGGCGTTGCGCAGGATGCGGCCGGCGCGGTCGGGGTGATGCTCGATGGCAATGGCCGAAAGGGTCGCATCGGCCAGCAGCCATTCGATCCCGACCGAGCCTGACCCCGCGCCGATGTCCCATAACGTTTCGCCCCGGCGCGGAGCCAGCGCCGACAGGGTCAGGGCGCGGACTTCACGCTTGGTGATCTGGCCGTCATGCTCGAACAAATCGTCGGGCAGGCCGGGGGCGCGGGACAGGATGCGGGCGCCGGGGGTGGCTGCAACCTCTATGGCAAGAACGTTCAGTCCATCAATTTCGGCAATGTCAAAAACCTCCGCCCCCGCACTGCGCACTTTCTCGCGCGGCCCGCCCAAGGCCTCCAGCACATGCAGGCGCGACGGCCCGAAGCCTGTCTCGGTCAGCAGCCGCGCCACCTCCGCCGGGCTGCCGCCGTGCGAGGTCAAGGCCAGCACCCGCGCGCCGGGGTGCAGGTGGGGGCGGATGAGGTCGATGGGCTTGCCGTGCAGGGACACGCACGCCACCTCGGGCAAGGCCCATCCCAACCGGCTGGCCGCCAGACTGAACGCCGACGGGGCCGGAACCACGGTCATCTCCGACGCCGGAACAAATGCCGCCAGGGTGGAGCCGACGCCGTGCTGGAATGGGTCGCCCGATGCCAGCACGCAGACCCGCCGCCCGCGCGCCTCGACCACTGCGGCCACGCTGAACGGCGATGGCCACGCCCGCGCCTCTCCCCGGATAAGGCCGCCCGCAAGATCCAGATGACGCTGCCCGCCGAATACCACTTCGGCCCGCGCAATCAGGCTTTGGGCCGTGGCGCTCAGGCCGTCCGCGCCGTCTTCGCCAATGCCGACGATGGACAGCCAGGGGGTGACTGGGGCAGTGTGCCCCCCGAACAGACTAGAGGACGACATGACCACGCGGCTCCTCATACTCGGCGGCACCACCGAAGCGCGGCGTCTGGCCGAACGCCTGACGGCGCGCGCCGACCTGAACATCACGATTTCCCTGGCCGGAGCGACCAAGGACCCCGCGCCCTTGCCGGTGCCCACCCGCATCGGCGGGTTCGGCGGGGCCGCGGGCCTGGAAGAATACCTCAAGACCGAGGGCGTGCAGATGGTGATCGACGCCACGCACCCTTTCGCCGCCCAGATTTCCACCAACGCTTTCCACGCCGTGCGTGGGGCGGGCATTCCGCTGCTGGCCCTGCGCCGCGCCGCGTGGGCTCCGCATGAGGGCGACAATTGGACCATGGTGCCGACCATGGAGGCCGCCGTTGCCGCGCTCGGCAAGCGTCCGCTGCGCGTGTTCCTGGCCTTGGGGCGCAAAGAACTGGCCCCGTTCGAGGCCGCGCCCCAGCACAGCTACTTGGTCCGCAGCGTCGATCCGGTGGACCCGCCGATGGCGGTGCCCGATGCGCGCTATGTCCTGACCCGTGGCCCGTTCACCGAGGCTGACGACGCCGTTCTGCTGCGCTCGCAGGGCATCCAGGCCATCGTGTGCAAGAACAGCGGCGGCAAGGCCACGTCGGGCAAGCTGGCGGCCGCGAGGACGTTGGGCCTTCCGGTCATTATGGTCGAACGGCCCGAGGTTCCCCAGGTCCGCGTCGTCAAGACGGTCGAGCAGGCGATCGGCTGGATCGATCAACGCGCCCGCCCGGCCGGCAAGTCCGGCAAGAAAAAGCGCGGCGAATAGACCAGCGGCGGCAGGCCGGGACGCTCGACGATGCGCGTCTCGGCCGACCCGACGATGACGCAGGTCGCCATGTCGGCAACCTCGGCATCGGCCTCGGCCAGCGTGAACACGGTGATCTTTTCGTCCGGTCTACAGGCGGCGCGGCCAAAAATGACCGGAGTGGTCGGCGGCAGAATGGCCCGCAGACGCTCCAGCACCGCGCCGAGCTGCCACGGCCGGGCCTTGGAACGCGGGTTGTAGAACGCCATCACGAAGCCCGCCCCAGCGGCGGCATCCACCCGCGCCTCGACCACCGGCCACGGTTTCAGGTTGTCGGACAGGTTAATCGCGCAGAAATCGTGCCCCAGCGGAGCACCGCTGCGTGCCGCCACGGCCAGCATGGCGGTGACGCCGGGAATGACCTCGACATCCAAAGTGCGCCAGGAGGCAGGCCCGGCTTCGATCTGCTCGACCACGGCGGCGGCCATGGCGAACACGCCGGGATCGCCGCCCGTGACCATCGCCACCTTGGCCCCGGCCTCGGCCCGCTCCAGCGCGGCGGCGGCGCGGGCGGCTTCCTCGCGGTTGTCCGTCGGGTGGCGGATCTGGCCGTCGCGTAAGGGCGCGCGGTCGATGTAGGGGCCGTAGCCGAACAGCTCGTCTGCCTCAGCCAAGGCGCGGGCGGCCTCGGGCGTCATATGCTCGGCGGGGCCGGGGCCAAGGCCGATGACCACCAGCTTGCCGCTCATGGCCTGTCCTCCCAACCGGGCACCAGGATGAGGGAGAAATACGGCGCGTCGTCCTCGGGCCGGTCGGCCAGGGGGATGATCTTTTGGTGGGCCGTGGTGCCGCGCTCGGCATAGAGGGCGCGGCTCAGGCACCCGGCGCGGTCCAGGGCGCGGCGCACCTTGGGCAGATTGCGGCCGATCTTCATGATGACGGCGGCCTGACATTTGCTCAGTGCCTCGACCAGCGTATCCTCGGGCAAGGTGCCGGGCAGGATGCTCAGGATGTCGTCGCCCTGGCAAATGGGCTGCTGCGCCGCAGACCAGCACCCGGCCATGCCGGACACGCCGGGAATGACCTCGGTGTCGAAGTGGGGAGCGATGCGGACGTGCAGGTGCATGGCCGCGCCATAGAACAGCGGGTCGCCCTCGGACAGCAGGGCCACCGTTTTGCCCTCGGCCAGCAGGGCGCGCAGGCGGTCCTCACACTCGGCGTAAAAGTCGCGCAAGGCGGTTTTGTAGACCGTGCTGTCCTTGTGATGCTCGGTGGTCATTGGGTAGTAGAGCGGCAATTCCACCGTGTCCGGCGGCAGGTGGCAATCGACGATGCCGCGCGACGTGCCTTTGCTGCCCATCTTGGCGAAGTAGGCCACCACGTCCGCCGTGGTGATCGCTTTCAACGCCTTGAGCGTCAGCAGGTCCGGGTCGCCGGGGCCGACGCCCACGCCATAAAGCTTGCCGGTCATAGGCCGGGCCTCGCCAGGGCGTTGAGCGCGGCGGCGGTGATGGCGCTGCCGCCGATGCGCCCGCGCACGATCAGCCACGGCACGCCGCGAGAATCTTCGGCCAGCGCATCCTTGCTCTCGGCCGCGCCGACGAAGCCGACCGGGATGCCGAGGATAGCGGCCGGGCGCGGCGCCCCGGCGTCGAGCATTTCCAGCAGCCGGAACAGGCTGGTCGGGGCGTTGCCGATGGCGACGACAGCCCCCTCCATGTGCTCGCGCCACAGTTCCATGGCGGCGGCGGAGCGGGTGGTGCCCATCTCCTCGGCCAGACCCGGCACGCGCGGATCGCGCAGGGTGCACAGAACCTCGTTGTCGGCGGGCAGGCGGGCGCGGGTGACGCCGTGGACGACCATGTTGGCGTCGCACAGGATGGGCTTTCCGGCGATCAAGGCGGCGCTGGCGGCGGCCACCACGTCGGGGTGGAACTCGATCAGCGGGGCGATCTCGGGCTGGCCGCAGGCGTGGATCATGCGGACGGCCACGTCGGCCTCGGCCTCGGTGAAGGCCGACAGGTCGGCTTCGGCGCGGATGATGGCGAAGGACTGGCGGTAAATGGCCATGCCGTCCTTCTCGTAAGCATAAGCGTGCGTCATGGGTGCGCCTTGTTGGAGCGGATGTCAGCGGCGAGGCGGGAGAGGGTATGCCCCAGCAGGCCGGGATCGGCAACCCTGGACGTCGGCGCATCGCCCGCCGTGCCGTTGAGGATGACCCCCAGGCCTTCGGCGTCCCCGACCACGACGACGGCTGCG
>JBAYSM010000044.1:0-20187 GCA_041676205.1 Rhodospirillaceae bacterium | reverse complement strand
GCTCGAAGCCGTCGCCAAGCACAAGGCCGCCGCCCTGCGTCTGGTCAATGAAGTCGCCTTCAACGACTAAGCCGCGTTCCGCGAGCACTTAAAAACACACCGGGCGGCACCCTTCAGGGGGTGTCGCCATCGGCGTTTTATGATAACCATTATCATATTGAGGCTTTAGGACCGTACAATGCCACAGTGGTCGCGGAGGCAAACAGAGCCGACACGCGCCCCCGTCAATGAGGCCGGGGCGCTCGACCACGCCTTGCGGGCGGCCGATGTGCCGCCGGTTCGAAGTGGCGCGTGGCGGTTCGACCTGTGGACCATCGGCAGCTTCGTAATGACCGCTGTCATCCTGATGCCGGTGGTTGCCGTCCTCGTCCTGGCCCTGTTTCCGACCGAAAACATCTGGCCGCACCTGATCGACACCGTTCTGCCCGGCTACGTCCGCACCACGGTTCTGTTGATGATCGGCGTGTGCGTCGGCACCTTCGTCATCGGCACCGGCACCGCATGGCTCGTTACCATGTGCCAGTTTCCCGGCCGCAAGGTGTTCGAGTGGGCCTTGCTCATTCCCCTGGCCATGCCGGCCTACGTGATCGCCTATGTCTATACCGACCTGCTGGACTACGCCGGGCCGGTGCAGGTGCTACTGCGCGACCTGTTCGGCTGGGCCACCCCACGCGAGTACTGGTTCCCCGACATCCGCACCCTGGGCGGCGCCACGTCGATGATGGTGCTGGTGCTGTATCCCTATGTGTACCTGTTGTCGCGCGCGGCGTTCCTGGAGCAGTCGGTGGGCGTTCTGGAGGCCAGCCGGACGCTGGGCTGCACGCCCTGGCAGAGTTTTATCCGCGTCGGCCTGCCGCTGGCCCGGCCGTCCATCGTGGTCGGCCTGACCCTGGCGTTGATGGAGGCCCTCAACGACTTCGGCACGGTGGATTACTTCGCCGTCCGCACTCTGACGGCAGGCATTTTCAATGTTTGGCTGCACATGCGCAACCTCGGCGGCGGAGCGCAGATCGCCGTGGTCCTGCTGTTGTTCGTGATTGCGCTGATCCTGCTGGAGCGCGGCGCGCGGCGCAAAAAGAGCTATCACAACACCGGCAGCCGCAATACGCCCGTGGTCCGCATCCGACTGAACGGCTGGATTGCGTGGAGCGCGATGGCGGCCTGCGCGCTGCCCCTGCTGTTGGGGTTCATCATCCCCGCGACGCAGTTGGCGGTCTACGCCGTCACCCATTTCGAGGAATCGTGGAACGCCGGGTTCGCCACCTACGCCCGCAACAGCCTCATCCTGTCGGGCAGCGCCGCATTGGCGGCCGTGACGCTGGGGCTGTTCCTGGCCTATGCGGCACGCCTCGGCAAAGGCCCCATCCTGACCACCTGCCTACGCATGGTGTCCCTGGGCTATGCCGTGCCCGGCGCAGTACTGGCAGTCGGCATCCTGTACCCGTTCGGAATGTTCGACAACGCCCTGGACGCATGGATGCGCGCCACATTCGGCATCTCCACCGGGCTGCTGTTGTCGGGCAGCATGTTCATCCTGCTGTATGCCTATGTGGTGCGGTTCCTCGCCCTGTCCTACGGCACCATGGAAGCGGGACTGACCCGCGTAAAGCCAACCCTGGACGACGCCGCCCGCACCCTGGGCCGCACCCCCACCGGGGTCTTGCGGCAAGTGCACATCCCGATCCTGCGCGGCAGCCTGCTGACCGCCGCCATTCTGGTGTTCGTGGACAGCATGAAGGAACTGCCGGCCACCCTGCTGCTGCGCCCGTTCAACTTCGACACGCTGGCCACCCACGTCTACCAATTCGCCAAGGACGAACAGATCGAGCGCGCCGCCCTGGGTGCCCTGTTCATCGTCCTGGTCGGTCTGGTGCCCACCATCGTCCTGTCCCGCGCCATCAGCCAGGGCCGCGAGACACCGACGACATAAGAACGTCTAGTTTCCTGCCTCATCACGCTGGGCCGTCTGCGGCAGAGTGTCGTCCACCCCGCGCAGGGCGGCCAGGACGCGGGGACCGATGGCCCCGTCCGCCTCCAGCCCCTTGGCCCGTTGCCATTCCGTCAATGCGCCGCGCGTCGCCGGGCCGAGCAGCCCATCAGGCGCTCCGGGATCGAGGCCGCTTTCGGCCAGGGCCGCCTGGACATACAGCACCGTGGCGGCATCGTCGTAACCGCGCGCGGGCTGGCTGGTCAGGCGCTTGGCGAGGCGCTCGCTTTCGGCCCGCTGTGCCTCATCAAGCGTCTCTTCGAGGGCTGCAAGGGCCTCTGCCGCAGCGGCATGACCCGCGCTGGAGGCCGCCTGATACCATGCGGCAGCCTGGACCACATCACGCGGCACCCCCTCGCCACCCGCGAACGCGTCACCCAAGCGGGCCTGAGCAGCCGGGACGCCTTGCCGCGCCGCCTTGCCGAACCACCGCGCGGCCCAGGCAGGATCCCTCTCGACCCCGTTTCCTTCGGCGTAGGCTTGCCCCATGCGCACTTGCGCTTCCGCATGGCCCTGCTGGGCAGCGCGCTCCAGCAGCACCAGGGCGGACCGACGGCGGGCCTCGTCGGGACCAGCCTCATAAAGCGTGGCGAGGCGGTAGGTTGCTCCGGCATGTTCGCGGGCTGACGCGCGGGCCAACCATGCCGAGGCCAATCCGGCATCTTCCTCCACGCCATTGCCCGCCAAATAAGCCTCACCGAGTTGATACTGGGCATCCGGGTTGCCCTGGATACCGGCCTTGTGCCACCACGCAAGGGCGGTCAGCGGGTCGCGGGCCACGCCGCGCCCCTGGGCATGGGCGAGGCCAAGTCGATACTGCGCTTCGGCATTGCCTGCTTCGGCCAGGGGACGGAGGCGCGCCACGGCTTTATCGAAACGCCCCGCCGTCCAGTCGGCTTCGGCCTGCTGCAACGGAGTGGGCGGGGCGCCACGGTGGGCGGTAGGCGCTCGTACCGGAACCGGAATGGCAGCTACGCCCTCGGAGTCAGCCGGCGCCGTTTCTGCCGACGTTCCGAACAGGGACCGCAAGCTCCGGTCGGCACGCTCCATACCGCTTTTCAGGTCAGCGCATCCGCCCAACATCCACAGCGCACTGACCGCAACCACGGCGGATTTCCGCAAGTGATGGCGTTGCATCATGACTCCTTGCCGTGTTCCACGAAGATCAACCCCCGGCAAGCCTTTAACGTTCCTGAGCAGGCCTGGGACGGAAGGAACCTCACCAATGCGCCTTTGGGCTATGGCAGCGGGCGTCGGTGTGTTGGCGGCAGCATGGCTGGGGCCGTTGCCGGAACTGGCCCGCTCGCTGTTCATCGCGCACATGACGATGCACGTGGCCGTGGTGGCAGTGGCCGCGCCCCTGATTGCCGCCGGGGTGGCCGGAACACGATGGTCCCGCCACGCCGCCCCGCTCCCGGCATCGCTGATCGAGCTGGTGGTGGTATGGGCGTGGCACGCCCCGGCCCTGCATGCGTTGTCACGCTCCAGCCTTGGGTGGCTGGCGGTCGAGCAAGGCATGTTTCTGGCCGCTGCCCTCTGGGTGTGGATCGGGGCCTTGAACTCGCCGGCTAACGGCGCCACGGCGGCAGGGATTGGCGCCCTGCTGATGACATCAATGCACATGACATTGCTGGGCGCCTTGCTCAGTGTCGGGCCGCGCTTGCTGTTCCACACCCACGACGGCGGTTCCGCCGATGCCCTGGGCGATCAACAGGCCGGGGGCTTGATCATGGTGCTGGTTGGCGGCGTGTCTTATTTGATCGGCGGACTTTGGCTTTTGGCTGCATTCCTCCGCGAAAAGCCGAAAAATACCTAAAATTTAGAAAAGCGACGTAAAACTGCCATACATAAAGTAAAATGAGGAAATATCCTCCCACATTTACTCCTTTAGAGCCATGAATACGCCATAATCTGGAGTAAATATCGCGCCGTCATCCACCGATTTTATTATTCTGCTAACCCTCTATTAACCATGAAGACAGTATTCCTGAATGCGGAGAGACCGAACGGATAGTTCCCTACCGACTCACCTCCAAGCTCGGGAATATGCTCATCATGCCCCTTCAGATCGACTATTCCGTCGCGCGAACGTGGAAGAACGGGTTCGAAGGCACCATCAGCATCACCAACACGGGCCTGGAGCCAGTGGCGGAGTGGCAGGTGACATTCGACTTCTTCGACGTGACCGTGCTCACGCTGAGTGACGCCGTGGTCATCGCCGAAACGGAACGTATTTATACCATCGCCTCCCTACAGCACGGGCCGGTCCTGTTGCCCGGCGGCACCGCCACGGTGGGTTTCACCGCACGCGGCAGCGCGGCCCGGCTTCCGCTGTTCATCGACGATGAGGACGATGAAGACTTGGACGATTGCGCGAATGTCGTCCACTTCCCCGGACCGGCCAACGACCTTGGTCCGATCTCTGCCCACGGCCTTGATAGCGACCTGCTGCTGACCGACGGCCTGACGCTCGACGACGGGCAAGTCCGTGACCTATTGGCCAAAGTGGATTGGCTGTATTTCGAAGGTGGCGCCATGGAGCGCGTGCGGAATGTCACCGGTATGGGCGACCGCATGGCCCTGCCCCACCCGTCGAATGAGAACTACGACCCTTTGTTCGCAGGCTCCTCGAGCTCGTCCTCGAACGGCTCGACATCGGTTCCGACAGTGCGCCCCGCCACCGGCGGGTCGTTCGGAACCGCCACGGACGCGACCTGCCACGCCGCTGCGGGCGAGGCTGGACGCGCGGCGCGCCCCGCCGCCTCGCCCATCGGCGACCGGCGTGAGCGCTCCTCCGTGACGGAGCCTGCCCCTTCGAGCCACCTTTCCCCCCGGTCCAGCCACAACGACCCCACGGGACTGCCCCCCTTGCCGGCCGTGCCTCCACGCGACGACTGGCTTTTGTAAAACCACCTCCGGCTCAGGGTTCCCCGTCATGCGAAGGATAACATCCGCGTTCCAGTCCGGCCCCCTGCTGCCCGGCATCAGCATGCTGGTGGTCGGGGTCATGACCGCAGCCCTGACCGGATGGGCGGTGTTGACCGCCGACGGGCGCGTTCCCGAACCGGCCCAGCCCGGTGCCATCACCGCGCCCCCCAGCGTGGCGGCCCATGTCCTGGCTCCCCAGGGGGTGCAGGAGGCGCTGGTCAACACGTTGGAGCGCCAGCAAATTTTGCTGGAGAGCCTGACGGCGCGTCTGGAAACCCGCAGCCGCGAATTGGAACTGGTACGGGCCGAACTCCAGGCCGTCACCACCCGCCTCGCCATGCCCGCTCATGCGCCTACGCCCAAGCCCGATCCGGCCGACCCGATTTCCGATACTGGCCGTTTGGCCGCTCTCGAAAGCGAACAGGCCCGCCTGGAAGCCAGCAGGGGCGAGATCAACCGCCGCATCGCCAGCTCCCAATCCTTCATTGCCGAAGCGCACACACTGATGAGCTTCACGCAGGCCAAGGCCCCCGCAGGGTCCTAAGCACTCGCCTTTTCCCGATGCTCCTCCCCAACTGCACCCGCCAGTCCACCGGCGGGTTTTTTTTCGTCACGCACCGTGCGATAACGGCATCTACTGCCGACTGCCCTCGCCACACAGACCCATAGGGACACCGATGACCCCGACCCCGCTCCGCCTGTTCAATTCCTATGGCCGTGAACTGCGCGAGTTCACGCCCATCAATCCCGATGCGGTGCGGATCTATAGCTGCGGGCCGACGGTCTACAACTATGCCCATATCGGCAACCTGCGGGCTTACGTGTTCGTCGATACCCTCCGCCGCACTCTGGCGTGGAAGGGCTACAACGTCGTCCACGTCATCAACATCACCGACGTCGGGCACCTGACCTCGGACGCCGACGAAGGCGACGACAAGATGGAACTGTCGGCCGAGCGCCAGCAGAAGACCGTCTGGGACATCGCCGAGCATTACACCACGGCCTTCAAGGCCGACCTGTCGCGGCTGAACATCATGCCGCCGTCGCTGTGGTCCAAGGCCACCGACCATATCCAGGAAATGATCGACTTCGCCCGCCACCTGGAAACAAACGGGGCGACCTATGTGCTTGAGGACGGGGTGTATTTCGACACCTCCAAGGTTGACGATTACGGCAAGCTCGGCCTGCTCGACCTTGAGGGGCAGGAAGCCGGGAAACGCGTGGCCGGGGTCGAAGGCAAACGCAATCCCACCGACTTCGCCGTGTGGCGGTTCAGCCCCAAGGACAAGCAGCGCCTGATGGAATGGCACACCCCGTGGGGCATCGGCGCGCCGGGTTGGCATCTGGAATGCTCGGTCATGGCCATGAAGTACCTGGGCCGTCAGTTCGACATCCACACCGGCGGCATCGACCACCGCCAAGTCCACCACTGCAACGAAATCGCCCAGAACCAGGCCTTCACCTGCACCCATGAAACCGGTGCGAACTGGTGGATGCACAACGAATTCCTGGTCTTGCGCAGCGAAGGCGGGACCGAGGACGAGAAGATGTCCAAGTCCAAGGGCAACTTCCTGACCCTGCAAACCCTGATTGACCGGGGCGTGCATCCGCTGGCCTATCGCATGTTCCTGCTGACCGCCTCGTACCGCTCGAACCTCGAATTCTCGTGGGAGGCTTTGGCGGGCGCCCGCTCCCACTTGCGCCGCATCCTCGCCAAGGTTGACCGCCTCAAGGCCGAGGTTGGCGCCGCCGATTGGTTGCGCGTGGCGGGCGAAGCCAAGTTCCAGAGCGGCGGTCCGTTCGACTTTATCCGCGCCGAACTGGCCAAGGGTCTGTCCGACAAGGCAGTGCGCTACGTCGGCGAATTCGACGCCGCCGTGGCCGAAGACCTGCACACCCCGCGCGCCCTGGTCGCGCTTGGCGAACTGCTCGACGACAAGGCCTTGACGGCGGAGGAACAACTGCGCCTGACGGCCTTGGCCGACCTGCTGCTCGGCCTGCGCCTGCTGGTCACGTCCCCGGCGGACATCGTTCTGCGCCCGGCCAGCGCCACGGCCAGCGACGACGACATCAACGCCCTCGTCCAGGCCCGCATCGACGCCCGCAAGGCCAAGGACTTCGCCAAGGCCGACGCCCTGCGCATCCAACTCACCGAAGCGGGCGTGGAAATCCAGGACGGCCCCCAGGGCACCGAATGGGAATGGACGATGGTGCGCTAAATCTTGGGAGCCGAACATTGACCGTACCGGCCGAACAAACCGACGACTGGGGTGTCCTGTCCGCCCTGCCCGGAAACCCGCTGATGTGGGTCCTGATCCTGTCGGAGATGCTGGTATTCGGCGCTTTGCTGGCCGGGTTCGCGGCAGTCCGTCTGCTCGACCCGACAGCCCACGCGGCGGGCCAAGCCGCGCTGGACCCCATCATGGGCGGCCTGAACACCCTGGTTCTTGTGACCAGCGGCCTGTTCATCGCCCTGGCTGTCCGCAGCCGCGTCGATGGAAGCGTGCGCGGCGCCCGCCTGTGGAGCGCCGGGGCGATGGTGCTGGGCGTGGTGTTCCTGATCGTCAAAGGCGTGGAATACGCCGCCAAGGCCGCAGAAGGCATCACCATCGAAACATCAGGATTCTTCACCCTGTACTACCTGACCACCGGCTTTCATGCCGCCCATGTGGTGATGGGACTGATCGTGCTGGGGCTGGTGAGCTGGAAATGTTCTGTCGAGAACATGGAGACCGGCGCCGCCTTCTGGCACATGGTCGATCTGGTGTGGGTGCTGATTTATCCCGTAGTCTATCTGGTGCGCTGACATGAACATGCCCTCCCCACGCCAGTTGGTCTTCGCCTGGACGCTGTTGAGCGCCCTGACGGTCGCCAGCATGATAACGGGAAGCCTGGGCGGTGGCCTTGGCGGCGCGGCGATCATTCTTGCCGTGACGATCTTCAAGGCCCGCCAGATTCTCCACGTCTACCTGAACCTGCGCGCCTCCACTACAGGGTGGAGGACGCTGTTCACGGCACTCATTGTGCTGATACTGGGGATCGTTCTGAGCGGCCTGTGGCTCGCCCAAGTGCTGCCGCACTAAGAATTAGCTGTCGTGGGGCGAGAAGAACGACAGCGGCCGGTCCACCACCACCTCGCCGCCCGCATCCCGCAGGGTGATGTGCAGCGGCAGGTTTCCACCGGCGTTGGCCGGGGCCGAGACGAACAGGCGATAGTCGCCGATGGCATCGGCCGGAACCGTGATCCGCTCGGCAGGACCGTCAAGGCCCTGTAGGGTCAGGCGCAGGCCCTCTGCGCCTTCCACGGAGATCTCAAGGTCACGGGCGTCTCGGGCCTTGTTGCTGACCTTGAGGGTGTAGGCATTGCGGACGGAGCCGTCGGACAGCGTGACGAACAACGGCGCACGCTCCTGGAGCACGGCAACCTCAAGGGTGCTGCGCCCGCCGAACGCCAGCATCAGCCCCAGAATCCCGGCCACCATGGCGGCGGCCAGGGCATAGGTTTTGGGCCGCAGAATCTTGGTCCGCTGAGGCTCGTTGCGGCTTCGGGCCGCTTGGCTTGCGAAGCTGTCGAAGGCGATCAGTTTACGCGGCTGGCCGATGCCATCCATGATGCTGTCGCAGGCATCGATGCACAGACCGCAGTTGATGCAGTCGGCGTTCACTCCGGCGCGGATATCGATGCCGATGGGGCAGACCTGCACACATTGGCGGCAGTCGATGCAGTCGCCCAGGCCCAGCTCGAACCGCTCCAGGGCCGTCTGCGACTTGCGGCGCGGCGCGCGGGTATCACCGCGCCACGCCTGATAGGTCACGACGAGGCTATGGTCGTCGAGCATGGTGGACTGGATACGCGGCCACGGGCACATGGCGTTGCACATCTGCTCACGCGCCCAGCCGCCCAAGACGTATGTGGTCGTGGTCAGGGTCGCGACCGTGGCCCACATCCAAGGCCCGGCGGTCAGAGTGAGATACTCTCCGACGGCAACCGGGGCCTCGACAAAATAGAACGTGAAGGTGGCCGCCGTGACGACCGACACGGCCAGCCAGCCGGCGTGCTTGGCAACCTTGCGGGCGACCTTGCCGGCCGTCCACGGCTGCGCATCGCGGCGCATGCGGACGGAGCGGTCTCCTTCGCACAGGCGTTCGATGCGGATGAACAGGTCGGTGAACACCGTCTGCGGACAGGTAAACCCGCACCACACCCGCCCGGCCAAGGATGCCGTGGCGAACAGGATCAGCACGCCCAGGATCAGCAGGGCGGCAAGGTAGTGAATGTCCTGCGGCCAGATTTCCATCCACAGGACGTAACCACGCGGCGCGTCGAGATCGAGCAGCACCGCCTGCCCCGTCGTATCCGGCCCCCGATCCCACCGCAGCCACGGCCCGATGAAGTACACCGCAAGCAACAAGACGGCGATGCCATCCTTGGCCCTGCGGAACGCCCCGGTGACGGCTTTGGGATAGACCTTTGAGGAAGCAGCGGCGGGGGAAGCGGTGCTCATGCGCGAACAATCCGATCAGTCAGGATGGTAAGGTGGAGGCTCAGCCGCCGCAACCACCACAGCAATTGCCGCTGCCCGTGACCTTGGACACCCGCACGCGCCACACCTCGGGGCCTTTTTCCAGGGTGAGCCACTCAAACGTGCCGGGGCGGTTCATGTCGAACTGAAGATGCAGAGGCATGGGGTCGTGGTCGTTGACCAGCGTGAAGGACTCACCGGCCTTCAGGTGATCGAACGTGCCGAACACGGTCGGGTGACGCTGCTGCGGCGGCGTGGTGCGGAGGTCAAGGACGATCTCTGTCATTCTGCGGGTCCTGTGCTGGAGGAAGGGGCACATGCTCCCTTCGGAAAACCAGACCCTAGGCCACTTCTTGCATTCGCGAATTGATCGCGGTCAAGTTTGCCACGCGGTTTATGACGCGGCATTAGACCGTGCGGCACCGTTCGTAGCGGGAGGAGCGCGGCCTCTTTCGATGAACGGTCAGCCTGCGCAGGCCTCGCGGCGTTGCTCGTGCACGCAAGAACGAACGCGAGGAGATGTCTCACATGTCGTTCAACCCCCTCAAAGAAAAGGGCATACCGCTGGACCGCCAACTCCGGAACTGGTCGGAGCTTAACATCGAGCCGTACCGGATGGAGGAGGTGGACCCCTATACCCGCACCCGCGTCATTGCCATGAACGGCGTCGAAGTGGAGGCCGTCATGTTCTCGCACTGCATGGCACGGCACACCATCGACACTGGCCTTAAGAAGATCATCGGCCAGACGCGGCGCATCGAACAGCAGCAGCAAAAAGTGTGTAACTGGCTGATTCCCGGCGAGGAAAACACCGTCGAGAATACGCTGGGGTATGAGCAGGTCGCAGTGGATCTGACCGCCTGGATCGCCCGCCACGAACCCGATCCCTATTTACGCCAAGTCTACGAATTCGGACTTTTGGAAGATTTCGACCACTTGTACCGTTATGCCAACCTGCTGGACCTGATGGGGTCCGATCCCAGCAAGATCGTCGGTGATTACACCGAAATCACGCCCGGTCGCCCAACCATCTTCGAGCACCGCCATCCGGCTGACGAACTGCGCCGCCCGATGACCGTGCAGGCGTGCGATTTCCAGTCCGTGATGAACGCCATGACGGTTCTGGCCGCCGAGCAGCAGACAATGAACTTCTACATGAACGTCGGCAATCGTCCGACCGACCCCATCGCGCGTGGCCTCTATCTGGAAATTGCCATGATCGAGGAGCAGCACGTCAGCCACTATGAGTCGATCATGGACCCGTCCATGAGTTGGCTGATGCACATGGTCCTGCACGAATACAACGAGTGCTGGATGTACTGGTCCTTCCTGCAAACCGAGTCCGACCCGCGCATCCGGGCCATCTGGGAACTGCATTTGGGGATGGAACTCGAACATCTGCGCATGGCGTGCAACACCATGAAGGCCGTCGAAGGGCGCGATCCCGCTGAATTCCTGCCCACCAACGGGATGAAGGCCGGCGTCACCTTCGAGCAGAACAAGGCCTATGTCCGCGAAGTTCTGGCCAATCAGGCCGACCTGACGGCGTGGGATTCCGAGTTCATGCCGGTGGACAAACTGCCGCAGGACCACCGCTTCTTCGAATACCAAAGCATAGTCAACCACACCACGCCACCGACCGAGGCGATCATTGAACGCCACCGCCAGGAAACCGGCGACGACTACCGCCTGGAGACCGAAGGCGAGAACCCCATAAAGGCCCTGCGCCGTGGCGGCAGCAAGAAGGGTCCGGGGATGAGTTACCACCAGCGGGCGCCGCAGCCGCACGCTCAAACCCAGCACAGGAGCGCCGGAGAATGACCCAGGATACCAAGAAAAGCCGGTCAAGTTCGGCCGCGGTGGCGTCCTTCATCGGCGATGCCATGATCGGCAATCTCTATGAGGTGGAGGCCAGCCGCTTGGCCCTTCAGCGGGCAAAATCGGATCAGGTCCGCACGTTCGCCGCCATGATGCTCGACGATCACCTGACGGCCGGCCACCAGCTTCAGTCGACGCTGCGGAGCATGCCGAACATCGCGAAGGTCCCGTCGGAGTTGGATGACAAGCACGGAAAGATGATCGACACCCTGCGCAACGCAACCGATGACGACTTTGATGGCCAATACCTGAAGCAGCAGGCAAAGGCGCACAAGGAAAACCTGACACTGTTCCGCAGCTTTGCCGACAGCGGGGACAACCCGATACTCCGCACCTTCGCCACGGCCACCCTTCCCTCCCTGGAACGCCACCTCGACATGGTGAAAGCCGTAAAGTAACCGGCACGGTACCGGCCGTCGGGGGTTTTCCCTTACGGCCGGTCCGCTCCTGCGTCAGGGAGGGTGAAGCAGAAGGTGGAGCCTTTGTCAGGACCATCGGACTCCACCCAGATACGGCCTCCGTGGCGCTCGACGATCTTGCGGCAGACGGCCAGACCAATCCCTGACCCTTCATAGCTTCCCCGCGTGTGCAAGCGCTGAAATACTTTGAAAAGGCGGTCAAATTGGTTGGGGTCAATGCCGATCCCGTTGTCGCTCACCCGGAATACCCATTCGCTGCCGTCGCGATGAACATCAAGACGCACCACCGGCAGGCGGTCGCCAGACCGATATTTCACGGCGTTGCCAACCAGGTTCTGGAACAGGCGTACCCCTTCATTCCGGCTGGCATGGACAGTCGGCCAGTCGCCGGTCAAAGTGATCTCCGCCCTCGCCTCGACGATTGCCGGGTTCAGGAACAGCACGGCTTCCTCGGCCAATCCCCGGCTGTCGAAGGCAGCCATCGGTTCGCCCTGCCGCCCAACGCGGGAGTACTCCAGCAGCGAGACCAACATCTGGTCCATGCGCTGCGCTCCCTCACGCACGAACCCCATGAACTCGCGCGAGGTGTCGTCCAGGCGATCCGCCAGGGCGCGTTCAAGTAACTGCGTATAGCTGTTGATCATCCGCAGCGGCTGCCGCAGATCGTGGGAGGCGATATAAGCAAACTGCTCAAGCTCGGCATTCGAACGCTGCAGCGTCTCGTCGATGCGCTTGCGGCCGCTAATGTCTGTGTGGGTTCCCATCATCCGGGTCGGCGCGCCATCATCGGCGCGCGCCACCACGCGTCCACGCCCTTGCAGCCACTGCCACCCGCCATCGGCGCGCCGGTACCGGAACTCGACGACGAACGTGCCGCCCTTGGCAAGTTGGTCCTGCACGGTGGCGACCGTGTGCTCCCTATCATCGGGATGAAGGCTGTTCGCCCACTCATCATAGGTCAACAGGCGGTTCGAGGGTTCATGGCCAAGCATTGTCCAGCAGGTGGCGTCCCATACGACCTGCCCGCCCACCAGATCCCAGTCCCATATGCCGACACCGGCTGCGGTCTGCGCCAGACGGTACCGCTCCTCACTCTGGCGCAGCGCTTCTTCCAACTGAACACGGACGGTGATGTCGTTGTTACTGCCGGAGATGTGCCAAATACGCCCCTCGGCATCGCGTTGCACCGAACCACGCGACAACACTGTGATGTAGTGCCCGTCCTTGTGTTTCTGGCGAAAGGACAGGTCAAACTTTTCCTGACCCGACACCAGTACGTCTTGAACAAAGTCATCCACCCGCGCCACGTCGTCGGGATGCAACAGGCGCCGCCAGAGATCGGTGGTGGCTGGCAGTTCGTTTTCCGCATAGCCCAGGATTTGCCACCAGCGCGGCGAGTAGACTGCGGTGTCCCTGATCAGGTCGAATTCCCACCAGCCTTCGTTGATGGCACCCAGAACTCGATCAAACTGTTGCTGGTTTTGCTCCAGAGTCTCCTCGGCTCGTTTGCGTTCCGAGATATCCCAGTGGGTTCCAGCCATCCATTCAGGGCGGCCATCGGCCGTCCATGAAACCACCTTGCCGCGATCAAGCACCCAGACCCAATGACCGTCCTTGTGGCGCATGCGGGCTTCGCATTCGTAGTGGTCCACCTCGCCCCGGCAATGCCGGTTCAGGAGGTCGCTGGACCGCGCAAGATCATCGGGGTGGACAAGCCTCGTCCAGGTGTCGATGGTGATCGGGGCCAGCTCCGAAAGCGAGTAGCCGACAATCTCGGCCCAGCGCTCGTTGACGATCGCCTGCCCCGTCCCGACATTCCATTCCCAGGTACCGACGCTGACGGCGTTTTCGAACGCAGTCATGTCTACGCTCCCACCATGCTTGCCCGCTCCAGAGCATCAAGCAACGCCTGCAGCCGCACCGGCTTGGTCAAATAGGCCAAGAATCCAACCTCCTCGCCGCGCTGCACGGTGTCCTTCATGGCGTCGGCACTCAGCGCGATCACGGGTATGGCCCATGTCCGAGGATCCGCCCGCAGAGCCTCAAGGGCAGCAAAACCGTCCATGCCCGGCAGGTTGATATCCATCAAAATAATATCCGGCGGCGCCGCGAAAGCCATCACCAAACCGTCCTCTGCGGACTCGGCGCAGGTCAGAGCGAAGCCATCGGTTTCGCCGATGATGTCCTCCATCAGCGCGCGGTTGGCCGGGTTATCCTCGACGTACAGAATGGTGCGAACCGCAGTGACCGTCCGAACAGCGGGCGCCGCGGCATCGGCCACAAGCCCGCCGCCCGCCTGGTCCGCCAGGGGCAGCGTCAACCAAAAGGTCGTCCCCTCGCCTTCCACGCTTGAAAAGCCGATCTGTCCGCCCATTTCCTCGACGAGGCGCCGCGAGATGGTCAGGCCTATGCCGGTCCCCTCGATCTTGCCGTGCTCCTGACCGAGCCGCGCGAACGGGCTGAACACCTCGCCCTGGCGCCCGCTGGGAATACCCGGCCCCGTGTCGGTCACGCTGATTCTGAGCTGCCCTCCCTCCGGCAGCGTGGCGGCCAGGGTGACGCCGCCGTTGGGGCGATTGTATTTCACGGCGTTGGACAACAGGTTGAGCAGCACCTGTTTTGTCCGCGTCAGGTCCACAGACAGCCATGGAAGGACCAGCCCTGCAGTCTCATCGACCACCGTAATCCCCTTGGGATCCGCCAGGGCGCGCGTGGTGGTCAAGCAGTCGTCGAACAGCGCGCGGGCATCCACCGGCTCTATCGACAGGCTGATGCCGCCGGCTTCGATGCGCGCCAGATCGAGCACGTCATTGATCAGGTTCAACAAATGACCCCCGCCGGTGCGGATGTGCCCCAGGTAGCCGCGCTGCCGGTCGGTTGCCGGGTCCCTTTGGCTGATCTCCATCAACTCGGCAAAACCGAGGATGGCATTGAGCGGCGTGCGCAGTTCGTGGCTCATGCGCGACAGGAATTCAGACTTGGCGCTATTGGCCGCCTCTGCGGCTTCACGCGCCTCGCGCAGCGCGGTGATGTCAACCCGCGTGCCAACGACATGGCCGCTCGGCAACGGTATGTTGGACACCAAAAACCAGCGATTACCGACCCGCATTTCGCGTGTGCCGCCGTCGTGGAAATGGCTTAGGCGATCTGCCAGCCATTCTTCCTCGTGTCCCTTGGCTTCGCTGAACAGCCCGCTGGCCATGCCCGCCCGCAATACCATTTCATAGGAGGTACCGGGCTCCACATCCACGCCGAGAAGGGTCTTGTAGGCATCGTTGCAAACCAGCATTCGGCCGTCGGGACCGTACAGCACGAAGGCATCGTGCAAGGCGCCAATGGACAGGCGCAGAAGATCCGACGCCTCGGCCATGGCAGACTGGGCGCGGCGCAGTTCGGTGATGTCGAGCAGGATGCCGAGCAGCCCGTGCATCTCGCCATGCTCGTCCATGTCGCCCGCGCCCTTGAGCAGGACGTCACGGATTTCGCCATCGGCCCGGCGCAACCGCGCTTCGATACTGAATTCACGCCCATCGGCCAGGGCTTGGATAACGGCCCTGCGCACGGCGCCGCGGCTGCCCCCCACATAGTGGTCCAATACAGCCGCCAAATGCGGGACATAGCGTCCCGGATCCAGCCCGTGAGTGCGGTAAACCTGAGCCGACCACTGCATTGTCTCGGCATCCACCGCCAGATACCAGTGGCCGACGTGGGCAACGTCCTCGGTCAAGGCAAGAAGGCGGTTGCGCTCCTTCAACTCCCGCTGGGCAGTCAGGACTTCGGTGACGTCGCGCGCCACCCCAACCAGCCCGAGAATGGCGTCCCCGTCCCCCAGGAGAGGTCCTTTTGTCACCGCGAACGTGCGCGGCCCGGCGGATGTCGGCAACTCCTCCTCCACCGTCACGATGCCTTCACCATCGAGCACGCGCTGGTCGGCGGCATTGATGATGCTTGCCGCCTCTCGATGGTCCAGTTCGACGTCTCGCCGCCCGATAATGTCGTGGGCAGCCAGCCCGAAGACCTTGCAACAAGCGTCGTTGACCAGCAGGTAACGGCCGTGCGCATCCTTGGAAAAAATGGGATCGGGAGTGCTGTTCAGGATGGCCTCGACCAGACGGCGGCGTTCTTCGGCTTTTTGTTCGGCTGCCGCAAGGTGGCTCAGGTCACTGAGAATACCCGTGAACACTCGGCGGCCGTGAACCGCCACGTCACTGACCGCAAGATGCAGCGGGAACGTCGTGCCATCCTTGCGCTGGCCGGTGACTTCACGACCGATCCCGACCACGCGCGGCTCCCCGCCGCCGATGTAGCGGTGCAGGAACCCGTCATGGCGGGCGGCAAGGTCAGGCGGCATGAGCATGGACACGTTGCGGCCCATGACCTCATCGGCCTTCCAGCCGAAAATCTCCTCGGCGGCGGCATTGAAGGACAGCACGATGCCGCGCTCGTCGATGGTGATGATGCCGTCGGCGGCACTGTCCAGAATGGCTTGCAGGCCATCGCGCGAGGCCCGCAGATCTTCGGTCAGGGTCTGCCGTGCAAGAATATGACCGATCTTGCGGGCGATCAGGGCGCCGGGCGCTACCCGCCTGTCGATAAAATCGTCGGCCCCCATGCGGAGCGCCGCCACCGCGACATGCTCCTGAGAGTCCTTGCTTAGTACCACCACAGGAACGTTCGGCGCCTTGACGCGCACCGCTTCCAGCGTAGCCAGCCCCCGGCTGTCGGGCAGGTCCAGGTCAAGCACGCAGGCCACCCAACCCGGCTGATCGAGTGCCGCCAGGGCGTCGGCCAGGGTCTCGACCGCCGTCACCAGTGCCGCGCCAGCCAGTTCGAGATGAAGCTCGACCTCCAGAAGACTTGCGACGGAGGGATTGTCCTCAACAACCAGAATATTGCCTGCTGCAACAACTCTGCGCGGTACGGTCACTGTTGAAGGTCCCCTCTGGCCCAAACGGATAGGGTCTATCCAGCGGGATAATACCAGAAATTTGCCAACCCATACCCTTTAGCGGCGATGCAACGGTTCCGTCGCGATGTAGCCGACCCCGTGGGCGGCGCGCACGGGCAAATCCAGTCCGATCACGTCCTCGACCTTGCGCCGCAGGCGACGCACGACGGCATCGAGCTTGCGCAGGTCGCAGGCCGGTCCCGGCTCTGACATTGCCAAAAGGGCACGACGGCTCACCGGGCGACCCGGCGCGGCCGCCAACTGGGATAACAGCGTGTGTTCGGCGGCGGTCAGGGCCACCGAGCGGCCGTTGGGACCGGCCAATTCCCAACCAAGGCGCCGCAATACCCAGGGTGCCTGGCTAGCCGCCAGAGTACCCACGCTCGGCATTGTGCGGCGGCACACGCTTTTCAGCGTCGCCACAAATTCCAGAGGATCGACCGGCTTGACCAAATACGCATCGGCCCCGGCATTCAGACCGCGTACCCGATCTTCCAGTGCCGCGCGGGCCGTGACCATGACGACGCCAAGCCGTTCATGCTGCTCCCTCAAACGGAGGGTGATGCTAAAACCATCCTCGCGCGGCAGGTCGATTTCCAAAACCACCACGTTGCAGGGCTGAACGCGTAAATAGTCGTCTAATCCAGCACCGCAGCCCACTCCGCGCGCGTCCATGCCCGATTGGCAAAGGACCCTGCAAAGCTCCTCGCGCAGAACGCAATCGCCTTCAACAACAGCAACATTGAGCATGTAGTCCCCAGGCGTCCGTGACAAATTGGCAGCACCTCAATGCCCTAGGACAGGACACGTAGCGGGTGATGCGACGTCTGTACGAAGCAGTGCTGTCTTAGGATCAGCACAGGGGCCATAAGGACCATCCCCACCCTGTCGGCGGCGCCGATCGTGAGCGACCATGACGCAAGATGTTTGTGGCTAGGCGGGGGAGTAAGCCTGTCCCTCAATCATTACCCGGCGGCGGAGCCGGAATGCGGGAAACAAAGCGGCCCTTGATGGCCTCGGGCCAATCAGCGTAAGGAACCACACCGTCGCTGGAGCGCACATACCCCCGCAGGTAAGCAATCAGGGCGTGCAGGCGGTCCGGTTCGCTGCTCATGTCGCCCAGCACATACCCCATACGACCCGGCGCGCGGAGGTGCACGGTGCAAGCCCGCCCGCAGGCCATCAGGCAGCGCATGGTGGTCAGTCGCACGCCGTTGAGATCAGCGTCGCTGGCGAGCATCCCGCGCAGGGCATCCGCGAACTCTCGCCCGGCGGTAATGCCGTCCAGGGGTTCGCCGTCCTTGCGGCGGCAGGTTTCGCACACGATTACTTCGACGGTCATGCCTCGGGGACTCCGTACCCACCACCACCGGGCGTTTCTACAACGAGCACATCGCCCGGCGCCATATCAACCTGCGCGGTCGGCCCCAGTTCCTGCAGATAGCCGCCGATCCGCTCCACCGCGTTACGCCCGACTTGTCCAGCCAGCCCGCCCGCCATCCCATAGGGCGGCACGATGCGGCGGTTGGACAGAATGGCCGCGGTCATCGGCACAAGGAACCGGATACGCCGCACCACGCCGTCGCCGCCATGGTGCCGCCCGGCCCCGCCCGAGCCTCGGCGAATGCGGAAGTCCTCCAGCCGCACCGGGAACCGCCACTCCAGAACTTCCGGGTCGGTCAGGCGGGAGTTGGTCATGTGGGTGTGGACGGCGTCGGTGCCGTCAAAGTCCGGCCCAGCGCCCGACCCGCCGCAGATGGTTTCGTAATACTGGTGCGTCTCGTTGCCGAAGGTCAGGTTGTTCATGGTGCCCTGCGCCGCCGCCATGACGCCGAGCGCGCCATAGAGCGCATCGACCACCACCTGGCTGGTCTCCACGTTGCCCGCCACCACGGCGGCCGGATAGACCGGATTAAGCATGCAGCCCTCGGGCACCACCAGATCGACCGGCTTGAGGCAGCCCTCGTTCATGGGGATGTCGTCATCGACCAGGGTGCGGAACACGTACAACACCGCCGCCCGGCACACCGCCAGCGGAGCGTTGAAGTTGTTGGGCCGCTGGTCGCTGGTGCCGGTGAAATCCACCTTGGCGGACCGAGTGGCGGCGTCCACGGTGATGGTGACATGCACCTCCGCCCCGTCGTCCATGCGGTACGTAAAGGCCCCATCGCACAACGTTCCAATAACCCGGCGGACGCTTTCCTCGGCATTGTCCTGGACGTGGCCCATGTAGGCCCGCACGACGTCCAGGCCGAAGTGGCCGACCATGCGGCGCAGTTCGCGCACGCCCTTTTCATTGGCCGCCACCTGGGCCTTGAGGTCCGCCACGTTCTGCGCCGGGTTGCGCGACGGCCATTGCCCGGCACTGAGGGCGGCTTTGATCTCGTCCTCCAGGAACCGCCCGCCGCGCACCAGCGGCAGGCCGTCAAGCAGGATACCCTCCTCCTCCACCGTACGGCTGCCCGGCGGCATGGAGCCGGGCGAGATCCCGCCGATATCGGCATGGTGCCCGCGCGAGGCGACGAAGAACAGCAGCTCGCCCCCTGCCGCCTCTTCAAACACCGGCGTTACCACGGTTATGTCCGGCAGATGGGTGCCGCCGTTGTAGGGCGCGTTCAGGACGTAGGTTTCCCCGGCCGTCAGGGCATCACCATAGCGGCGCATGATGGCCCGCACGCTCTCGCCCATGCTGCCCAGGTGGACAGGCATGTGCGGCGCGTTGGCGACCAGTCCGCCCCCGGCATCGAACACCGCGCAAGAGAAATCCAGCCGTTCCTTGATGTTCACCGAATGGGCGGTGTTCTGGAGCGTTGCACCCATCTGCTCGGCGATGGACATGAACAGGTTGTTGAAGATTTCGAGCATCACCGGATCGGCGTCCGTGCCGATGGCTACGCGCTTGGGCAGCGGCGTGACGCGGGTGAGCACCAGATGGCGGCGCGACGTCATTACCGCCCGCCAGCCCGGCTCAACGACCGTGGTCGCAGTGGCCTCGCGGATTACCGCCGGGCCATGCACATCGTCGCCGGGGTGCATCGTGTCGCGGTCGTAAACCGGGGCGTCGAGCCACTCCCCGCCGGAAAACACCCGTACGGAGTCCAGCGGCTCGGGCATGAGCGGCGCGTCTTTTGGCCGGGGCACCTCGGCCTCGTTGGCAACGGCGGAGGCGCCGATGGCTTCCACGGACACCGCCTCGACCACCAGCGGCTTGTCGGCCTGGACGAAGCCGAACTGTTGGAGGTGGGCGTCCTCAAACGCCGCCCGCAGCACCGACGGATCGCCGTGCGGCACGATCAGCGCGCTGTCCGAGCCAAGATAACGCAAATGCACGCGGTGAATGACCGTCACGGCATGGTCGGAAAACCCCTGCGCCCGCAGGTCGGCAACCGCGTCCTCGGTCAATTGACTGAGCGGCGTGTCCAGATCGGCGTCGTGGAGCGCCACCTCCACCGTGCGCTCCCGCAAGGCCCGCACGTCGGCCAAGCCCATGCCGTAGGCCGACAG
>JBAYSM010000043.1:0-20852 GCA_041676205.1 Rhodospirillaceae bacterium | reverse complement strand
GTCTCCTTGGCCCTAGGGTTATCCGATCATGACCAGTCAATTGGACATGCGCTGGATTTCGTCCTTGATCCGAAGTTTCTGGCGCTTGAGTGCGAGGAGATTGCGCTCGTCAGGAAGCGGTCGACGTGCTTCAAGGTCCACGGCAGCTTCAAGGTCCGCGTGCTTCGAACGAAGAGACTCGATCCGAGCATCATACCCCATGGCAATTTCTCCCTTTATCGCCTGCGTGACACAGTGTAAATGTATGCGCTTTTTTCGAGGTACGCCACATGGATTGGTAACGTGTTGGCGTAGCGCATTTTTCTCAAATCCCTGATAAATGGCGGGAGATTCTCCATGGACGCGGGCCAGACGGGACGGCGGATGATCGTCGGCATAAGCGGCGCGACGGGCGTTATCTATGGCATCCGCCTTTTGGAAGTGCTGCGGCAGCTTGGCGTCGAGTCTCACCTGATAATGACTCGCACGGCGGAGATAACCCTGGCTTACGAATCGGACCGCAAGGTGGCCGACGTCCATGCCCTGGCGGATGTCGTCCACAGGGCTGATGATCTTGCCGCCGCACCGGCCTCGGGGTCGTTCCGCACCATGGGCATGGTGGTGGCGCCATGCTCGGTGCGGTCACTCGCAGAGATTGCCTCGGGAACCGGGTCCACCCTGCTGACACGGGCGGCCGACGTGACGCTGAAAGAGCGCCGCCGGCTGGTCTTGATGCTGCGGGAAACGCCGCTGCACCTCGGCCATATCCGTAGCATGGCGGCAGTGACGGAAATGGGCGGCATCATCGCGCCGCCGGTGCCCGCCTTCTACACCCGACCACAGTCCCTGGACGACATCGTGGATCATGCGGTCGGGCGGGTTCTTGACCTGTTCGACCTCGACAACGATTTGATCGCTCGCTGGGGCGAGGCCGGCGGCAGTGGAAAGCCGCCCAAGCCCAAGACTTGATTATTCTGCGGTGCCCATTAGCGCCCCCCCCTAAGGAACGCGTACCGCGCGCTGGTGGGTGCCTAGCCTGCGTCCAGCTATGGCAACGGGTCTCCGACATAGATGCCCAGGCGCCGAGCCGTGTGGGGCAGCGCGCCCCTTGGGTCCAGAGATCGTGCGCCGATCGTCACCTCGCTCATCGGGACGTCGATGACGCCGCGATCGAGCCAGCCGACCATGTGCCCGAACTTCTTCTGGGCCACCAGTTCCACGGCATGAACTCCGAACGCCGAGGCGATGAGCCGATCGCGCATGCTGGGCGTGCCGCCGCGCTGGACGTGGCCGAGGATGGTAACGCGGGTTTCCGCTCCGGTCATCTGAGCGATTTTGTCAGTCAGATAGTGACCGATGCCGCCATACCGCTGTTCTCCACCGGCGTAGGAAATCATGGCCGCCTCGCCGCCTTCGGTCTTGCAGCCTTCGGCGACCACGACCAGGGCATGAGTCCGACCCTGGGCCAACACGGTGCGAATTTTGCGCGCCACGCCGTCGAGGCTGTAGGGGATTTCCGGCACCAGGATGACGTCGGCGCCACCGGCAATGCCGGCATTCATGGCAATATGTCCGGCGTCGCGGCCCATGACCTCCAGGATCATCACGCGGTGGTGACTGGCGGCGGTCGGCTGGAGGCGGTCCAGCGCCTCCGTAACCACGTTGGTCGCGGTAGAAAAGCCAATGGCATATTCGGTGCCGTGAACGTCGTTATCAATAGTCTTGGGGATGCCGACCATGCCGATGCCGGCGCGCTCGCACAGCTTGGACACGATGCGCATGGACCCGTCGCCACCGATCACGACCAGGGCATCCAGGTTGAGTGCCCTGCACCCTTCGGCGAATTCCTCGGAGCGGTCCTTGAGCGACCCGTCTGGCATTTTGAAATTAAAGGGGTCTCCCTTGTTGGTGGTCCCCAGGAACGTCCCGCCCTCGCGTAATTGCGTACCAGTAAAGGTGGACAGCGTAAGCTCGCGATACTGCACCGGGCGGTTGATCAGGCCCATCGTCCCATCGAGGATGCCATAGACGGTCCACCCATAGGTCTGGATAGCGGCATAAGTAACCGAACGAATGGCGGCATTCAGACCAGCGCAGTCGCCTCCGCTGGTCAGCACGCCGATGGTCCTGATTTCGTTCATGCTTTTATCCCTGAGCGATTTTGCGGGCCAAATTCTGCATCGAGCCATACCGTTTTCAAAGGAGTTCTGCTAGTGTCAAATCGATTAAGACACCCTCGGTGAACAGCCCATGATTGACGAGGACAGCCAGGATCAGCTTCGGACCCGCCTCGCGGAGTTGATGACCGAACACCGCGACCTGGACGATGTGATTGCCCGCCTGATGGAAAACGCTCCATTCGACCAGTTGCAGCTGGTGCGCTTGAAGAAGCGCAAGCTGCTGCTCAAGGACGAGGTTGCCAAGCTCCAAAGCCGCATGTTGCCCGACATCATCGCCTGAGCACCGGGTTTATGCCTGGAACTATTCGCGCTCTCCGTGATCGGCGGCGCGCAGTTCCATGCGCAAGGCCACATCCAGATCATTGAGCCTGTCCTGGGCCGAACCCTCGCCGTCCAAGATCGCCATGACGGATAGAACCCGCAAGGGAAGAACAGTGTTGTCCAGGCGTGCCGGCTGGGCCGCTAGGGCTGCGCGCAAGGCCTCGACCTTGGCACCAGCGGCGTCCTCACCAGTCAACGTCAACAGGAGCGCCACGCCAGAGCCACCGATCACCCCCATGACGTCGCTGGCCCTTACAGCATCGCGGATCGTGCGCGCCATGTGGGCCAAGGCCTCCTCGGCCGCCGCGAGGCCGAACCGGCGGTGAAGCAGCTCGAAATTATGGAGGTAGAACACCGCCAGCGCGCCCTCGCGCACGGTAGAGTCGCCGCCATAACCTATCGTGGCGCTGCCGGCCAAGTAAGCATCCACCGTGCGCAGGAACGCGCGACGGTTCAGAATCGGCAGCACCGCGTCCTGATCGGCCAGTCCCTCCAGCCAAGCCTGACGGCCGGCGGACTGGTCCAAATCCTGCCGCAAATGATCGATCTGCGCCATGAGATCGGCCATCACGGCCTGCACTTCTTCGGGATAAGCACGCGGGTTCAGCCCTTGGATACGGACCGCATCAACAGGATCATGGGGTCCGTTATCGCCAGCCGAGCCACCGTACCCCCTTCCATGGCGCCCGCTGCCGTGGTGGGGATTACCGTAAGCGCGCCATGCCGCCGCCTGTACCCCTGGAGGTGCCTTGATATCGGGCATGATTCTTCTCCTCCACCCCGGTTTCTCCCAGGCCTTGGCCCAACTTTAACACGGCACGATAGGCCGCGCAGCACGGTTGCACGACGGCGGCACACCACTATAATGCACGGCTTCCGCGCGCCGGGCCGAGCTTGGCGCGCCACGACACGTTTTTTACCTCCTGGGGGCGAAATGGCCGCTACCGACAGCAGTGCAAAGCCCTTGGTGGGCGTCATCATGGGCAGCCAGTCCGATTGGGACACCATGCGGGGAGCGGTTGAAACCCTCGACGCGCTGGGTATTCCCAACGAAGCCCGCATCGTGTCCGCCCACCGGACACCCAAGCGGCTGGTCGACTATGCCGAGACGGCGCGCGACCGGGGCCTGCATGTCATCATCGCCGGAGCGGGCGGCGCGGCTCACCTGCCGGGAATGTGCGCATCCATGACGCCGCTGCCGGTATTCGGCGTCCCGGTGCAGTCCAAGGCCCTCAGCGGCCAGGACAGCCTGCTGTCCATCGTCCAGATGCCCGCCGGGGTGCCGGTCGGAACCCTGGCCATCGGCAAGGCCGGGGCGATCAATGCCGCTTTGCTCGCGGCCTCGGTCATTGCGCTGCATGATGCGGACGTTGCGGCGGCCCTGGATGCGTGGCGGGCGCGGCAGACCGCCGCCGTGGCCGACGCCCCCAGCGACGATGCCTGAGCGAGCCATCATGTCCCTCACCGACGTTTCAGCGCCCGTCGCTCCTGGTGGCACCATCGGCATCCTTGGCGGCGGTCAGCTTGGCCGCATGATCGCGTTGGCGGCGGCCCGCCTGGGCTACCGCTGCCACATCTTCACGCCCGAAAAAGATAGTCCTGCCGCCCAGGTCGCCGCCGCCTGCACCGTGGCCGCCTATGACGACCGCACGGCCCTGGCCGCGTTTGCCAAGGCCGTGGACGTCGTGACCCTGGAGTTCGAGAACGTCCCGGTCGTTACCGTGGAGTTCCTGGCCCAGACGGTTGCCGTGCGTCCCGGCGCCCAAGTGCTGGCCGTGGCCCAGGACCGGGTGAGTGAGAAAACGTTCTTCAATACGTTTACCGAAACCGCCCCCTGGCGCGCGGTCAACAACGAGGCCGATCTGGCCGCCGCCGTGGCCGCCCTGGGCACGCCCTCCATCCTAAAGACTACGCGGCTGGGATATGACGGCAAAGGACAGACGCGAATCGAGGCCGATACCAACCTGAGCGAGGCCTGGGCCGCCATCGGCCGGGCGCCCGCCATCCTCGAAGGCTTCGTGACGTTCGAGCGGGAAATCTCGGTCATCGTCGCCCGTGCCCCCGACGGGGCCGAGGAAGCCTATTGCCCGGTGCAGAACGAGCACCGCCACCACATCCTCGACACCACCACCGCTCCTGCCCCAATCCCGGACGCCGTGGCCGAAGCCGCCATGGACATTGCCCGCCGTGCCGCCACCGACCTCGATTTGATCGGGCTGCTGGCGGTCGAGATGTTCGTCACCGCGGACGGTCGGGTGTTGGTCAACGAAATGGCTCCGCGCCCGCACAATTCCGGGCACTGGACCATGGACGCCTGCTACACTGACCAGTTCGAGCAATTGGTCCGTGCCGTGTGCGGATTGCCGCTGGGGTCGCCGCAGCATCGCTGCGGCGCGGTGATGAAGAACCTTTTGGGCGATGATGCGCACGACTGGCACGCCATCCTGTCCGATCCCAAGGCCCGCCTCCACCTCTACGGTAAAGCCGAAGCCCGCGCGGGACGCAAGATGGGGCATGTGAATTACTTGAAGGATTAAACGACCTCCGCCACCCCTCCGCGCCGAGGGTCTCCGAACCCTTCGAGGCCGCCGTTATGGGTGCGCCGGGCGACATGGACGCCACCGAAGAACAGGTTGATATCCGGCCAGACATCAATCTCCGGCCATTCGGGGCGCAGAACGTCCGGCAGATCCACTTCCGCTGACAGACGCCCCGCTTCGGCGTGAATGCGTGGGCGGGCCACCGCCTTTTCCAGCGGCAGACCAAAGTCCGTCAGATTGGACAGAACCTGCACCAGAGCGGTGCGGATGCGGTTGGACCCGCCCGACCCCAACGCCGTCTCCGTTCCATCGTCGTGCAGCAGAAGGCTCGGCGCCATCATCGACGACAACCGCGTGCTGCCAGGCCACGCGTGCCAGCCCTGGGGGTTGAGGTCTTCCTCGCCGAGCATGTTATTGAGCACGATTCCAGTTCCAGGAATGACGCAGCCGTTACCCTCGCCGTTGGACACCGATAAGGCGCAAGCGTTCCCGGTGGCGTCGATCACACTGATATGGGTCGTACCCCGGAAGGCCTTGGGCTGGCCAGTGATACGCGCGCGGTAGGCTTCCACCAGCTCCGGCGCGAGCAGCGTCTCGGCGTCAAGGGTTTCAGCCTCCAGGCGCGCGGCGTTTGTGGCCTCCATGACGGTGGCGAGCAAACGCCGGTGCTCCGCCCCGCCCCACGCCATGCGGTCCAGTCCCTGCTCTTTCAAAAGTTCGAGGGCGAACGCGATGAGAATGCCGCCGGTCGAAGGCGGCGGATTGGTGTGCAACACGGCATTGCCCATCCGCACTTCCAACGGCGGACGCATATGAATGGCATAAGCAGCAAAATCGTCCATGCCAAGGTGCCCGCCATGCTCGGCACAAGCGTCGGCCACCGCGCGGGCAATTTCCCCGCGATAAAACAAGTCCGGTCCTTCGTGGACCAGGGCATCGAGCATATCGGCGAAGTCTGGGAAGGCGAATGAATCGCCTTCACGCAACAGGCTCCCGTCCTGGCCGGTGAACAGGACGGCGCAGGCCGGAGTGTGCCGCAGTATCGGCTCCACCACGGTCAACGCGTAGGCCTGAAAGGCATTCACCGCCGTTCCCCGTCGTGCCATCTCAAGGGCCGGAGCAGCCACTTCCGCCAAGGGAATATGCCCAAGGTCGGAGTGGACGGCAAACACTCCGCGCACCGCCCCTGGGACCGCCGCCGAGGCCCAGCCGCAGTGAAACTGTTGCGTGGCGCTCCCGAAATCAGCAGTCACGGCGGCAAAGTCGCAGTCCTCCGCCGCCCGGAACCGGCGCGGGGTTTGGACGAAGAAATCATAGACTGCAGCCCGTTCCCGCGCAGGCCGCGCAAGCATGAACCCGCCTCCACCGAGGGAGGCCAACACCGGCTCCGCGACGCAGGCAGCCAGAAATCCTGCCAAGGCGGCATCGAAAGCGTTGCCGCCCTCCTCCAGCATGATCCGCGCCGCGCGCGCCGTTTCAGGATGGCCACAGGCGACGACCCCGCGTGCTCCGCCTTTTCTCATTGCACACCTGACCAAGACACGCCCATGACACCCCTGCCATTCGTCCTATTGCGCGCTCCGGAGTAATCCCTAAGATACGCGGCACCACAACGTCGACGGTTAATCGTATGACCGCCAAGCGATGCGTGGCAAGAAACACGTGCGCCGCATGCCCGTCTTCAATCAGCCCAGACGGGACACGTGAAAAAAGGGAAACGGGGTGGCAGACAGCAACGGTATGACGGGAACCGGAAGCGGTTCCTTGGGCATCGTCACGGTGGCCCTCAACGGTGCCGCCGGGCTTGTCATATGGCTGGCTGCCTACGCGTCCCAAGGCCTGTTCCAGGGGCCTCAGGCCATGATCTCCATCGTGAGCATGGTCATCGGAATTTCGGTTTCGCTGGGCATCACTTTCGGCCCACGCGCATTTGGGGGCGTCGCTGTCGGCCTCGTTCTGGCCCTTTTGACGCCGGCGTCCCTGCCGCTGAGTGCAGCCGCCATCCTGACCGGTGCGGGAGCATTGGCTACATTCACCGCCGGCCTTCTCATCCGCGCCCGCCATGACATCACCTTCCCCGACCGCCCGGAAGAAGCCATCCGGCAGGCGCTTGTCGGCATTATCCTGCCGGCAGCCATCGCCGCGTCAGCCGCACTGGCCTTGGGCGAAAGCCTCCATCTGTCGCCTGTCGTGCTGGTTAAGAGTCTTCTGGTCAAAACCATCGCCGTAATCCTGATGACGCTGCCAGTGTTGCTGGCCTTCCTGCGGCCTCTGCCGCCGCGCCAGCACACCCATGACGGCGAGGGTCTGGTCATAGGGCTGTTGCTGCTGTTCCTGCTGACCATCGGCTTTGGCATTGCCGTCAAGCAAACGACCAACATGCGCTACCTTCCCGTCGGGCTCATCATGCCGACATTGGTGTGGGTGGGCATCCGCCTGCCGTCGGGCGCCGCCGCCATGGCTGTAGCCTTGGTCGGCATTACCGCGACAATTGGAACGGCCATGGGGGGTGGTCCCTTCGCGCTGGGTGCCGGCGACGACGCGTTCAAGGCAGCGCTCTTCGTCTGCACGGCCGCTGTTGTCGCGCTGGGCACAGCCAGCCTGAGCGCCGAAACCGAAGCCCTGCGCCGTGCCCTGCGCCCGGTCGAGGCAGCAGCCGGGGAGCAGATGCGCAAGGCACGCGAGTTCCTCGATGCCGCCCCCATGGCAGCGGTGCTGGCCAGCCTTGACGGCGCGGTGCGCTACGCCAACCAGCGGCAGGCCGAATTGATGCAAAGCGCAGCGACTGACCTGACCGGGGCCGATACGTGGCGCTTCTTCGCCGACCCCAAGGACCGCCACGCCATGCTGGCCACCCTCGACAAAAACGGGCGGGTCGATGCTTTCGAATACCGGCTGAAGCGATCGGATGGCTCTGTCGTGTGGGTCGAGGAAAGCTGGGTTCCGGTGCAGATCGACGGGCAATCCTGCATTTTGTCGTGGAGCACCGACATTTCCGGCCGTAAGCAGGCCGAGGAAGCCTTGCGGTCCAGCGAGCGCCGTCTGCGCGCCATCCTGGACGACAGCCCGGTCGCCGTGTCCATTTCACGGCCCGGCGGACGCATCATCTATGCCAATCCCAAAGCCGCTGCCATGATGTCGCTGCCGCGCGCCCTGCTGATCGGCTGCGATGGCCGGGACTTCTATGCTGACGCGGCTCAGCGGGAGCATATTCACGACGTCATGCGCTCGGGCGGCGCCGTCATCAACGAGGAAGTTGAACTCAAGTCAGCAGACGGGCGGCACCGCAGCGTGGTCTTCACGCTGTTGCCGATGGAGTACGACGGCGCCCCGGCCAACCTGGCCTGGAGCTTCGACATCACGGCGCGCAAACACGCAGAGCAACAACTACGCACCAGCGAAGGCCGCCTGCGCGCCATCCTGGAAGCCACACCGCTGGCCATGGGCGTGCTGTACCTCGGGGGCCGCCTGGGCTACGCCAACGCAGCACTGCTCAAACAATTCGGGTTGAAGCAGGAGGATACGCACAGCCTCCGCCCAGGAACACTGTTCGAGGACCGCGAACTGGTCGCCCAACTGGCGGCTGAGGTCGCCACCGGCGCCGCACCGCGCAACGTTGAAGCCCGTATGCGGCGGACCGACGGGACTACGTTCTGGGCCTTGCTGTCGTTTGCTCAGGGCGAGTTCGAGGGCCGCCCCGCTGTGTTCGCCTGGGCCGCCGACATCACCGACCGCATGGAGGCCGCCGCGGCGCTGGCCCGCCACCGCGACGACCTGGAACAGGCCGTCGAGGAAAGCACCCGCGAACTTGCCGTGCTCAACAAGCACCTGGAGCGCGAGCTTGAGGACCGCAACAAGGCCGAAGCCGACGTGCGGCGCGGACAGACCTACCTTCGCGCCGTGCTCGACACCGTGGCCGACGGCATCATCACGGTGAACAGCCGGGGCCTGATGGAAGAATTCAACCCGGCGGCGGAGCGCATCTTTGGCTACAGCCGCCAGGAAGCCATCGGCCAGAACATCGCCATGCTGATGCCCCAGCCCGAGGCAGAGCGCCACGACGAGCATCTGGAGCGTTATCTGATCGAGGGCAACCCACGCGTCATCGGGCGCCGCCGCGAGTTCTTCGGCCGCCGGAAGAACGGCGACCTGTTCCCGCTCTATCTGGTGGTGACGGAGACCGCGGTCGAGGGCCGCCCGCTCTATACCGGCCTGCTGCGCGACATCACCGAACAGCGCGAGGCCGAGGAGGCCCTGCTGGCCGCCAAGGAAGAAGCCGAGTTCGCCAACCGCACCAAGTCCGAATTCCTGGCCAACATGAGCCATGAACTACGCACCCCGCTCAACGCCATCATCGGGTTCTCCGAGATGATGCAGAGCGGCATCCTGGGCCGCGTGGAGCCGGCGGCCTATCGGGGGTACGTGGACAATATCCATGACTCCGGGCGACATCTGCTCGATGTCATCAACGACATTCTCGATATATCGCGCATCGAAGCCGGCCGTCTGAACCTCTACGAAGAAGACTTCAACCTCGCCGAGGTCATTGACGATTGCCTGAAGCTGATCCAGCCGCGCACCGACGTAGCAGAACTGAAGCTGCGGCGGGCCGTCCCGCCGACCCTGCCCGCCCTGCACGGAGACGAACGGCGGATCAAGCAGATCGCGCTGAACCTGTTGGCCAACGCGGTCAAGTTCACGCCGGTTGGCGGAACTGTCACCATCGGCGCGGCGCTGGTGGACGATCCCGCCTCGGACTGGGGCCTGGAACTGAGTGTGAGCGATACCGGAATCGGTATGAGCAAGGAGGACTGCGCCAAGGTCCTCGCGCCGTTCGTGCAGGTTGATACCGGACTATCCCGCCGCTATGAAGGCACCGGCCTCGGCCTGCCGCTGGTCGTGGCGCTGGCCGAGTTGCATGGCGCCAAGCTGGGCCTGGACTCTGAACCGGGCATGGGCACCACGGCGACGGTCCGCTTTCCGCGCAAACGCCTTGTGCCAACCGCTCCCGAACCCGCCGTGGCGGAGGCGCCATAGCGTTTCGGCGGGCGCTTTTACGGCCAGCGGGATGATGTCATGATTACGTACATCGAGTCCTGAAAAGTGATGATCGTATGAGTTGGGATCCCGCGCTTTATCTAAAGTACGGAGGCGAGCGCACCCGCCCTGCCGCCGACCTTTTGGCCCGCGTCCCGGTGATTGACCCCTTGCAGGTGGTCGACCTGGGCTGCGGCCCCGGCAACTCCACTGCTCTCCTTGCAGCGCGCTGGCCCTCGGCACATGTCACCGCCATAGACTCGGACCACGCGATGCTCGACCGCGCGTGGCGTAGCGGCCCTCGCTGCCGGTATCTTCAAGCCGACATCACCACTTGGCAGCCCGACCAGCCGCCGGACGTCATTTTCTCCAACGCCGTCCTGCACTGGCTGGACGACCACGCCACGCTGTTCCCCCGCCTGATGCGGTTGCTGCCGCCCGGCGGAGTGCTGGCCGTGCAGATGCCCTGCAATTTCGAAGCGCCGAGCCACGCCCTACTGCGTCAGGTCGCCCGCAGCGGCCCATGGGCCAAGACCCTGGAGCCGCTGTTGCGCGACAAGCCGGTGGCCGAACCGGAAATCTATCACCGCTGGGTCGCCCCCCTCAGCAGCGCGTTGGAAATTTGGGAAACCACCTATCTGGTCCGCTTGTCGGGAGCGGACCCCGTGCTGTCGTGGGTGCGCGGCACCGCTCTGCGGCCCCTGCTGGATGCCCTCGACGACAAAGCCGCCGGAATGTACGAAGCCACCTACGCCGAACGCCTGCGCGAAGCCTACCCGCGCGAGGCCGACGGCGTGACCCTGTTCCCGTTCCGCCGCCTGTTCATCGTGGCGACACGGGCCGAGGAGTAGGGTTTAACCCTCCAACTCCTCCCGCAGCATTTCAATTTCCAGCCACTCTTCCTCGGCCGCGGCGAGTTCCGCCTGCCGTGCCGTCAGGGTGTCGGTGGCCTTTTGAAAAGCCGCCGGGTCGCGGGAGTAGAGCGTGGCGTCGGCCAAGGTTTTTTCCAGGTCGGCAATTTCGACGTGGATGGCGTCCATGCGCAGCGGGAGTTGTTCCAGGGCACGCTGCTGCTTGAACGACAGCTTGCGCGACTGCCCCTTGCCCTTGGGACTGGCAGCATCTTTGCGGCCACCGGCGGGAGCGTCGGCGGCCTTGGCCTCGACGGCGCGCTGACGTTCGTAGTCGGCATAGCCGCCGGGATATTCGCGGACCACGCCGTCACCTTCAAAGGCAATGGTCGAGGTTACGACGCGGTCGAGGAAATCGCGGTCGTGGCTGACCAGGATGAGCGTCCCGTCGTACTCGGCCAGGGTTTCCTGCAACAGGTCCAGGGTGTCCATGTCCAGGTCGTTGGTCGGTTCGTCCAGGATGAGGAAGTTGGACGGCCGGGCCAGCACCTTGGCCAGCAGCAGGCGGTTGCGCTCGCCGCCCGACAGGCTGCCGACCGGGCTGCGGGCCTGGCGGTCATCGAACAGGAAGTCGCGCATGTAGCTGACCACATGGCGCACCCGACCGCGCACGTTGATGGAATCCCCGCCCGAATCGGCCAGGGTGTCCCACACGGTCTTGGTCAGGTCCAGGCGTGAGCGCAACTGGTCCAGGAACTCCATGCTGAGGTTGGTGCCCAGCTTCACGGTCCCGGAATCCGGCGGCATCTGGCCGGTCAGGATGCGGAGCAGCGTGGACTTGCCCGCGCCGTTGGGGCCGATCACGCCGACCCGGTCGCCGCGCAGAATGCGGGTCGAGAACGGGCGCAGCACGACGTTGTCGCCATAGGCCTTGGTGATGTCCTCGGCCTCGACCACCAGCTTGCCCGACAGCGGGCCGGACTCGGTTTCCAGTTTGACGGAGCCGGTGCGGGCGATCTGCTGGGCGCGTTCCTGACGCATGTCGCGCAAGCGGCGCAGGCGGCCCTGGTTGCGGGTGCGGCGGGCGGAAATACCCTTGTGCGACCATTCGACTTCCTGGGCGATCAGCTTGTCGAACTTGGCGCGTTCGACCGCCTCGCGTTCCATAACTTCCTCGGACCATGGCTCGAACTGCTCGAACCCTTGATCGAGGCGGCGCACCACGCCACGATCGAGCCAGAACGTCACTTTAGTCAGACGGTTCAGGAAGGCGCGGTCGTGGCTGATGACGACAAAGCCACCCCGGAACGACGCCAGACGGTCTTCCAGCCACTTGATGGTGGGCATGTCGAGGTGGTTGGTCGGCTCGTCCAGCAGCAGGATATCGGGCTCGGCCACCAGGATGCGGGCCAGCGCGGCGCGGCGGGCCTCGCCGCCCGACAGGCTCGACGGCGCGGCCTTGGGATCGATGGCGACCTCGTCGAGGACGATATCGACGCGGTGCTCCTCGTGCATCTGCTCGGGGCCGAGGCCGGCGACCACATAGTCATGAACGGTGTCGAAACCCGCCAGACTGGGTTCCTGCGACAGATAGGCAACGCGGGTGCCGGGCTGCACGAACACCTCGCCCGATTCCGCGTCCATCAGACCGCCGGCGATCTTGAGCAAGGTCGACTTGCCAGACCCGTTCCGCCCCACCAGCGCGACGCGGTCCCCCCGACCGACGGCGACGTCCACCCCCTGAAACAGCGGATGACCGCCAAAACCGAGGCGAAGGTCCTTGAGAACAAGCAGAGGAGGAGGTGGCGCCACGGAATTTCTCGATGTGGAAGCTGCGGGTGCCCACAGGTTCCACATTCGGCGGCCGGACGCAAGTGCGGGCCGCCGCAAAAGCCTTTGGGCGGGGCAATTACCCCGCCCGGCAACAGCGTTAGGCCTCCTGACGAGGCTTGGGCTGATACTGCTCGACCCAGTAACGCCGCAACGGATTGGCCAAAGCCTCGTCGCGGACCATGAATTCTGCGACATTGCGGGGCACCGGCCGATCGCGCCCAACTCCCTCGCCGACAACGGACTTCCAACAGACTTGGTACATTGAAAACGTCTGCGGCGTTCGTGCGTGCGTCGTGGACATCGCTTCCTCCCGCTTGGCGTTGGACATCGGCACACATCGTACTTCACCCTCTCACAGGGTTGAATTATCCCTGCATGAGCTTTTGGGAAAGGACGCGGCGCCAATCGTATTACCTCAAAAGTGAAATCACTCCCTTGCAGAGCACCGGAAAATCCCCGACCTTCCCACCCTCGACTTTCTGCGCCTCGATGCAGCATGAGGAGAACCGTCGTGCAGTACCGCCCCCTGGGCCGCAGCGGCCTGAACGTCAGCGTCATCAGCCTGGGCACCATGACCTTCGGCGAGCAAAACAGCGAGGCCGAGGGCCACGCCCTGATGGATTGCGCCGTCGCTGCCGGAGTGAACTTCTTCGACGCGGCCGAGTTGTATCCGATTTCCCCCAGCGCCGAAACGCAGGGCCGGACCGAGGAGATCATCGGAACCTGGATGAAAGCGCGCGGCTGCCGGGATAAGGTAATCGTAGCGTCCAAGGTGGTGGCCCGCAGCCCGGCCATGCCGTGGTTCCGCGGCCCCGACCATCGGCTGGATCGTGCCAACATCACGGCCGCCGTGGACCGCAGCCTGAAGCGCCTCCAGACCGACGTGATCGACGTCTACTACCTGCACTGGCCGGATCGCAAAACCAACTACTTCGGGCAGCTTGGCTACCGCCACGATGCCGCCGATGACGGTGGCGCACCGCTGGAAGAAAGCCTCGGCGCGCTCCAGGAGCAGGTCCAGGCCGGAAAAATCCGCCATGTCGCGCTGTCGAACGAGACGCCGTGGGGGGTGCACCGCGCCCTCGCCCTGGCCGAGACGGCGGGCCTGCCGCGTCCGATGTGCATCCAGAACCCCTACAGCCTGCTGAACCGCACCTTCGAGGTCGGACTGGCCGAAATGGCCATTCGCGGCGAGGTTCCGCTGGTTGCCTATTCGCCCCTGGCCGGGGGCGTGCTGACCGGCAAGTATCGCGGCGGCGCCCGTCCCGAAGGCGCACGCATCACCCGATGGCCTGCCCGTTATGCCCGCTACACCAAACCGCGCGCCCTGCCCGCCGTGGATCAGTACGTGACGCTGGCCCAGGCCGCAGGGCTTGACCCGGCGCAGATGGCACTGGCCTTCACCTTGCGGCAGCCGTTCCTGGCGTCCTCCATTGTCGGAGCCACCACGCTGACGCACCTGGAGAACAACCTCCGCGCCGCCGACCTCACCCTGAGCGATGACCTGAGGGCCGCCATCGAAGCCATCCACGCCCGCGATCCCGACCCGGCGCCTTAAGGACATCACGCACCATGTACGCCCAGCTCAAAAGCCTCATCTATGGCGCCATCCCGACCGACTGGGATGCCGCGCAGATCATCGTCGGTTTCATCGTCCTGATGATCACGCTGCTGGTCTTCCGCCAGTCGATCAAGTCATGGTGGGCCTTTCTGCCGGTCCTGATCGCCGGACTGGTGATCGAGATCGCGGACATGGTCTTCCTCGGCCAAGGCATCGCCACGGCGGCGCGCGACCTCATCCTGTTCACCATCCTGCCGCTGATTACCGTGCTGGTGTACAAGATGGCGTGGGCGAAGTAGGGGAAGGTTTATTCACCACAGAGGACACAGAGATCACAGAGAGTCCGAGGCCACGGCGCCGCAGGCAATAAATGCTAGGCTGGCATTTCTGCGCTACGCGCGGCCACATATACTGAAATCTCTGTGACCTCTGTGTCCTCTGTGGTTCCCCCACTTCAATTCCTTCCCTTCCCCTTTACTTCTTCATCTCATACAGCGGCTTTGTCTCGCCCGCTTCGAGCGCCGGGCGGTCTTTGTCCAGTTCCGTAAGGGGCTGGCATTCGACCATGCCGCGCAGGGAGCGGCGGGCGAGGTCCTGGTAGGTTCGGGTGCCGTCCATTTTCCAGGTGTATTCCTGATCGGTCACTTGGCGCAGCACCTTGCCGGGGATACCCGCGACCAGGGAGCGCGGCGGGATCTTCATGTCGGCCTTCACGAAGCACATGGCCGCCACGATGCTTTCCTCGCCGATCACCGCGTTGTCCATGATGACGCTGTTCATGCCGACGAGCGCGCCACGCCGGACGATGCAGCCATGCAGCACCGCGCCGTGGCCGATGTGACCATCCTTCTCGATCACGCTTTCCGTGCCGGGGAAGCCGTGCATGGTGCAGTTGTCCTGGATGTTGGAGCCTTCCTCCAGGCGCAAACGCCCAAAGTCGCCGCGCAGGGAGCAACTCGGACCGACATAGACGCCGGGGCCGACGATCACGTCACCGATCAGGATGGCGGTCGGGTGAATGTAGGCATCGGGATGAACGACCGGCCGCACGCCGTCGATGGCATAGAAAGGCATGGGGGAAAGACCTCCGTGGGGTTTCGTGTCCTTCAGGGATAGCCTCCCGACGCACGCTTGCCAAGCCGGGCCACAAGTGTGAGCCTGATCCGCGCAAGAATGGAGACGCATATGTGGTGGTTGGACTTGGGCGCCCCGCAATGGGAGTGCGTGCATTTTGGCGGTGCGGGCCGCGGGCATGAGTTTCAGGACAAAGCCCGGCAAGCTCACTTGTTCACCGCCCAGGCTAGCCTGTCTGGTGTGGAGGATGAGCGCGGCCTGATTTCCCGTCTGGCCGAACCCCTGCCCTTTCCGGCTACGTTCGTCGCCACCTGGGACGGTCTGCATGACGGGCTGGGCGACCTGCGCGGCATGATTGGCGCGCCGGGCCTCGCGCTACTTCTGACGGACTGCCGCCCGGTGTGGACGCGGGCGCCCGAGCTGTGTGGGATGCTGATGGAACTGTGGTTGTCGGCCGCCTACCGCTGGAGCCTGGACCGCAGCCCGACCCATACGGCACCAGGGCGGCCGTTCCATTTATTCATCCAGTGGTGACAGGGCGAAAATTGGCCGCCAAACGTAATTCGTCTACCCTATGAACGACTGGGAGACGAAGCATGAATGCGACACCCCCAAAAGACAATCCGATGATGAACTCGCCCGGCCCGGAGCATGAATGGCTGCACTGCCTCGTCGGGTCATGGACCTATCACGGAAGCTGCATGATGGGGCCAGATATGCCGTCCGAAAACTTTGCCGGGCGGGAAATCGTGCGGTCGCTCGGCGGCCTTTGGACGGTTGCCGAAGGCGAAGGCGAGATGCCCGGCGGCGGCATGGCGCACACCATCCAGACACTGGGATACGATCCGAAAATCAGCCGCTATGTCGGCAGTTGGGTCGGGTCGATGATGGCCCACCTGTGGTGCTACGTGGGCGACCGCGACGGCTCGACCCTGACGCTGGAGTCCGATGGTCCCCGCTTCGACGGCAACGGCACCGCCCGCTACCGCGACACCATTGAGATCCGCAGCAACGATCACCGCACCCTGACCTCGCACGTTCTGGACGATCAGGGAAATTGGATGCAGATCATGAGCGCCGAGTACCACCGCGCCCAATAATGAAAAAGGCCGGCTCCCAAGGGGGCCGGCCTCTCTCATTTTTCAGCGTGATGCCGCGTTACATGCGAACGCCGACAATGCTGAAGCGGTTGGCGACGAAGGCGTAATCTGTCAGCGACGCATTCGCGGCCGGGTTTCCGCCCGTGGCGTGGAAGTCGGAGAACGCCGCCGTCTGGTTGACGAACACGCCGCCGGTCAGATTGACCGACAGGGCGACCTGAGCATCGATGCAGGCGTCGATGGCGGCGTCGATGATCTCGGGCTTGTTGGAATACAGACCGGCGGTGATGGCGCCGTGCTGCATCACCGTGCGCTTGGCCGTCTCGATGGCGTCCATGCCGCTATCGACCGGGATCACATAGGACACCGGGCCGAAGCATTCCTCGCAGTAGACCTTCTCCATGCTCTTGTCGAGCTTGACGATGGCCGGAGTGCGGACTACGGCGTTGCTCAGATACGGGTGCTTGAGAGCCTGGGATTCCAGAACCACCTCGCCCGACTTGGGTGCCGAGGCAAGGCGCTCCAGGGTCGCCGGACTGCCAACGGCACCCAGCACTTCAACCGCGCGGTCGGTGTCGGACAGGAACTTGGTCACGCCGTCGGCCAGGGCCTGAGACACTTCGGCAAAGGACTTGTGGCCCTGGTCGGTGTCGATGCCGTCCTTGGGGATAAAGATGTTCTGCGTGGTCGTGCACATCTGGCCGGTGTACAGGCTCAGGGTGAACGAGAGGTTGCGGATCATGCCCTTGAAGTCGTCGGTCGACTCGATGATGACGAAGTTGACGCCCGCCTTCTCGGTGTAGACCTGGGCCTGACGGCAGTTTTCCTCAAGCCAGTTGCCGAAGGTGGACGACCCGGTAAAGTCGATGATCTTGACCTCGGGACGCAGGCACAGGTCCTTGGTGATCGGCGCGTTGGCGTCGTCTGCGGCGAGGATCACGAGGTTGGGATCGAACCCGGCCTCGGTCAGGACCTCGCGGGCGATCTTGACTGACAGGGCCAGCGGCAGGATGGCGTTGGGGTGCGGCTTCACGATCACCGGATTGCCGGTGGCGAGCGACGCAAACAGGCCCGGATAGCCGTTCCAGGTCGGGAACGTGGCGCAGCCGACCATCACCGAAATACCGCGCGGAGCAATGTGGAACCGCTTTTTCATGACGATCGGCGGGTTCTTGCCCTGCGGCTTTTCCCAGATGACTTCGTCGGCAGGAGCCTGCTTCTGCGCCAAATAGGCATAGGTCACGGCCTCAAGACCGCGATCCTGGGCGTGCGGGCCACCGGCCTGAAACGCCATCATGAAGGCTTGCCCGGTAGTGTGCATGACGGCAAAGGCCATCTCGAACGACCGCTTGTTGATGCGGTCGAGGATTTCCACGCACACGGCGGCGCGTTCCAGCGCGGACGCCTGACGCCAGCCCTTGCGGGCAGCCTCGGCGGCGGCGATGACGCCGTCAATGGTGGCCTTGGGATAGGTGATGCCCAGGTCGAACCCGAACGGTGAATGCTCCGCGCCGACGGTCCCCGAAGCGCCGGGCACATCAAGGGCGAACGCCGTGTTCATGTATCCCTTGAAGGCGGCCTCGCCGTCTTCCTTGGCGGTTTCACCATAGACCTTGCCCGACGGCATTTCCGGGTACTTGGACCAATAGCCACGCGCAAAAGCGGCGTCGGCGGCCTTATCCAAAGTGGCCTTGTGTTTTTCGACGAACTGAGCGGCTTTGCTCATCAGGCGGTCTCCTCCCAGAGAACATGCGTGAGGTTTATGATGCATGGCGGAACGGGCCCGCCCTGCGCATGAACGAACGCCCCCCTCTATCGGGGGCAAAGGCATTACAAGAATTTCTGGCGGCCTCACCCCACCTGGGCGAGCCACTCCCTGGACCAGTCGACCGCCTCTTCGTCGGGCAGGGGTTGGGTGCAGGCGTCGATTTCCAGACGCTCGCCGACCTTGTTGGCGCCCAGCGTGGCGAACAGGGCGTCCATGATCTTGCCCGCCTGGCAGAAGGTGTCGGAGTAGGTCTGATCCCCCAGCGCGATGACCCCGTACTTAAGGTGGGACAGGTCCGGCTTGGTTTCTTCCAACGCGTCGTGCAGCGGAATGATGTTGTCGGGCAGTTCGCCGAGTCCGTGGGTCGACGTGCAGATCAGCACGACTTCCCGGCTGCCCAGGTCCATGTCGTCCAACGATCCCTCGCTGACCACCTCGGCGTCGTGCCCCTGGGCGGTAAACTCGTCCATGAGGGTGTCCCCGACCATCTGCGCGTTGCCGGATTCGGTGCCGACGATAATCAGGATTTTGCTCATGTGACGTCCTCGGGCGTTCTTCTCTTTGAGTGGGCGGTCGCGATTGCTACCGTGGTTCTAGTGATCAACGCGTGGATCTGGTGAACAAAAACACGGCGCTTGGCTCCGCTAAAAAACCTGTGTCGCACGGAGCCTCGCGCAGATCAGATTTTTGTGATACCAAATTCCGTGAAAGGTGTCTATTTTTGTATCCCTTCAAGACACAGATTTAAGGCCAGGGAGGCGGTTGGAATGGCAAAGACGGATTCCGAGGTCATCGAACACGTGAAGAACGGCGGATCTTTCTCTGCCAAGGATGACCTTTCGCCGGGCTATCGTGGCGAGCTTATGCGGCTGATGGCCGTGTTCGTGGACTCCGAGATGGCGGGCGCTGCGGGCTTCGTGCCCTTTATCAATAGCGCGCCCGGCCTCAAGGAGCGGGTGATCGCCGCCCGCATCGTCAGTGAAAAGTATGATCACGCCGCGCAGGTCCTGAACCTGATGTTCGGGGTGAACCCCGAGCTTTACGTGCGCAGCCACTGCTGGTGGTCGCGCCTGGATCGCGATCTGGACCTTGGCGTCCGCCGGGTCGGGTCAGACAAGCGGCTGAACGTGTTCCATTACCCGCTGCAGGGCTGGCAGGATGCCGTGACCCTCAATCTGGTCATGGGTACCGCGTCCGCCATCCAGCTTACCGAGTTGACCACGTGTTCCTATGCGCCGCTGGCCGAAGTCATGGGCGCCATCGCCACCCGTGAAAAGAGCCATGCGGAACTGGGCCTCAAGGGCCTGGAGATGGCCATTGAACGGACCCAATCGCATGCGGATGCGCAGTCTGCCCTGAACTACTGGGTGCCGCGCGTTGCCGCGACGTTTGGCCGCAAGGACAGCGACCACGGGGCGCAGTACCGCAAGTACGGCCTGCGCCGGACCTCCAGCGCTGAACTGCTCAACCGCTGGATTGCCGACCTGGAACCGCGCCTCAAGGCCCTGAAGCTTGCCATGCCGCCGGTTCCTCCGGCCTGAGGATACCCCGCTGCCGGAGGTTGCGGGCCAATACCCGACTAACCAAGACGGCTAAAAAGGTTTACAAAATCCGCTTCTAATGCGAGGATTTTGTATCATTAAATCCATCCGTCCCGCTCCCGTTAGGGCGGGACGGCGGCCATTATGACGGGACGGGCAACGTCCCGCGTCAACGAGCACCGTTCGGAGGAACGAATTCCATGAGCGCGGCTACTCCGCAGCCCATTCCCGAGTCGTATGAGCCCTTCGGCGGCGGCGAGGATATTCTCGTCGCCTGGGCGCGACCGCATGTTCTGCAAATCACCCTGAACCGGCCCAAGGCCCGTAACGCCCTGCGCAGCCAAACCCTGCGCGAACTGGCCGAGGTTCTAGGGCTGGCAACCGGCGACGAGGCCGTGCGCTGCGTCGTCCTGACTGGCGGACCCGATGTGTTCGCCGCCGGGGCCGACATCACCGAACTGGCCGCCCACACCGCGACCTCCATCCTGACCGACGAGCGCCCGCGCCTGTGGGAGTCCATCCGCCGCTTCCCCAAGCCGGTCGTCGCGGCCATCAACGGGTTTTCCCTCGGCGGCGGCAACGAGCTTGCTATGCATGCCGACATTCTGATTGCCGGGGACACCGCGCAGTTCGGCCAGCCAGAGGTGAACCTGGGGATCATCCCCGGCGCCGGAGGCACCCAACGCCTGACCCTGGCGCTCGGCAAGTCCAACGCCATGCTGCTGAACCTGACCGGCGGTTTCATGGATGCCCGCACCGCGCTGGCCCAAGGGCTGGTAAGCGAAGTCGTGCCCGCCGCGCTGACCATCGAACGCGCCGTGGCGATTGCCGCGACCATTGCGGCCAAGCCGCCGCTGGCCGTGCGCATGGCCAAGGAAGCGGTGCTCAAATCGTTCGAGGTGGGCCTGGAGCAAGGCCTCCACGCCGAACGCCGTGCGTTCTGCCAGTTGTTCGCCACCGCCGACAAGCAGGAGGGCGTGAACGCCTTTCTGGAAAAGCGTCGGCCGAATTTCCAGGGCCGCTGAGCGCCCTGCGACCCTTCATTCTCATCCGTACTTTCTCGATTT
>JBAYSM010000042.1:0-20950 GCA_041676205.1 Rhodospirillaceae bacterium | reverse complement strand
TGCACGAGGCCGGTCTGCTGCGCGAAAGTTCCGAACCCCAGCCGAGCAGCGAAGAAGCCAATCTGGCGGCCAACATCATTCGCGATCACGGATTTTCGCCCAGCGAGTGGATGGCCGCCCTGCATGGCGTGACCGACGGCTACGTGGCGCTCAAGGCCGCCCGCCTCTACGACATGCCCGGCGCCGAAGCGGAATACGAGGCCATGCGCCAGGGCATCATCGACAATCCCAATATTGATGATGCGACGCGCGAGCAGGCCCTGCTCGAACTCGATCGCCGGCTCGGCCCGCAGGTCGCCGAAAGCCCCTTGGCCGAGGCTGTCGCGCCTTTTGAATCGCGCCTGGACGCGGTATTTCAGGATGGACTGACAGACTGAAGAACCCTCATTCCATCGCCGACCGCAACAGCTTGAGGCTGCCCGTGCGGTCGAGGACGATCTTGAAAACCGCCACCAGCGGCACCGCCAACAGCGCGCCCGCCACGCCCCACAGCCAGCCCCAGGCAACCACCGACAGAAACACCACCAGCGGATTGAGGGTCAGTCTACGCCCGACGATCATGGGGGTCAGAAGCTGGCCTTCCAAAGTGGTCAGCAGAAGGAATACCAGGGGCGGCATGGCAATGGCCCACAGCGTGTCGAAGGTCAGCAAGGCCACCACGCTCAGAATGCCCACCGTGATGACCGGCCCCAGATAGGGCATGAAGTTCAGCACTCCGGCGACCACGCCCCACAGCGCCGGGCTTGGCATGTCGGTTGCCCACATCGCCGCCGCAGTGGCAATGCCAAGGCCAATATTGATGGCCGTAATGGTTTGCAGGTAGATGGCGATTTCCGTCTGTACGCTGGCAATGATGTCGGCGTACACCCGGCGGCTCTCGGGGTCCTGGGCGCGCGCCACCTGAATCACCGTGCGCCGGCCCATGGCGAGCAGGAAATACACCAGGATGATGGTGACGACTGCGCCGGCGGCGAAATTGCTGACGTACTCGACCACGGTCGCGGCCAGTGAGCCTTCCGTCACGCGCATCGTGGGCGCCGCGTCGTTTGTCTCGCCAATCTGTTCTATTTCGCGCGTGGCGCCACCCAATTTCTGGGTAATCGGCGCCAGTTTGTATTCCAGGTTGCGAACCACCTGGGGCGCCTCATTAATCCAATTCAGCGCGGGGTCGGACAGAAAGTAGATCCCCGACCCTATGAACATCAGAAAGGTGAGCACTACTACGCCGGCTGAAAGCACGTCGGGCATGTGCAACTTTCGCAACAAGCGCACCGGCGCGCTCAGCACAATCGCCAAGAACATTGCAAGGACCAGCGGCAGGATCAGCGCTTTGGCAGTCCACAATGTATAAAGAAGGGCAAGGACGAACAGGCCCGCCAAGCTGCGCCCGCTAATCCTCCGCCACAGATTGGACGGAAGGAACGGTGGCGCCGGGGGCGGCGTACCCTGCGGGGATGAGTTGGAGGAGGGCGCCAGCGGAGCGTCGAGATCCTTCACCGTGGCACCCTTTCGTGCCCATTCAGGTCATTTTGTAAACGAGCGGCCCGCGCGGCACGTTGCGGGAGCGGCGCAGGGTGCTCATTCGTATATGATCAGGGCACAAATGGCGGTAATCCGGGGATGTTCTTGCGGTTTATAAGAGAACCGCGTTCAGAAAGTGGCGAGGGAGTCGGAACCAATCTCCACAGCCGTAGTTTCTCCTGGTATCGTTCGCCGAACGCTGCGGTCCCATCCTGCTTTGGGAACCGCTCAAGAGCCGGTGTCGTCGGCCAGATTTGATGGGAAGGAACGGATGAAGGACGGAGGACTGCACCACCTGCCGCCCCTCACCGAAGGGGAATTGGCAGCCTATCTTGACGGCGATCTTGAGGCCGGCCGCCGGGCAGCGCTCAACCGCCGCCTGGACGCCAATCCGGTGCAACGCGATGAGGTAGAGCGGATCCGCTTGGCTGAAGCCGAACTGCTTGCCAGCCTGGATGCCATGCTGACCGAACCCGTCCCGGCGCATCTTCTGGCCCTGCTTGACGACCTCGACGAAGCCTATGACGCCACGCCGCCCGCTGCCGCAACGGCATTGGCCGGGGGTTCAGGTTCGCGCCGCCGCGACTGACGCGGCCAGCCCATATTGCTGCCGATTTCCTTTTGCCGTACAGTCCGCTGAACGGACAAACCGCGCCAGGGGGGCGCGGCACCGCGCAAGCGGAGCCGGCGGGCATATAAATGAGCTTACTTTTCAAGGCACTGCAACGGGCTGAGAAGGCGCGTGGCGGCGATGTATCGGAAGCATTTTCGACCGCCGTCGCGGCCGAGGCGGCACCGCGTGGCATGCCGGCCCTGGGGCGCCGTCAGCGTCCGCGCGCCGGTCGTGGGCGGATGCTGGTCCGTAGCTTGGGCATTGCGTTCATCGTGATGTTAGGGTCCTCGGCGGGCGCCATGTTGTTGTTCGGCGATCAGGTGGAAAAGGCCATCGAGGACCTGGTGATCGGCGCGCCGCCGCCCCGGCCCGCCCGCCTGCCTGCCGTGGCGGATCTGCCGCCACCGCCTCCCCCGCCTGCCCCCTCCGAACCGACCGCTGCCGAGACGGCGCCCCCTGAGCCGCCCCCTGCCCCGGCGCCGAGCGTCGCAACCGACGGCAATGCGCAACCGGCGCCCCCTGTTACTGCCGCCGCGCCGGCCGTAACCCCCGTTGCCGCGCCGACAACCACCGATATTGCCGCGCTGATGGCCGCCGCGCGTGCCGTTCAGGGCCAAGCCGAGACGGCCGCCGCCACGTCCGAGTCCACGGCTCCGGGCGTCGGCGAGCGCGGCGGCCCGGTGCGTTTGGTGGGGCTTGATGCCCCCCAAGTCACCAACCTGCCGCCCGAGGAACTGCCCCGCGTTTCTGCCCCCGTACCCGGCGAAGGACCGTCGGAAGAACAGTGGCGGGTGGCCGAACTGGAGTCGGTGCCGCCTGAGCCGCGGGCGCTGGAGGACGTTCTGGCCGAACGCCAACGCACCGATCAGGCTCGCTCCGTGGCGCCTGCGGTGGTGATCGACCGGCCCGAGGCGCGGCGTGCCGGAACCGCCGGAGTGGTCAGCGTTGACCTGCCGACGTTGCGCACCCGCGACACCGTAGCCGCCGCCTATCGGGCGCTGCTGCGGGGCGATTATCATAACGCGCTGGCGTCCTACGACAGCGTTTTGGAGGAAGATCCGCGCAGTTTGCAGGCCCTCTTGGGCCGCGCCGCCACTCTGCACAAGCTGCGCCGGCTGGATGAAGCCCGCCAGGCCTATGAACGGGTCCTCGGCCTGGACTCCACCAATCGCGAGGCGCTGACCAACCTGTTGGCGATCATCAGCGCCGCCGCCCCCGACGAAGCCTTGGCCCGCCTCAAGGCGCTGGAGCGCGCCGCGCCCGACTTTACGCCGGTAGTGGCGCAGATCGCCCTGGTCCATGGGCAGCTCGGTCAGGATACGCTGGCCATCGACGCCCTTCAGCGCGCCGTGCGTCAGGACCCGGCGAACCTGCCCTATCGCTATAATCTGGCCATCCTGCTCGACCGCTCCGGGCAGCGCCTGCCCGCCGCCCAGGCGTATCAGGCCGTGCTGGACGGCTTGCGGGCCGGCAGTGGCGGCGGCGACCTCGCGGTGTCGGCCGACCGCATCAAGGCGCGCCTCGATTTCCTGATCGCGGCGCGGTAGGAGAGGGCGGACCATGCCGTACCTTGCCCATTTCGGCCTGCGGGAGCATCCGTTCTCGCTGACGCCCAATACCGAGCGCTACTTCCCGACCTCGGGCAAGACGCAGGTGTTGCAGTCGCTGGAGTACGGCATCCGGCGGTCGTCGGGCATCATGAAGGTGGTCGGCGACGTCGGCACCGGCAAGACGCTTTTGTGCCGCCTTCTGCTGCGCCAGTTGACGGCGGCGCAGGACGGGGATGCCAGCGGCATTGCCTACCTCAACGCCCCGCAGGCCGAGGGCGACCCGCTGATCGCCCTGGTTTGCCACGAATTCGGCGTTCCTGCGGGCGACCGAGCGGCCATGTTGCGCGGCCTCAACGAGTTCCTGCTGGCCCGCCACGCCGCACGGCATGACACTGTGCTGGTGGTCGACGAGGCGCAAGCGCTGGGTCCGGCCGGACTGGAAACCATCCGCCTGCTGTCCAACCTGGAGACCGAGCGCGCCAAGCTGCTCCAGATCGTGCTGTTCGGGCAGCCCGAACTGGATGACCTGCTGGCCCGCCCGGACCTTCGCCAGATCAACCAGCGCATCGCCTTTTCGTTTGATAGCGTGCCGTTCTCCCGCGCCGAGATCGGCGCTTACGTAAAGCATTGCCTGCGGGTGTCGCGGGTTGACGGCGTGGCCTACGACATCTTTGAACCCAAGGCGCTGGACGAGATCACGCGGGCCAGCGCGGGCGTGCCGCGCGTCATCAACATCCTGTGCGACAAGGCCCTGCTGATCGCCTATGGCGAGGGCGCCCGGTCGGTCACGCGCGCCCATGCACGGGGCGCCATCGCGGACTCGCCGACCATCGTCGGCGGTGGAGCGGGCGCCGCCGCCTCGGGCAAGGCGGGATGGGCATGGGCGGCGGCGCTCGCGCTGCTGCTGGGCTTGGGGGGCGCCGGGTGGTACTGGGCTGGCGACCGTGTCGTCGAGGCCGTGGCGCCGCTCATTGCGCCCCAGCCAGCCCCCGCCCCCCCGGCCGAGCCGCTTCCCGCGCCACCGGCTGAACCCGTCACGCCACCCACATCCCCTGCGGCACCGCTGCCCACCCCCGAGCCTGCCCCTCAACCGGCCCCTCAACCGGCACCCGAACCAGCGGCGCAGCCAGAGCCAGAGCCTGAACCCGTTCCCGAACCGGAACCGGAACCGGCACCGGCACCGGAACCGGCGCCGGAACTTGCTCCCGAGCCTGTTCCCGAACCGGCCCCTGAACCTGTTCCCGAGCCGGTCGCCGAACCCACCCCTGAACCTGTTTCCGAGCCGGTCGCCGAACCTGCCCCAGAGCCGGTTTCTGAACCCAGTCCTGAACCCGCCCCCGATCCGGCTCCCGAACCAGAGCCAGCGCCCGCCGCGCCGTCGTCTGCAGAACCAAAGGCCGAGACGCCGGTGCCGTCATCGACCATGGGCACGCTGGCCCCGGTGCCTCGGCCCAAGCCGGTGGTCGTTATCCTGCCGCCCGAGGCTGCCCCGGTGGTGCCTCCCGCACCCATCAAACCGACCGAGAGCATCACGGTCCGGCGGATGGAGGTGCGCAGGATCGTTCCGACACTGCCCTCCGCTCCGGCGCCCGCTCCAGCTCCAGCCCCCACCCCCGCCTCCGCTCCCGTGGAACCGGCGCCCGCCGATGCCGCACCGGCCGCGCCGCTGGCCGATCAGGACAGCGCGCTTCCGGTCCAGGCTCGGGCCAGCCACACCGGGGCGTGGGAGTGGCGGTAGGGTCGCCTGCCTTATTACTGGCCTTGGCCGGAGTCTTGGGGCTGGTGGTGGGCAGCTTTCTGTCGGCCCTGACATGGCGCCTGCCGCGCGGCGACAGCGTGGCGCGCGGGCGCTCGGCCTGTCCGGCCTGCGGCACGGCGCTTGGGGTGCGCGACTTGGTGCCGGTGCTGTCGTGGGTGAGCGCGCGGGGCCGCTGCCGCCACTGCGCGGCCCCGGTGTCCCCCCGCTACCCGGTGATCGAGGCCACCACCGCCGCGCTGTTCATGCTGACCGCCGCCCGCGCGCCCTCACTCGAAGCCGCCGTTGCCTTAGCCGCACTAGGCGCCGTGCTGGTGGCGCTGGCGGTGGTCGATCTGGAGCACGGCCTGCTGCTCAACACCCTTAACCTCGCAGCCGTGCCGCCCGCGCTGGCTGTGCGCTGGCTGGACGATGGGGCAGTGGTGCCCGCCCTGATCGGCGCCGCCATGGCCGGTGCGGTGGCTTGGGGCCTCAAGGCGGGATTTCAGGCCGCCACCGGGCGCGACGGCCTGGGGTGGGGCGACGTCAAGTTTCTGGCCGTCGCCGGGCTGCTGCTGCATCCGTGGCAATGGCCGGTCTATCTGGTGATGGCCGGACTGGCCGGGGCGCTCATGGGGGTGCTGTGGCGGGCATCGGGACGCGGCGCGGAGTTTCCGTTCGGTCCCGCCCTGATCGGAGCATTGCTGGTCGTGCTGCTGTTCCCGGAAACGGCGGCCATGCTTGAACCGGCGGGATAGCGTGGTATAGACGTGATACGGGGGCGGCTGCGGCCGTCTTTGGGGGAAAGGAAAAGGCATGATGGTTCGCTTGGGGGCACGCCCGGCGTGGGCGCACAAGACGGTGGCGGTGTCCATCGTCGCGGCACTGGTGGCGGGATGCGCCGCCTACGACAAGAATGCCGGCCTGGAGCGTGCCGACTACGAGAACCTCATGGCCCGGCGCGGTCCCGAGCAGGCCCGCCCCATGGACGAGCCGCCAATTCCCGACCTGCAACCGATCCTCGCCGCGCCGACCCCGCCGGAACTGGCCGACCAGCGCCGCGTGTCGGTGTCGGTGACGCAGGCGACGTCGGTGCAGGATCTGCTGGTCGAACTGGCCCGCAAGGCCGACGTGGACCTCGACCTCGACCCGCGCATCCAGGGCGGCATCATCCTGCAAGCCCGCGAGCGGCCGTTCGAGGAAGTCGTCCGCCGCATCGCCGATCTGGCCGGGCTGCGCTATACCCTGGCCAACAACGTGCTGCGCATGGAACTCGACGAGCCGTACATGCAGCATTACCGCATGGACATGCTCAATCTGACCCGCTCGACGACGAGCAAGGTCGATGCGAGTACCGATGTGTTCTCGGCCGTCGGCAATTCAGCGGGCGGCGGCACCGGATCGAGCGCCTCCATCGAGTCGGAATCGGTGAACAACTTCTGGGAGGAAATCCAGTCCGGCATCGCAGCCATCATTTCCGAGGCCTCACCGGCAACGCGCCTTGTCCAATCCACGGCAGCCGCGCCCGCCGCGGCGCCACAAGCCACCGCCTCGGCCGACAGCGCGCAGGCTGGCGGCGCGGCCGGTCAGGCGCAGGAGATTGCCGATCAAACCGCTGCCGCCGCGCAGGCGACACCGGCCGCTCCGGCCGCCACAATCGCCACCGCAGCCGATGCAGCCGGGGAAAACAACGGCCAGTACTACACGCTCAATCGTCAGGCCGGGATCATCACCGTCTACACCACCCAGGCCAAGCAGAAGCGGATCAAGGACTATCTGGCCGAATTGCGCTCGGCCATGCAGGCGCAGGTGCTGATCGAAGCCAAAGTGATCGAGGTCGCCCTGGATGACAGCTTCCGGGCGGGCATCGACTGGAACTTCCTCAACCTGCCCCTGGTCGACATCGGGATCGACCTCACCACCGGCATCATTCCGGCCGGCCGCGTGTCGCCGACGCTGGGCGCGGCGTTTTCGACGACTGGCGGTTCGTTGGGCGCCACCGTTCAGTTCATGAGCACGTTCGGCACCGCCCGCACCCTGTCCAGCCCGCGCCTGACCGTGGTCAACAACGAAACCGCGTTGCTCAAGGTGGCCGAAAACCGCGTCTACTTCACCATCGATATCGAACGCGAGATCAACGAAGACACCGGGCGCGAAACCCGCACCTTTTCCTCGGAACTCAATACCGTTCCGATCGGTCTGCTGATGCAGGTGCAGCCGTCCATCAACCTGAGCAACAACCAGATTTCCCTCAGCCTGCGGCCGACCATTTCCCGCGTGGTCGATCAGGTCGAAGATCCGGCGGTGCAGCTTGTCCTGGCCGACATCAACGCGACCAACAACACGCGGCTCGACGTATCCTCGCCCATTCCGGTGGTCGAAGTGCGCGAGATCGACAGCGTCGTCACGATGGAAAGCGGCTCCGTCCTCATCATGGGCGGGCTGATGCAGGAGCGGTCGGAGAACGAGGACGAAAAGGTGCCGGGGCTGGGCGACGTTCCGCTGGTCGGCAATGCCTTCAAAAAGCAGATGCGCGACAGCACCGTGACCGAACTGGTCATTTTCCTGCGCGCCACCATCGTCCGGGGCCGCGACAGCGTCCATCAGGCCGACGTGGACCTGTACAACACCTACACGCCCGATCCCCGGCCCATCGGGTTCTAAGGGACAGCCGTGGGAGCCTTGCTGCGATATCCCATCCTGGGGCTGGTGGTCCTGACCGCCTTGCGCGACCGGCTGTTCGGGGCGCTGGCGGTGCTGCTGGCCGTGGTCATGGGCGCGGCGGTGCTGTTTGGCGGCGCGGCGCTGGTCGAGCAGGGCGAGACTGCCGTGGTCCTGGCGGCGGGCGCGGCGCGGCTGGTCCTGGCCGTCGGGCTGGTGACGTTCGTGGCGACCCAAGTGCAGCGCCTGTACGACAGCCGCGAGATCGAGGTTCTGCTGGCCCGCCCCCTCGGGCGGCCCCGGCTGGTGGCCGGGCTGGCCGGGGGCATGGCGGTGGTGGCCGTGCTGCCCGCCGTAGCCGTGGCGCTGGTGATCGCGCCGTTCGCGCCCGATGTGGGCGGCTGGGCGGCGTGGGCGTTCACCCTGATGGCCGAGGTGGTCATCGTCGTGCTGTTCACCCTGGCCGCCGCCCTGGTGCTGGAGCGCGCCGTGACCGCCACTTTGGCCGGGCTGACGTTCTATGTGGCGGCGCGGCTGATGACGTTCATCCTGGGCGTGGTGGATGCCCGCGCGCGCTTTGGCGTCGGCGGTTTCACGGGCGAGGCCATGGGCTGGGTTGTTACCGCCGTTGCCGCCATCGTGCCGCGCCTGGACCTGTTCGCCCACAGCGGCTGGCTGCTGTACGGCGTGCCCGATGCCACCCCGCTCTTGATCGCCGCCGCCCAACTGGCCGTGGCCGCCCCGCTGCTTGTCGCCGTGGCTGCCCTGGACCTGTCGCGCAAGCGGTTTTGAGAAGGGAAGCGGGGGTTAACCACAGAGGACACAGAGAACACAGAGGGACCAACCAAATGGCGCGCGCAGCGCAGTATTCTTCGGCCTCAGAAGGATTGCCTGCGGCGCCGCTTCGCCGACTCTCTGTGTTCTCTGTGTCCTCTGTGGTTCAAAAAACTTCTCTTCCCGGCCCCAACCCAGGAACGCCATGACCGCCCGCCACTTTCTCCCCGCCCTCATCGCGCTGCTGCTGGCCGCTCAGGTTGCGGTGTTCGTGGCCGGGCGCGGGGTGGGGCCGCAGGGGGCCGAGGTGGTGCCCGGCGTGGCCCCGACGCCGACGGCGGCAAGGGCGCTGGCGTTTGGGGATGACCAGTTTCTGCACCGGGTGTTCGCCCTGCGCCTGACCACGGCGGGGGACTGGGACGGGCGGGTGGTGCCGCTGCGCGCCATGCACTACGGCAACGTGGTGGCGTGGCTGCGCGCGGCCGAGGCGCTGGACCCGCGCGCCAATCTGGTGCCTGCGCTCGCCGTGCACTACTTCGGGCAGGCGCAAGACCCGGCGCAGGTGGCGCAGGTGGTCGGTTTCCTGCGCGGCCACGGCATCCACGACCCGGACCGCAAGTGGCGGTGGCTGGCCCATGCCGTGTTCCTGGCCCGCCACCGCGCCGACGACCTGCCCCTCGCCCTGGAACTGGCCCAGGAACTGGCCGCCCTGCCGAGCGCCGAGATGCCGGTCTGGGCGCGCCAGATGCCCGCCTTCGTGCTGGACGCCATGGGCGAGCGCGAGGCGGCCGATCTGGTCATGGGCGCCATCCTCGCCACCGAGCCGGACCTGTCCCCGGCCGAGGCCGCGTTCATGATGCGGTTCCTGAATGGGCAAGACGGCCTGCGGCCCCTGAACGAAGGTCATTAGATGCCGGCGGACTCGTAGGCCGTCCGATCTATTGCCGGGCAGACCCATTTCGCTTAAATTCCCCGTAACCAAAGTGTGCCAGGGTGGATTAGGGCGTAGGCGACTACGCCCTCCGTCGCAGCACCCCGGCCCCGCCGGTCAGACGATCACGTTTTCAGGGCGCGCACCCGCACACGACCCACAGGGGGCTTAGGGGGTGGGGCGGCGTCCACTATCCAGTGGAGGTTTTTTATGACGACCGTTGCGCGGCCCCAGTCGGCCCAGGATACTCTGCCCCGCCAGGGCGAGCGCGGCTTCACCCTGATCGAACTGTCCATCGTGCTGGTCATCATCGGCCTGCTGATCGGCGGCATCCTGCAGGGCCAGGAAATGATCAACAACACCCGCCTGAAGACGACCGTGGCACAAATCGATGCCACCACGGCTGCGGTGCAGACTTTCCAGGACAAGTATCGGGCGTTCCCAGGCGATTATGAGTTCGCCAATACCCGGATTGCTGCGACGTTAACCCAAGGTAATGGTGACGGCGTCGTTGGGGATCAGGCCGACGCCGACCCCATTGCATTTGCCGCCGCGAATGGTGACGAAATGGTCGAGGTCTGGGCGCACTTGGGCGCTGCGAACCTGATGACGGGATTCACGTCGGATGATCCGCCTGAGTACGCTGCAAAGATCACCGCAGGGCAGTTCGACCTCGGCACATTTGCATTCACCACTGGCGGAAACAGCATTGGCATGCGGTTGCGGAACGTTAGCGGTGAGGCTAACCCAGTTCTCCTTCCAGCCGACGCAGCGACGATGGACGAACGCTATGACAACGGCCTGCCGAACACCGGTCGCTGGCAAGCCGCTGGGGCCGACTGTATTGAAGGGAATGCCGCCGACGACACATATACGTTCCTTGGAGAGGCCGTGAGCTGCGTCCTCGTCATCTCGATCCGCTAACCTGCCCGCCTCTCGGGGGCATGATGCGTCAGCACGGTGACAAAGCCCGCGTTGCTCCCCTGGGGCAGCGCGGGTTTTCCGTTTGGCAGTTTGTGGCCGCCATTGTGGCGGGCGGCGTGCTGATGATGGTGGTGGCGCAGGGGGCCGGGCTGATTGATGTGGCGCGGGTGATGATGACCACCCAGCAGCTTCACAGCCTGGATGCCGCGTTGCGCACGTTCCGCGATCGCTACCGGGGTCTGCCCGGCGACGGGCGCGACCTGCACCGCGTGTTCACCCGGCCCGAGGCGCGGTTTTATCAGGATGGCGGGTTTGTCGATCTGACCGGCAACGGGCGCATCGACGGCGATTTCTTTGACCCCCTCAGCCCCACCGGCGAACAATACATGGCCTGGCGCGACCTGCGCGCCGCCGGGTTCTGGCCGGGCGAGGCCACCCACATCGGGCTGGCCGCCATGCCCGAGAACCTGTTCGGCGGTATGATGGGATTTGCTGCGGCCAACCTGGGCCTTGCCGACGTGGTCTGCCTGACCGACGTGCCCGGCCCCTCGGCCCGCGCCCTGGACACCCGCCTGGACGACGGCGCCATTCACACGGGCACCGTGCGCGCCCGCATCCGCCGCGACGGCGCCAACCTCCGCAACGTCTTCCCCGACCCCGACACCGCACCTTATGCCGACGACGCGGTCTACATGGTTTGCCGCCAGTGGCAGGGCTGACAGGTTGTGCCCCCTCGCTTCAAGAAAGTGAAGTGGGAATCACAGAGGACACAGAGGAAGGCACAGAGAGCACAGAGAGTGCGCAGCCGGGGCGGCAGGCGATAATCCCAAACGGGGCTTTGATGCGCTGCGCGCGGCATCTGCACAGAAATCTCTGTGTACTCTGTGCCTTCCTCTGTGTCCTCTGTGTTAAACTTCTTCACTTTCCTTCCTACTACATGGCCTCCAGCCTAACTATACCGCTTGACCACTTTGTTGATCGCCTTGCGGCTGGGCTTGTCGCTGCCGACCACGGGTTCGACCTCGGCGGTGATGCGGGCGCCTTCGGCGGCGCGGGCCAGGGACAGATCATGCGCCGTTTGCAGGCCCAGCCAGAATTCCGCCGGGGCGCCGAACGCCTGGGCAAGACGCAGCGCGGTGTCGGGCGTCATGCCGCGCCGTCCGCGCACCAGTTCGGAAATGCGCGGCGCCGGAACACGCAGGGCCAGGGCCAGGGCATTGGCACTCAGGCCCAGCGGCTCCAGGAACTCAGTGCGCAGGATGCTGCCGGGATGGGGCGCATCGGGTTGCTCGTCGCTATCGGCCATTCCGCCTTTCTCCTGCTCTACGCGTGACGTACAACGCTGCACGATTCGGCGCACAGGATCAACAACGGGACCTTGCCGGAACGCCTACCCCTTTTTGCCTTTGCCGCGTTTGGCGGCGGGCAGGCGGACGGTGAACACCGCACCCAGAACGGACCCGTCTGGACGGCGCAGGGTGTCCGCCGTGATGGCCCCCCGGTGCGCCTCGACGATCTGTTGGGAAATGGACAGCCCCAGCCCGGAGTGGGTGCCGAATTTCTCGCCCTGCGGCCGTTCGGTATAGAACCGGTTGAAGATGTCGCGCTCCTTGCCGGACGGGATGCCCGGCCCCTGGTCCTCGACCTCGATCACCACGTCGCTGTCGTCGCGGTACCCCCGCAGGGTAATCACGCCGCCCTCGGGCGAGAAACTGAGCGCATTGCCGATCAGGTTCCGGATGACCTGAACCAGCCGGTCCTCCAGCCCGCGCACCGCCAGGGTGTCGCCATCGGCACCGTCGGACTCGGCCACGTCCAGGCGGAACGTCACAGAGCGATCCTGCCCGGCCAGCGCATAAACATCGGCCAGGGTTTCAAGCATCGGCCGCACCGTCACCTCGGCGGTTTCGGCCCGCGACAGTTCGGCATCCAGGCGCGAGGCATCGGAAATATCCGAAATCAAACGGTCCAGACGGCTGACGTCATCCTTGACGATGGCCAGCAGGCGGCGCTGCTTTTCCGGGTCGTCCAGCCGCACGATGGTTTCCACGGCGCTGCGGAGCGAGGTCAGCGGGTTCTTGATCTCGTGCGCGACGTCGGCGGCGAACCGTTCCGTGGCGTCCATGCGCTGACGCAAGGCTTCGGTCATGGCGCGCAGGGACACCGACAGTTCGCCGATCTCGTCCTGGCGGCGCGACAGGTCGGGGATGACCTGCGTGCGGTTTTGGCCGGAGCGCACCTGCTCGGCGGCGGCCGCCAAACGGCGGATGGGGCGGGCGATGGTCCCGGCCAGATAGAACGACACCAGCACGGTAACGAACAGGGTGCCGAGGAACAGCTTGAGGATGGCGAGGCGGACCTCGAACAGGCTTTGTTCGATGTCGGAGTCCGAGCGCGACACCATCACCGCGCCGACCACCTGCTTGTAGTACTGCACCGGCACGGCGGCCGACAAAAGCTTGCGGTCGCGGTCAACCTGACGGACGGCGGTGGCGGGCACGGCGACCTCGATGGCCTCGACCACTTCGTCGTAGTCCGACGCCGTCTGCTCCACCCGCTCCAGGTAACGCGGCAGCGACCGCCCGAGGGACAGCGCCCGCCTGCCCCAATCATAGGCATTGCGCAGGGTGCCGACGAACGACACCGGCTCGGGCGGCGGCAGGTCGGCCACCTGCACCATGCCGCCCGGCCCCATCAGGCGGCGGCTGTCGGCGACCAGCAGGCCGTTGGGATCGAACAGCCGCGCCCGCACCCCGCCCAACTCGGCCAGCCGGCGCACCATGGCGCGCGAGGCATCGGGTTGCAGCCGGTGGCTCGTGACCGGCAGGCGGAGGTTTTCGAAGGTTTCCATTTCGGCGGTAACGGCGCCTTCGCCGATGGCGGCGGCAATCAGGTCGGCCTGGACGCGCAGACCGTCAAGCTCGTTGGTAATCAGGGCGCGCTCGTACTGGTCGAGGTACAACAGCCCGGCCAGCAGCAACAGCGGCGCGATCAGGTTGACGGCCAGGATGCGCCCGGTCAGCGGAGAGAACGTGCGCTCCTGACGGCCCGCCAGGGGCTGCGAGCGGTGGCTTGCGCCATCGGCGGGGCGGCCATCGGCGGGGCCGTCCTCCCCCACCAGCGGCGGCATTGGCCCCTCCTGCCGACCATCCTTCAACCGGGCCTGCCGCGCCATGTCCATGATATCAGGTGCCGCCGTCCTTGTAGCGATAACCGACCCCGTACAGCGTCTCGATCTGCGAGAAGCTGTTGTCAACTTCGCGGAACTTCTTGCGCAGCCGCTTGATGTGGCTGTCGATGGTGCGGTCGTCAACGTAGATGTGTTCGCCATAGGCGATGTCGATCAACTGGTCGCGGCTTTTGACGTGGCCCGGACGCTGCGCCAGGGCCTGGAGAATAAGGAACTCCGTCACCGTCAAATCGACCTGACCACCCTTCCACGTCACCAGATGGCGGGCCGGGTCGAGCATCAGCTCGCCGCGCACCATGGCGGTGTCGGACGCCGGCTTGGTGCCGTTGGCGGCCTCGTCGCGGGCCTCCATGCGGCGCAGCAGGGTGCGGATCCGCTCCAGCAGCAGCCGCTGGGAGAACGGCTTCTTGATGTAGTCGTCGGCGCCCATGCGCAGGCCGAGCAGTTCATCCACCTCGTCATCCTTGGACGTCAGGAAGATGACCGGCATGTCGGTGGTCTTGCGCAGGTTCTGCAACAGCTCCATGCCGTCCATGCGCGGCATCTTGATGTCGAGAATGGCCAGATCCGGGGGCGAGTCGGTCAGGCCCTTCAGAGCCTCCGAGCCGTCGTGATAGCACCGCACCTTGAAGCCCTCGGACTCCAGCAGAATCGATACCGACGTCGTGATGTTGCGGTCATCGTCGACCAGGGCAATCGTATGGCTCACTGGGTCCTCCTTCTTCGGCCCCTGTTCAGGCACCATGGGGGCAAGGCAACATGGGGGGCAGCGCCCCGCCGTTCCAGCCACCGGAGCACACACTATAAACCCGCCGCCCCGTCACCCCAAGGACTTGCCAAAGGCTTGAGTCTCCGGGGGCGCGGTGGCGGCGGGTCTACTCACACCGATTTTATGGCAAATGTTTGGGCCTAATGGCCGCGCGTGTGCGCACCCATGGCGGCAACGCCCCGAACCGTGACCGGCACCGTCACGGCACCGGCCTTTTCGAACGTCAACATGACGTCGAAGGTCTGACCCTCGGCCAGAGGCTCCTTGAGCGCCATGAACATGACGTGCAGGCCGCCGGGCTGGAGGGTGACGGTCTGCCCGGCCGGGACGTCGATTGCCTCGACCTGACGCATCCGCATGACGGTGCCCTCAAGGATGTGGGTGTGCAGTTCGGTCACGTCGGACACCGCCGAGGCTGCGGCAACCAGCCGGTCATCGGCGGCCCCGCTGTTGCTGATCTGCATGAACCCGGCCCCGGCGCGGGCCTTTCCGGCAGACGCCCGCGACCACGCCTCGGACACGGTGAGATCGACCGCCCAGGCGGGAACGGCAAACGACAAGGCCACGGCCAGTCCGGCCAGGGCGAGCAGGGGACGCTTCATGGATAGGCTCCTAGGATGATGGTGCTGAACGGGAAGGAAGTTCAGACCGCCATCGGCGGAGCACGGGCGCGCGGCAGCCCCGCCATCAGGCCATGGGCGAGGACGGCAACCGGCTGGTCGATACGCGTGCCCGCCAGGGCCGGGGGAAACGGCGCGGCGGGCGTTGCCGGGAGAAGGGTTGCCGACCCGGACCCATAGGCCAGACAGACGGCGCACGACGCGGCGGCCTCGGGCGACGGGGCACCGGGCAGCGGCACCGACCGCGCGCCGGTGGCCGAACACAGCACCAAGGACCGCGGCAGGCCGTCGGCCCCCAGGACCGGCACCACCTGCCCCAGCGGCACCAGCACCTGAACGAGCAACGCCAGCACGCCCCACCAAGCGGCGGCGGCGCGGCGATCCTTCAGGCGTTGGCGAAATGGCAGTGCGGTGTCGGTCATGACGCCAAGCGTGCCCCGCTGCGACCGATGGAGCAAGGAGATTGTGGAGTCTTTCTGTGCATCACCCCGCCGATGACAGCGTCGTCGAGGGTGCCGAGGGGAATGATTTCGGGCCACAGGGCGGCTGGCGACGGTTCATACTTTTGTACCTTCAAATATACTTTTTGCGCATTCTCGTTCCCAAGGACTTGGTAAATGATGCGAATAATTACATTGTCTGAAAATTTTCAACAATGACGCGCATTAGGAAATATAAATGCCACTAAAATATCCCAATGCGCGGCCAATAACGGACAATGATAACAGCCGGTATATTTAATAGTGAGGGGGGAGTAAAAGAGTGAATATTTTGGGAATGATTAAGAAGTCTATCAGCCTTGAGCTTACTATAGCGGTGGTCGCCTCTTTGATGCTGGGCATTGGGGGGATGGCTTTCGTGATCGCGCAGCAAGCGCGTGACAATGCCGAGAAAAGCGCCCTGGAAGCGGGTCAGGCAGTCGCCGATGGCGTCGCACGAGATGTTGGCCTCCGGCTTGAGCAGTCTATGGCTGCCGTGCGTACGACCGTTAATGCCTATACTGCGCTCTACCGGACGAACTTCCGCGATCGCGGTAGTTATGAAGCCATCCTTCACAACGTACTCCTGGCCAATCCGCAGCTTTTAGGCACATGGACTGGGTGGGAAGCGGATGCTCTCGATGGGCGTGACCATGACCATGTCGGAAAGACCGGGAACGATGAAAAGGGCCGTTTCTCGCCTTATGTCGTGCAAAGCAACGGAAAGATCACGGTCAGCCACCTCGTGGATTTCACCACGCCGGGCGTAGGCGACTATTACGTCATGCCAATGAGCACCCAGCGGGAGTCCGTGATCGAGCCGTACATCTATGAGGTCAACGGCGCTCCAACCCTGGTTACCAGCCTCGCAGCACCAATCACCATTGATGGCAAGAAATTGGGCGTTGTTGGCGTTGATCTGGCACTGGCAGACGTGCAAGAGAGGCTTTCCCAGCAGCATCCGCTCGGGTTCGGAAGCGTGTCCCTTATCTCGAATAAAGGTTCGTGGGTTGCGTCGCGCGATCCGGCAACCTTGACGAAGCCGATTGATGCGCAGGACCCGACCCTCGCGGAAGCCAAGCAGAGCATCGCCCGAGGTGAGAACCATATCCAGCGCGCCGAGAGCGTGCTCGACAACGGCGTCGAGGTGGTGCGAATCTTCGTCCCGCTCACCATCGGGCGCTCGACGACGCCATGGGCGGTCATGGTGACATTGCCGGTCGAGGACCTGCTCGCGTCAGCCCGTCGCCTGGAACTGTTCGTTATCTCTGCTTCTCTGGTCCTCCTTGTTGCCCTCTCTACTTTGCTTGTTGTCCTGGTTCGGCGCCTGATCCAGCGACCGCTGTCAAGCGTGACCAAGGCTATTGAACAACTGAGCGCCGGAAACACCGATTCCGCTGGCAATGAGCATCTGGCACTGCGTGAGGATGAAATCGGCACCTTGGCAAAGGCCGTTGACATCTTCCGGCAGAATACCATCGAGGCGCGTCGCCTTGCCCAGGCCCAAGAAGCGGAAAACGAGGTCAAGGCCCGCCGCGCACAAAGGCTGGATGATCTTACAAAGACCTTCGAGGACGTCGCCGGAAATCTCGTAACCAGCGTGTCGTCCGCCGCGAGCGAGATGGAAGTTACCGCTCAGTCCATGGCATCGGTTTCCGAGGAAACTTCCCGGCAAGCCACCACCGTCGCCGCTGCAGCCGAACAAGCATCGGCCAACGTGCAGACAGTCGCGGGAGCAGCCGAAGAACTGACCAGTTCCATCCGCGAAATCGCCCGTCAGGTCGAGAACTCGACAACCATCGCTCGGGCTGCGGCGGATAAGGCCAATGACACCCGCAGGACGATGCAGAGTTTGGCCAACGCGGCGGGCCGGATCGGTGAGGTCGTCAACCTTATTACCGACATCGCCAGCCAGACCAACCTGCTGGCGCTCAATGCGACGATCGAAGCGGCTCGGGCCGGAGAGGCCGGCAAGGGGTTTGCCGTCGTTGCCAATGAAGTCAAAGCCCTTGCCAACCAGACCGCGCGGGCGACTGAGGAAATTGGCCGTCAGATTGCGGATGTTCAGTCGGAGACCCGTCAGGCCGTGGGAGCCATTGAAGAAATTGCCACGGTCATTTCGGAAATCAGCGAGACAGCGGCGAGCATTGCCAGCGCCGTGGAGCAGCAGAACGCTGCGACCAATGAAATTGCCCGCAATGTGCAGGAAGCCTCTCAGGGAACAGCCGAGGTTTCGACAAACATTACTGGCGTCACCCAGGCCGCCGGCGAAACCGGCGCCGCTGCCGAGCAGGTCACTGCTGCCACGGGTCAGTTGAACCAGACCGCCGAGACGCTCAAGAAAGAAGTCGAGAAGTTCCTCAATGACGTCCGGGCGGCATAAGCCCTCCGCCTCCTCCGTTCCGCAGAAAAACGAAACGGTGCCGGACGACGGCACCGTTTTCTGCGTTCACCGGCATGGCGCGTCAGGCCGCGTGCTGCGCGAGCCAGCCCTTGACGCCGGGGCCGGACACGAAGCGCACCCCGGCGGCCAGCGCGGCCTCGACCAGTTCGACCGACCCGAGGCCGTGGCAGTAGGCCTTGAGGCGGTTGGCCTCGCTGCGCTTGACCAAGTCATCGAAGTAGCTGCCCACCGCCTTCATCGGCCACGGCTTGTCCCGCAGGTGCAGGGCGATGCCGCTGTAGTTGGTGGTGGCATAGAGCTTGAAGTTCTGCGTCTTGGGCAGGATGCGGGCCGAATAGGTCAGACAGAACGGATAGAGCAGGATGGCGACCTCGTCGAGGTAGCCCATGGATTTCTCGTCATCCATGTTGGTGACTTCGAACAGGATGCTCTGGCTGAGATCGCGGATGAACGTCCGGCAGCCATCGGCAAACGCGGCGGCCACGGCCGGAATCGCCAGCGCCGCGCCGTTCACCGGAATGATGATCTTGCGGGTATCCCCGGTCTTGGCCATCAGGGCGGCGCGCACACCGGCCATTTCCAGGGTGCGCAGCATCATCTTGATGAGCAGCGCATCGTTGACCGTGCGCCCGGCCATGCCCGACGACAACAGCGTATCGTCGCTGAGAAAGGTGCCGTCGGGCAGGCGCGCCGTGGGCCGGCAGTACAGCGTGTTCACGCGGCTCTCCCGGCCATCGAGAACCGGCAGGAAGTCCATGGAAAACGCGAGGTCCTCGCTGCGCACGGTTGTCGGTTCCTCGGCGCCCGACGGGGCGGCGGCAGGTGCGGACGGGGCGGCGGTGCCATCCATGGGCGCCATGGGGTGTACCCTTTTGGGAAGGACTCAGAGCCAATCTCATGCGACTCTTGTCCTAAACCGCCATGCGATGCAAGGGGCGGCCGCACGCCTCGGGGCCGGTTTTGGGCGTATTTACAATTGTTGTTGTCTAGCCGGTGCTCCACCCGCGCGGACGGCGCATTCCGGCGATTTTACAGGCCTGCTGGACATAGCCGTAGGGGAACAATTCGAACAGCCGGTTGCGCGGCGCCCCCGTGGTGTCCTTGAGGTGCCGGATGACATAGCGCGCGTCCGGCGCCATGCCCTTGCGGCGCAGGAAATCGCGCATGAACTCAATCACCGACCAGTGTTCCGTGCCGAGCGTGATGTTCTCGGCGGCGGCCAGCGCTTGGGCAATGTCCTCCGTCCAGTCGGCTGGGTCGATCAGATAACCTTCCCCGTCGCGGGGAACATCCAGGGCGGACGAATCAGGCATCGGCTCCTCCAGGTCCAGCGGGTCGTAGTTCGGTACTATAATACTGGAGGAACGCGCGAGGGTATTGCTTGATGTTGGTCAAGGTGCGGGATGCTGGTCAGGGTTTGGGCGGGCCGCGCAACGCGTCACGGATTTCCTCCAGCAGCACCTCCTGGCGCGGTTTCTCGGGAGCCTCCGGCGCGGCGGCGGGGATTTCCTCCTGGCGGCGTTTCAGACGGTTCATGGCCTGGATGACCAGGAACAGCGCCCAGGCGACGATCAAGAAGTTCAAGACGGTGTTGATGAACACGCCATAGTTCACGGTGGCCGCCCCGGCCGCCGTGGCCTCGGCCAAGCTCGCGTAGTCCTTGTCGCCCAACGACCAGAACAGGTTGGTGAAGTCCAGCCCGCCCATCAGGTATCCGATCGGCGGCATGATGATGTCGTTGACCAAAGAGGTAACGATGCGGCCGAACGCGGTACCGATGATGACGGCGATGGCAAGGTCCACGACATTGCCCTTGACCGCAAATTCCTTGAATTCCTGGATCATCTTCATGGCGCGTGTCCTGTTCGAATGGATGCACTCTCAACAGTAAGCCGCTGCTCCGCGTTCCGCATCCCGAAAAAAGAACCGCCCGCCCCGGTGTCCCAGGGCGGGCGGCTTGCTTTAACGAGGACCTTAGGGTTTAGGCGCTGACCTTGGCCGCCACCTGATTGGTCACCGGGACGTCGAGCTTGTTGAGCAGTTCCTTGGGCACGACCTGCCAGAACTTGCCCACCTCACGCTTCCAGTTGACCAGCAGGCGCTCGGCGAAGCGGCTGTGGGTTTCGGCCACATGTTCTTCGATCAAGGACTTGAGCATCTGTTCGTAATGCCCGACCTCGATGCGCTGCCACAGGACGGCCTCGGGGTTGACGCGGTGCTCGAACAGGCCTTCCTCGTCGTAGATGAAGGCCATGCCGCCGGTCATGCCGGCGCCGAAGTTGGCACCCACTTCACCGAGAATGACCGCCGTGCCGTTGGTCATGTACTCGCAGCCGTTGGAGCCGCAGCCCTCGACCACCACCTGCGCCCCGGAGTTACGGACCGCGAAGCGTTCCCCGGCCTGACCGGCGGCGAACAGCTTGCCGGACGTCGCACCGTACAGGACGGTGTTGCCGATGATGGTGTTGTCGTTGGACTTCAGCGGGCTGGACACCGACGGCCGGACCACGATGGTGCCGCCCGACAGACCCTTGCCGACGTAGTCGTTGCTGTCCCCGAACACTTCGAGCTTCAGGCCCTGCACGGCGAACGCGCCCAGGGACTGACCGGCCGAGCCGCGCAGGCGCACGGTGATGTGGCCGGGCTGGAGGCCGGTCATGCCGTACTTCTTGACGATCATGTGCGACAGCTTGGTGCCCACGGCGCGGTGGGTGTTGCGCACGTTGTAGGTCAACTGCATCTTCTCGCCGTCTTCCAGGGCGGGCTGGGCGTCCTGGAT